>JAXDQF010000087.1:0-15042 GCA_034668025.1 Gammaproteobacteria bacterium | reverse complement strand
TGAGAGTCTCTCCGTATCGTTCGTCGGGAAGCATCCGGAGCAGGTTGACTTCTACGTCTATCGAGTCTTGCCGCCCTACGCGCCCACCACTCTTAGCGTGTAGTTCAATCAGGCGCTTTTGGGAGCTAACTTGAGGTCCCGAATGGAGTACTCCTGTTGCTTGGAGACACCCTCGTGTTCCCCTTTGCCGCTAAATGCAGCATTCACAATGAGCCCCTGTTGCGCGGACTCGTTTCGATTCGGTATGGGCTCTTTCGCTTCTCCCCGGAGTTCCGGGAGGCGCAATCGACTTTGTTTCCCAACGCGCGTTCGTTCGTGCTGGGAGGCTGTCGAGTGAGTCCAAACAACCCAAAGCAGAGGGATGTCAAATTCTGTCCGAAATGTCGTGAAGCGGAACAGAGCTGGAAGGCTTTGCACTACGACTCGCAGCCTGATCGCGCTCGATAATTATCGTGGGGGACAGCCCGGCCTGCTGAGGCTCGCCGCTCACCGGAAGGGTGCCACGTGTTGGGGCACGTCCTAGCGAAGTGAATCAATCAATCGGCGGTCGCCGTTCGGGCGCAGCCCCAAAGAAACGCCTTTTGACGCGCATACATGAGTAACGGCCGCCCAAGGTAGTTTCCTGGAGAACTATCATGCGCACCCTATACCCCTCGCGAGGCCTCCATGGACATCGAAAGCATAGACGATGAAATGATCGAACAGCGGGCGCCAGTTTGGATACCGATCAGGCCGGCGCGATCGCATCTCAGTCACTGGGTGAGGCGCATCGATCAACGCTTTTCCAAGACCATGAACCGATTACTCAGTGAGGCCGGCATCATCGCATCGGAATGGGCTGCGCTGCGGGAGTTGTACCGGCCACAATGTATGTCGCCGGTCGAGCTGGGTCTCGCAATCGGGATGAGCAAGGGATGGGCGTCAAAGTTGGTCGATCGTCTGGTAGCAAAAGGGCTCGCCATAAAGGAAACGCCGGATTTTGATCGCCGCTTTCGCTCTGTCGGCCTCACGAAAGCGGGCAAAGAATTAGTGCGGCTCATGGCGTCGATCGAAAATGATGCTGATCGTGAGTTCTTTTCACCGTTGGGAAATGGCGGGCGTTTCCGGCTGACTCAGTGGACGACGCGTCTGCTGGATCGTCGTCGCAGTGAGCAGCTGGACGGATGGGTGGCGACACAACTGCAGCAGCACGATTTCTCTTGGGCAGATCGAAAAGAATCGGCAGATGCCGAGGCCGATGCACTGTGGGAATATTGCAAACGTACAGCGGAACAGGCCGCTCTGGATGACCTCAACCGTTTCAGGGCGACTCAACTGGCCGCGCGATGACATATGGAGCACTACACGTCTAGTGTCATCGCTTTGAACACGAGCTCGCGGGCACGCAGATTGCTCTGCCAGGGCACCTCAGACTCTCAAAGGAAAATGCGCAGTGACTAAGGATACAGTACGGCACGGCAGCCGCTCTTTGATGCGGACACTTCTCCTGGTGAGCGCCGTCCCCGCGGCGTTCGCACAAGGCACAGTGGCATGGACAGGCAGTTGGGCGGTTGCCCCACAGACGGGTAACTTCAGCACTACAATCAATCAACAGACCCTGCGACAAACACTCCATACGAGCCTGGGTGGAACGGCGGCTCGTATCAAAATTTCAAATCTGTTCGGCACGCAGCCTTTGTCAATCAGCGACACCCACATCGCGCGAGCAAACGGCACAACCTCGTCCACGGTCGCGGGAACGGACCACGCGATGACTTTCAGCGGCCAAGCGGCCGTCACGATCGCGCCGGGGGCAGAAGTCGAAAGTGACCCTGTGGACATGACGATCGATCCTTTGGCCGACTACGCGGTCAGCTTCTATTTCCCGACTCCGTCTGCTGTCACCAACGATACCATTCATCAAAATGGCAACCAAAGCAGTTACGTCGCCGCGGGCGACGTGAGCGGCAGCGTGACTTTCAGCCCCGTGGCCCAATACAGCAGCAACTTCTTTCTCACCAATCTCGACGTGCAAAACGCCTCGGCCAGCGGCGCGGTCGTAACTCTGGGCGCATCGATCACCGATGGGATTAACTCGAGCTTTAACACAAACACCCGATGGACAAACTTTCTGGCCCAGAGGCTGATAGGCGCGGGGCTGAGTGTCGGAGTGGTCAACGAGGGCATCAGCGGAAATCAATTGCTGAGTGATGGTGCTGGACGCAGCGCGGAGAATCGTTTTTCGCACGACGTGCTGTCGCAGGCCAACGTTCGTTACGTCATTTTCTCGGACGACCCGATCAATGACCTGACTTCGCACAATCCGCCGCCGAGCGCAGAGAGCCTGATCGCGGGCATTCAGAAACTGATCACGCAAGCGCACGCGAGTGGGGTCAAGTTTCTCTGCTCAACATTGACGCCGTACGCCGGATACCAGGGATGGAGCGCGCAGCAAGAGCCCATTCGGGAGCAGGTGAATGCGTTCATTCGCGGTACTGGCAGCGGGTGCGACGGGGTGATCGACCAGGACACTGCGGTTCACGATCCTGCCAATCCGACGTTCTTCCGCGCGGCATTCAACACCAGCGGCGATGGTCTGCATCCAAGCGACGCGGGCATGCAAGCTATTGCGAATGCAGTCAATTTGGGGTTGTTTACAGCCACCGGAGTTCCGCCGCTCGCGCCGGCCGGGACCCCGCCTGGAACTGCGCTCAGTGGTCAAGGCCTGAGGCCGGGACAGGCGCTGGCATCACAGGACGGCCGATTCACGTTGAATCTACAGGGGGACGGGAACGTGGTGCTACGCCAGGGATCCAGTGCGCTGTGGTCTTCAGGAACTGCGGGAATGTCGCCTGCCGTGCTCATTTTCCAGGCAGATGGCAACTTGGTGGAGTACAGCACGAGCGGACAGACTCTGTGGCAGAGCCAATCCGCCGGACTACTCGGCCAGACACTCCTGATGCAAAACGACGGCAACCTGGTTATCTACGACAGCTCCAGTGCACCGAAGCCAATTTGGGCATCGAACACGTGTTGCCACTGATACGCGGCTCGTGAGCGGTCACGGTCACGCCGGAGCGTCGCATGCTCCGGTGTTGACCCGCCAGATCACCGGAGGGGTGCCACGTGTGGGGCAGGTCCTAGCGAAGGAGGGGTGCGACGTCGCTGCGCTCGGGTCGACTGGACCGCTTCCATGGTGTTAGGGGGTAAACAGCTTCCAGTGCCCCTCGGAGACGACTTCGACGGTGTCGTCGGTCACTTTGATCGCGGTCTGATCGTCAATCGCATACCCCGGCACCGGCATCTTGGCGGCCCACTTTTCCGCGTGAGCCAGGCTATTCTCCGGGAACTGCTCGAGATCCAGGTGAGGAAACATCGAAAAATCAACCATTCCCAGCGTTCTATCGCCGCCGGAGGGCGGATTCCAGCCGACGAACTCCTCCCCGATGTTGGGGGCCATCACCATGCTCCCGGCGCTCAATCCCACGTAGACCGTCTCGCGCCGCAGCGACGGCAAGAGGTCTGCCAGTCCGGACTGCCGCATCCAGTAGCTCAGATACAGCGGATCGCCGCCTCCAACCAGCAGGGCGTTGGTCTGTTGGACCATGGGGACCCAAAGCTCTTTATCGATGCTGGGCAGCGCGGTGAGCTCCAGCACCCCCAACGACTTCCAACCCAATTCGCACATGGGGCAGCGGGGTTCTCGTCCGCTGATGAACTGCCATGCCCGGCCAGCCCCGCCGGGGTTGGCGTAAAGCGCCGTAGGAATGCAAAGGGCACTGGACTCGGCAATCGGTTTGCCCAGTAGGTCGACCAGCGCGTCGTGGATGCTCGTGTTGATGATGCCAGCGGAAGTGAGAAGTAACTTCATGATGCCTCCGGTTAACCTGCCTTCACGATCAAGACGAACGGCCGCACCGGAAATCGACACATCGTCCAAGAAATAGCAGTTACGACCTAAGTCCCACCGGAACACAGAACTTGATAAACCGGTCTTCCAGATTCACATCCGATTCCAACTTCACGATGCGATTGTCATCGCTCATGACGTTGAGCGTTTCTGATGGACGTCGGATTCGCCCTTGATTTAAGCACGGTGATTGCACGTCCGTTGGGTATTAACCGATTGAACGGATGTCCCGCGCGACCTGACTCATGTCATTGTTGAGCTGGTGATCGCTACGTTCGCAAGTGCGGACAACAGCGTGCGGGAGGGATTTCGCGTACAGATGAACATGAGCAAAGGGGACAGACTCGTCCTCAGTGCCGTGATGGAGGAAGACGGGGACTCCCGCCGGGATTCTTATTGAAAAGTCTGTCTGAGGCCCGATGTCTGCGTTCTGCCATCCTCCTTCGAGCTCCTTGAACTAAGAGAACCTGCTTAGTCATGACTGTCCGTCCCGAGTGGCCGCGTGTCCATGCGTCAAACACTATTCCAATCACCTGGGGCCCGCCAGCCGTAGTGTCTCAACAACGTCGCGCCGCAAATCTTCTTCGCCATGCCGCGCGTGGCTTCTCCGGCTGCATGGCAGACGGGTATATTGCGAGAAGCCGTTATTGTAGAGGACGGGTTGTAGCCTACGATCGCTGTTTTGAAGGAGTACGGATCATGGAACGGTCGCACGTGCTTGCCACGGTCTTGAGTGCACATGGTAGAACGCGATCACGAGATCGAGCCTGTTGCGCTTTGCTGCTTCTCGTTGTCGCCTCGGCGTCACGCGGCGCGTCAGACATCGACCAGCGCATAAATCAAATCCAGAATGGCCTCTTACCGCCCGTTTTAATCAAAGGCGAACCGACCGCCTCCACCAAACTCTCGAGCCAAATTGCGGCACTTCACGTCCCGGGGGTCAGTATCGCCGTGATCCACGCTGGAAAACTCGCGTGGGCCCGCGGCTTTGGAGTCGTACGGGAAGGGGGCCCCCCGGTAACTCCAGAAACGCTGTTCCAAGCCGCGTCCATTAGCAAGCCCGTGACTGCCCTCGCCGTCCTGCACCTGGTACACGAAGGCAAGCTCAGTCTGGACACCGACGTGAATGAGTATCTGAAGAGCTGGAAATTGCCGACCAATGAATTCACGCAGAAGTCTAAAGTGACGCTTCGCGAACTTCTGAGTCATTCGGCGGGAGTCACTGTTCACGGATTCGCCGGGTATGCTGCGAACGCACCCCTTCCCGACCTCATACAGATTCTCAACGGCCAGCCACCGGCTAACAATTCTCCCATCCGCGTAGATCAGGTGCCCGGAGTGAACTCGAGATATTCAGGCGGTGGGTTCGAGATAATTCAACAGGTTCTCGACGACGTCACCGGCACCTTCTTCCCGCAGCTGATGCACGACATAGTGCTCCAGCCTCTGGGCATGCAGCGGAGCACGTACGAGCAGCCGCTCCCGGGCAAACTACTGGCGCACGTGGCGCTCCCCTATCGCTCCAACGGAGCTCCCGTTGAAGGGGGACCGCACGTCTACCCGGAACAAGCCGCCGCGGGTTTGTGGACGACGCCCTCTGACTTGGCCCGTCTTGCAATCGGAATGCAGCAAGCGCTCTCCGGGACTTCGGCGATTGTATTGCCGCTCGGAACCGCGCACGCAATGCTCGCACCGATGTACAACCAACAGGCTCTCGGCTTCTCTGTTGGAGGGAGTACGGCTCAGAAATATTTCACTCACGGCGGAGCCAACGATGGCTACCGGTGCAATCTGGTGTCCTATCAGAATGGAGACGGCGCTGTGATCATGACCAACGGCGACAACGGAGGCGAAGTCGTAACACAGATTCTCCGCACGATTGCGCACGAGTACCACTGGCCCGACTTTGCACCGCCAGAGCGCACATTGAACGCAATAGCGCCGAGTCTTTTCGATCGATATGTTGGAGCATTCCGATTCGACTCCGGTTCTACTGTCACATTCTGGCGCGATGACACTCACTTCAAATCGCGGGTCTCGGGACAGGCCCCTGCTGAGATCTTCCCTACGTCCGAACGGGAGTACTTCACGAAAGTTGTGGACGCGCGTTGGGAATTTTCGGCCGATGACAATGGCGCAGGGTCATCGGTCACTCTCTACCAGAACGGTCAGAAGCAGGTCGCCAAGCGAATGAATGACGCCGAAGGCCGGACGGCGCTCGAGGCCTCGATTGAAATAGAAAAGAGATTCGAGGAGCAAGCGGGAACCCCCGGCAGCGAAGCGGCCCTGCGCGGATTGATTGAGGGTCTGGCGAAAGGCGCGCCTCGCTATGACGAGATGGGGCCGGCGCTCGCCCAACTCACCCGCCAGGAGCTCCCCGCGCTGCAAAAGGCGATAGTGGGTTTCGGTCCGTTGCAGTCCATCGCGTTTAAAGCTGTCAGTCCCGCTGGAGCGGATATTTACGGAGTGAGATTCGAGCACGCCGCGGTTGAGTTTCGCCTCATACTCGAGAACGGCCGCATAGAGAGTGCGTGGTTTTCTCAGTAGGTCGACAGGCGCGCGTGATTCTCATGAGTGAGCGAAGGTCATAGAACGAAAAATCATCGGATTCCATCAGGACCACGAGGGCTATTGGGTGGCGGACCTCGAATGTGGTCACACTCAGCATGTGCGTCACAATCCGCCCTGGACCAACCGCCCTTGGACGACAACGCCTGAAGGTCGTGCGGCTGTTGTCGGTAAAAGTCTCGTTTGCAAACAGTGTGACGCCGAGCGTCGCTGATGGACGTCGGAGATCAACGGTAGTTGCTTTGACTGCCCACAAGGCGCAAGAAGAGCAGCGCGCAGTTCACCGAACACTACACGCCGGATACCTTGATCGGTCGCCAGGTGGCGGCTGTCGTGAACTTCCCGCCTCGCCAGATTGGAAGTTTCATGTCCGAGGTGTTGACGCTCGGCTTTGCCGACACGGCCGGAGCGGTGGTGTTGTTCAAACCGGATCAACCGGTGCCGAACGGCAGCCGCCTGTTCTGAATGCGCCGGATCCCACTGAGCTCGTTGTGTTGGTTTGAGAGCGCTGCACCCTCTAGGTCAGCAGCAGCGCCATTCCGGGATCGCCCTTCGCCATGGCGCGCTGATAGGCAGGTCGTTCGGAGATGCGCTGCAGGTAGGCGAGGATGTTCGGGAAGGGCGTGAGATTCACCGGCATGAAATAGCGCATGGTGGTCAGGCAGAAGACCATGATGATGTCGGCCGCCGTGAACTCCTGGCCGGCGAAATAGGGCGCTTCGCCGAGTCGCGCCTCGACCATCTGAAGGTGCCGTTCGAGCCGCGCCCTGAGGGCGGCGACGCGCGGGTTTTCGGCTGTCAGATTGAGCATGCCCATCAGCATGTTGCGGCCCAGGCTCGGCAGGATCGTGCCGTTGGCCGCGTGGAACCAGTAGAGATACTGTGGATAGTCCGGATGATCGGCCGGCACCGTAAAGCGGCCCCTGCCGTATTTGGCGATGATGTATTCCATGATCGCGCCGGATTCGGCCAGCACGAGATCACCATCGAAGATGACTGGGGCGGCCTGGGTCGGGTGGAGTGCCTTGTATTCGGGCGGCGCCAGCAAGGTCACGCGATCCCGTTCGTAGAGCTTGAGCTCGTAGGGAATCGCAAGCTCCTCGCACAGCCAGACGATGCGTTCGGACTGCGATTTTCCCAAATGATGGACGGTCAGCATGGCGGCTCCTGCGTGTACCGCATTCTAACCTGTGCTGCCTGACGGTTCGATCCAGTAGCGTCAGTGCTTTTCCATGATCGCCACCGTTCCGTCGGACCAATGAGTCACCGGAATGAAGAAAGTGGTGACGGGTTCCGGATCGCTCTGCGCACCCACTATGGGAGAGCCGGCCAGATTGGCGCCCCAGGCGGCATTCTCTGTTCGGGGCAGGAAGATCAGGGGCAATCAGGCGGTGGGTGGGTCGCCAGACTCCGATCCTTTCTTACCCTTGTCCTCCCGTGCCTCTTCAACACCTTGCTGTGGAGGATTTACGATTGGCACGCCGATTCCCAGGGCTAAGATCATGGCGCTCGCCAGAAGTTGGGCACCTGTCGAATGACGCTTGGCCCAGCGGATACCCCCGACGCCGGCCAACACCACCACGGTGACCGTCAACACTACAACGACGGCGCGAATCGGGGAGCTCATTGAGTAACCTGTGGGGACGAACCCGGCGCAGTTCAAGCCACCCGCAGGGCCCGCCTCAAAAATCGCTATTTCCGCGGGTCATGGCTCGGCGAATAGGATCACGCGGTTATTTCAATCCGGTTGCCATCCGGATCAACAACCACGCTCTCGTAATACCCATCACCCGTTCGACGCGGCCCGTCGAGAACCGGAAACCCATCGGCTTTGAGCCGCTGCGTCAGCTCGTCCACCAACTGCTCGGATCCGACAGAAATCGCGAGGTGAGTGAGTCCCATCCTGTGTGCCCCCGGCTCGGCAGTCACGGGAGACAGCGTGGATGTCTGCATGACTTCGAGCCGTGCCCCGTCGATAAAGCTCAGGAAGCACGACTCAAAACCCTTTTTAGCATTGACGTACCCGGCGCCCGCCGTAGCCCCGAAGTAGTCCACATAGAACTGCTTGCAGCGCTCAATGTCAGTGGTCCACAGAGCGATGTGATCAATGCGCATGCTTGGATACCCTGTCCATTGCTCAGGCCGTTTTGCCAGCAATACCCTCCAACTTTGCCACCATATCACCCGGCAGTGTCAGGTTTGCAGCCACCAGATTCTCCCGCAGATGCCCAACCGACGAAGTGCCGGGGATCAGCAGGATATTAGGCGCGCGCTGTAGCAACCAGGCCAGTGCCACCTGCATCGGCGTGGCATTGAGCTCCTTGGCGACGTCGGACAGCGCAGTCGACTGAAGCGGTGAGAAGCCGCCTAGGGGGAAGAACGGCACATAGGCGATGCCGTCGCGCGCGAGATCGTCGATCAACGCATCATCTTCACGGTGTGCCAGGTTGTATTGATTCTGCACACAGACAATGTTGGCGATCGTGCGACCTTCGGCGACCTGTTTCGCCGTCACGTTGCTGAGGCCGATGTGTCGTACCAGTCCCTGCCGCTGAAGAGCAGCCAACGCAGTCAAGGGCGCCGCGATCGAACCTTCTGTGGGTCCGTGACCAGTGCCACCTCCCATGATCCGCAGGTTGACAACTTCGATCGCGTCGAGCGAAAGATTCCGCAGGTTGTCATGCACCGCGCTGGTCAATTCGGCGGGCGACATGGCCGGGTTCCATGATCCGTCCGGGCCGCGCTTCGCCCCGATCTTGGTGACGATCACGAGGTCCTCGGGATAGGGGTGCAATGCTTCGCGGATGAGTTGGTTTGTGATGTACGGACCGTAGTAGTCGCTGGTGTCGATGTGATTGACGCCAACGGCCACGGCCTCGCGCAGCACTGCGAGCGCACCCGGTTTGTCCTTGGGTGGCCCGAACACACCCTTTCCGGCGAGCTGCATGGCTCCATAGCCGAGACGCCTGACCGATCGACCGCCGAGCTTGAATGTTCCCATTGCGCTGATGTCGCTCATGGATATCTCCTCATTGACTGGAGCGCCAATGTACGCGGGGATGGCGCGTGCGATAATATGGGTAAATCGGCACGGGCTGTGCGGAAAAACGAACAATGGCGGACCTGGGTGATCTCAGCGCATTCGTGGCGGTCGCCCGCTCGGGAGGGTTTCGCGAGGCCGCCCGGGCAACCAGCAGCAGCGCCTCCACCCTGAGCGAAGCCGTACGGAGGCTGGAAACCCAGCTGGGCGTCCGGCTGCTCAACCGCAGCACGCGAAGCGTCGGTGCCACTGAAGCTGGGGCACGGCTGCTTGATCGACTCAGCCCGGCGCTGGCAGACATCGAGGGGGCGTTGGATGTGGTCAACCACTTCCGCGATCGGCCAGCCGGTACCCTTCGGCTGAATGTGCCGGTCAGTGCGGCACGCCTCGTCCTGCCTCGCATCGTGCCGCCGTTTCTTGCGGCTTACCCGGATATCACCCTCGAGGTGATCGCCGAGGAGAGTTTCGTCGACATCCTGGCAGCCGGCTGCGATGCAGGGATTCGCTACGACGAGCGCCTCGAGCAGGACATGGTCGCCGTTCCCATCGGGCCGCGGAAGCAGCGCTTTGCGACGGCGGCATCGCCCGCGTATCTCGATCGGTGCGGCCGTCCTACGCATCCGCGCGAGCTACTCGATCATGCGTGTTTGCGCGGCCGATTCCCGAGCGGTGCAATGAATGCCTGGGAATTCGAACACGAGGGCGAGGTCGTGAAAGTGGAGCCGACAGGTCCTCTCATCGTGAGCCTTGGCGCAGCCGTCGACCTTGCCGTGGATGCAGCCATCGCCGGAAGCGGCGTTATTGCTCTGTTCGAGGGTTGGTTACGCCCCTACCTCGACAGCGGCGTGCTCGAGCCCGTGCTGGAGCTGTGGTGGCAAAGCTTCTCGGGGCCATTTCTCTACTTTCCTGGCCGCCGCTATCTCCCCGCGCCCCTGCGCGCCTTCGTGGATTTCATCCGCTCTCTCGAGGCTTCTTCACCCCCAAATCAATCTTTGACTTAACGAGGCATCCCTTTTGCTCTAGAAAGGTAGCTGAAAGCTTTCAGAAAGCTGCCCGAAAGACCCTAGGAGTGCCGAGTGACCAAGCCCGCCCTGCTCAAACGATGGGCGCCATGGATTCTCATGGCAGTCATCGTTGCACTCCTGGTGCACTTCCTCGACTTGCACGCAACCTTAGCCGCCTTCGACGACCTTGAGCCCGTCGCGATTGCGCTCACGGTTATCCTGTTCCTGCTGGACCGATTCAGCATGGCCTACAAGTGGAACCTCCTGCTGCGAGCACGCGGCTGCTGGCTGTCGCATTGGGCCGCCTTCCGCATCTATCTCGCCTCGGGGTTCGTCGGTTACGTGATCCCTGCGTCGGTTGGCAGCGATGTATTTCGTGCAGCCCGGCTCACACTCGCGGGACGGTCGGTGAGTAGTGTGTCCGCGACCATCGTCCTGGAGCGCGTGCTCGGTCTATTGGCCATCCTCACACTCTCGTCTGTTGGATTGGTGTTTGTTGTATTGCGCGGTCGTGGTGACCTGCTGCCGCTTTTGGGTGCGGTGGTGGCTGCACTGTGCGTAGGCACAGTCCTCACCGGCATGTCGATGAGCCGCCGCCTGTACCAGATGCTTCGCCGTGCCACCCAGCGCTTCAGCGGCAACAAGATCGTGAAAATGTTGCACGCACTACACAACGAATATGTATCTCTGAGCAATGGTGTGCGGCCGCCGCTGGTGTTTTTCTCGTTATCAATTGTAAATCAGCTCATCCAGGTGCTGCTGTTTGTTCCCGTGTTGGTGTCGCTCGGGGTCGAGGTGGATCCCTTCGCCCTGGTCGCTGTACTTCCCCTCAGCAAGGCATTCGTACAGCTCATGCCGATTCCCGCGGGGATTGGTGTCGCAGAAGGGTCGCAGGTGGTTGCGCTCTCGCTTGCGCACGTGGCGCCGGCACAAGCGCTGGCCGTGGCGTTGGTGTTGCGGGCGATCGATCTCACCATGCTGTTGCCAGCAGGTATTGCATACGCAGCAGATGTTTGGCATCTGCGGCGCACAGCCTGAACTACTGCCTCACCGGCCGCATGAGCCGCGCAGTTGAAGTACTTGCCACCGGGGAATACACCCGCGCGATCGCGTCGTTACACGGCTGAGGCAACCGCCAGGAAAGCCTGGGGTCCCCGGGAGGGGAGTTCACCTGGACCAGGGCAACCGACTGCGGCGAAAAAGTTTCCGCACAATCCCCTGCCGGCAGCGCCGCAGTCGCGAGCTTCTGCCCGTAGTTGAAGAAATCCACTTTGAACGCGCTGCCCGCCCAGTAGCACAGCGACAGCTCCTCGCAAGCAGTCTCGCCGCCACCCAAGGCCCGGATGGCGTCAACCATCTCGACGGCCGCCGCTTCGCGAGCATCGGTTTGTTGGATCAGAGCCCAGCGTGCGGGCCATTGATTCACCGCCTGGGTCGCGAACACGCTGCCGCAACCCAGAGCAATCACCGCAGCGAATACCGGATTCAGCGCCGCCCCGGTCCCGGGAGCCCAAGCGCCGGCGATGTGCGCCCCAGAGGCCGAGGACTCATCTGCAGGCCGAGTCCTGATGTGCTCCACCCCGATTGCCACCGCCAGACACGCCGCGACCAACAGATCAAAAAACGCATTCCGGTCGACACCCTTCCCACCGGCGGCGAACGCGCCGATGACCCCGGCCACCACCAGATACAGCAGCGCAAACCCCGCCTGTTCGCGCAGCACCCGGGAGCTGAATCGTGACAGCCAGGTCAGCGCCGCAGTCGCGCTGAGAACCAACAAAAAGCCAAAGCTGCGCCAAACGCGCCCGGTGCCCGCCGCCACGAGCTGCCGCGAATAAAGCCGGCTCGAGGCGAGGTCGCGAAAGAAAATCTCGCCTTGAGTCAGATAGACCACCGCAACGGCGAGCGTCACCGCCGACACAGCCGCAATCAGCCACATGGCCAACAGCTGCCTGCGGTACAGCGCAATCCAGACCGTCAGCGTCAATGGCAGCGCAATGAGGAGATGTTTGACCATCCCCCCCAAAACCATCAGCACAGCCGCCGCCACCAGCGCCTTGCGGCTGAAATCAAAACGCCACACCAGCACGACGCCCGTCATGACAAAGGCATGCGCCAGCAACTGGGGATCATCCATGGCGATATACGCTGGCGCGTAGTGAGCGAACGCGGCGAGGAACAAGAGGGCGCCGAATGCGGCAACCGCGCGCGTGACCGCAAAAATGCGCAGCCAGACAAACAGGTCCAGCGCAATCACGATGAGGCTCATCAACGCCAGCAATCGGCCGGCGAAGATGTTGTCGCCGAGCAGGCTTCCCAGCGCGCCCACGATGTAAAAAGAAACGGGCGGGTAGTTGTTGGAAACAGGGCTGTCGATGGCCGGATAAAGCGACCCACCGCTCCAGGCGACGTCAGCCCAATAGGCGTTCCAGCCCTCGTTATAGCCATTGGGGATCAAACGGAAGAGGCCATAGCCGGGGCCGACTGCTCCCGAGATCCATGTCGCAAACAGGCTGGCGACGGCAACCCACAGCAACGCTGTGGCTATGATTTCCCAACGGCGCTCAGTCAAAGTGGGCGCCGCGCTCAGCCGCTGGGCCGCCCACCGTAGGCTCGTTCTTAGTGACTACCATCCGATTCCGTAATCCTCGCCGTGATTGCTCGAGCCGCCCCACATCGTGCCGTGCGCGCGGTCGAGCTCGATCGCATTGATCGGCCCCGAGCTGCGCTCCTGAAAGTCCAGCTTGTAGCCCATCCGCACCAGCTCAGCGCGAACCCAATCCGGCGTTGCACTGTTGACGGTCAGGCGGCCAGGAATCGATTCGTGCGCTCCGAAGGAGTCACGCATCTGGTAGCTGGTGATATTGGCCGCTTCGGTTGCTTCCTGGGGGGTCATGCCGAACTCGACCACATTGAGGAAGAACTGCAGCAGGTTTTGATCCTGGGTATCGCCGCCCTGGACAGAGAACACCAGGTAGGGCTTGCCATCCTTCAGGGCCATTGTGGGGGTGAGTGTGGCGCGCGGGCGTTTACCGGGCTGCAGCACGTTGAACGGATTCTCGTTGGCATCGAGCACGAAGCTCTGCATGCGCTGGCTCAGGCCCACACCGGTGTGGCCTGCGATGACGGCGGGTGTCCAGCCGCCACTGGGGGTAACCGAGACAGCCCAGCCCTTCTCATCCGTCGCCTCGACACTCGTTGTCCCGAGTCTGAAGCTGCGGTCGAACTGCGCGAGTGCCGTGGGGCTCCATTGATTCGCCGCCCCCGCAACGCCTGCGGGCATCTTGCTGTGCCAACTCTGCAGAACATTCGTGAAAGGATTGGTGCCGCCCTGAAACGGATACGGATCGCCGGGGCGAATGTCCGGATCATTGTGGTCGGGCTTCACTAACTTGGCGCGCTCACGCGCGTAATCCTTCGACAACAGCCCTTTGATGGGCGACGCGGGTGGGAAAGCCGGATCCCCGTAATAGAAGTCGCGATCCGCGAACGACAGGTTCATCGCCTGGTAGATCGTATGAATGTAGCGTGCGCTGTCATACCCCATCGACTTCAAGTCGAAATTCTCGAGGATGTTGAGCGCCTGGAGCATGACCGGTCCCTGCACCCAGGTGGTCAGCTTGTAGACCTCGATTCCCTTGTAGTTGGTATGAACGGGCTCCTCGATGTGGACCTTCCAGTTCGCCAGGTCCTCCACGGTAAACAGCCCGCCCTGTTCGCGAGTCCCGCGAACCAACTCCTGCGCAATGTCCCCTTTGTAGAACCGGTCGTACGCGGCATAGATCGCCGCCTTGCGATCCTTCCCGTGCGCCCTGGCATTCTTCTCCGCCTCCACCAACTTGCGTAACGTCGCTGCCAGCTCGGGCTGATGGAAAACTTCTCCTGGCTGCGGGCCCTCACGCGCCTCGCCTGGATGAATCAGGAGCGTCTTCTTCGAGTAGGGCCACTGCGCGATCTTGTCCTTGTACTTCTCGATGGTGTTGGAGAGCTCGGCCTCCATCGGATAGCCATCCGCCATCTCAATGGCCGGCGCCAACACTTCAGCGAGACTCATCGTGCCGTACTCGGCCAACATGGTCATGAGTCCGCCAGGGGTTCCCGGGGTGACCGCCGCGAGGGGTCCAAACTCGGGCGGAAACTTCATGCCCTGCTTGTGGAAGAACTCAGGTGTCGCGCCGGTCGGTGCAACACCCAGCGCATTGATGCCGATGACCTTGCCGGTGTTGGGGTTGTAGATCAGAGCCTGTGTCTCGCCACCCCAGGACAGGGTGTCCCACATGGTGGCGGTGGCGGCGATCATTGCGCATGCGGCGTCGACCGCGTTGCCGCCTTTTTGGAAGATCATCGCCCCGGCGGTCGCTGCCAGCGGCTTGCCGGTCACGGCCATCCAGTGGCGGCCGTGGAGGGGCGGCTTCTGCGTCTTGGCCTCAATCGGCTGACCCGCCGCAACCAGGATCAAAGCGGCGCCGGCGAGTGCCACGAGCCGCTGCAGTGATAGCGCTACATTCCCCATGAATTCTTCTTCCTCCAGCCGAAATGGC
>JAXDQF010000086.1:0-61438 GCA_034668025.1 Gammaproteobacteria bacterium | reverse complement strand
TCTTCGGATTCCCGAGAACGATGTTTTTGATCTGGAAGGTGCCGCGGTTGGCAACGTCCTCGACCTGTTGATGGAGAAACTCGGCCACGTCTTTGCGCTGCTCATCCGTCAGCGTTGCAAAGGCCGGCATCCCTTTTTCAGGGCGGCCACCTCTCAGGAAGTCGGCAATGAGGGCACCGTGCTGGTCTTTGAGGACGAGCTCGGAGTAGATGAGACTCGGTCCCTCAGCGCCACGTGCCTGTGGGCCGTGGCAGAAAGCGCAATTGGCGGCGTAGACGGGCGCACCGCGTTTCGCCGCCTCCCCGTCCGGCGCTGGACCCAACCCCAGAAATTCGCGGACGGCCTGGCCTGTTCGGGGTATCCCCGGCGGCGTCTGGGCCAGCAGCTCTGCAGACGCGCCCGCCAGCAACATACCGACTAGCACCGCCCGAATCGCCGCGGTTACACCCTTCGGCGGCATCGCGTTACTTTGCCGTCCATCCGCCATCGATAACGATGTCCGTACCGGTGATGAACCCCGCGGCATCCGAGCACAAGTAGCACGCCAGCGCTCCGATCTCCTGCACCTGCCCCCACCGGCCCACGGGCAGGTTCGCTAGAAACTGACGATTGACCTCGGGATTGTTCATGACCGCGGCATTCAGATCGGTGCCAAAGGGGCCGGGACTGATGCCGTTGACGGTGATCCCGTCACTGGCTACCTCGAGTGCCAGCGCACGGGTGAAGCCCAACAGTGCGGACTTCGCTGACGAGTAAGCCGTGCGCTCCGGCAAGGACACGTGGCTCAACATCGAAGTCATGTTGATGATGCGTCCGTACCCGCGACCCCGCATATCCGGCAGCACTGCCCGCGAAACGAGAAAAGTGCTGATCAGGCTGGAATCGATCACGCTGCGAAACTCGGCCAGGGAGAAGTCGGTGAGTTTCTTGCGTATGTTCGTGCCCGCGTTGTTGATGAGGATGTCGACCGGTCCGAGCGCTTTCTTGACGGCTTCGCTCATCGTCACCACATCCTGCTCGTTGGTCACATCTGCGGTAAAGGACTCCGCCTTGCCACCTGAATTGACGATCGTCGCTTTGACGTTCTCCAGACGAGCGGCATCCCGTGCCACCAACGCGACGGACGCGCCAGCAGCAGCCAACGCCGTGGCCATCGCCTCTCCCAGGCCACGGCTGCCACCGGTAATGAGCGCCGTGTGTCCGGTCAGATCAATTTTCATGAGCTCTCCTCAATCGTCATGAGAGTGCGCGCGTGGGCCTCGGGATTACCCGGGTCGAGGAACATCCAACAGGTAGCGGCGATGAAAGATGCCGCGACCATCAGGTAGATGAGCAAGTTCCAGTCGCCGGCGGAACGCGCGAGAATCGCGCCACTGACCACGGGCGCCACGAAACCTGCGAAATTGCCGAACATGTTCATGGCGCCTGACAGGGTGGCCGTGTGGCGCCGGCCGATCTCGACACAGGCATTCCACGAAATCGGCATGGTCAGATCACTGCAGAAGCTTGCGAGTCCCATCGCGACCATCGCCAGGGATGTACTGCTGATGCGGGTGACGGCAAACAGCAGCAGTCCAGAGAACAGGAAGCCGAAGAATGCTATTTTGCGCCGTGAGAAGCGGGCGGCCGCGTATCCGGCCACGAGAGACCCGAACCCACCAAACAACAGCGGCAGCATCGCGAAAGCGGCCGCCTCCGTCGCTGACGCGTGCCGTGCCTCCCGCAGATACGACGGCAGCCAGGTCACGTAGAAGTACCAGACGAAGGAGAAGCAGAAGTACTGAAAGACCAGAATCATCACCGGCAACTTCAGTAGCGAGCGATACCACTGTGGTTCGCCTTCCTGAGTCGTCAGGGCGCGCGCATCCTGCAGCAGGCTGAGCTCCTCGGCGTTCACTGCCGGATGCTCTGCCGGATCGTCGCGGAACCACAGGTAAAACGCGGCCGCCCAGACGAAACCCAACACCGCCAACACAACAAACGCCCACCGCCAACCCTGCCACCGCACGAGTGCCAGGACCAATAAAGGCGTGGCGGCCCCGGCCCACCGGGTGCATGCCCACATCAGGGCCTGCGCCCGCAGGCGCGATCGCAGCGGCAGCCAGGTGCTGAGCATTCGTGTCAGATTGGGAAAACACCCCGCCTCGCCGGCACCGAACAGGAAGCGGGCAATCCACAGTGAAGTGAAATTCCAGGCAGCACCGGTGAGAGCCGTGAATACGGACCACGCAATGACGATGCGCGTCAATGTCACACGCACTCCCAACCGGTCACCGAGCAGACCGTTCGGGATCTCAAACAGCGCGTACGACAGGCCGAACGCGCCAAACACCAGGCCGAGCTCGGCCTTCCCCAGACCGAGATCCACCTGGATGCCCTCAGCTGCTTGCGATATGGCCACTCGCTGCACGTACGCGAGCGCCGCGAGGCTGATCGCGAAGGCAGTGACGCGGTAGCGCGCCGCAGTTGCGCTCACTGTGAGCGCTACCTTTCAGCGGGAACGAGAGTGATGGCTGACGGCGGCTCGAACATGTCGCGTTCCCCTCTACTTCGCGAAGCTCTCACAGCACGAAAAGACACGGACTCCTTCTCTTGAGCCCTCGAAAGTGTATACTATATTCATCTTGAGCGATGTCAAACGCCCGCCGATGCCCCGCGTTTCCGCTGCTGCCGGCATTGCGCCCCGGCCGCTCCCGACTCCCTCGACTCTCAAATCACATATTTATCAGGGACTGCGCGAAGCCATCGTGTCGGGTCGTTACCGCCCGGGCGACCGGCTGAACGAAAGCAAGATTGCCCGCGAGTTTGGTATCAGCCGCATCCCCGTGCGCGAAGCGCTGATGCAACTGCAGGAACACGGCCTGGTCATGAATCATGAACGGCGTGGGATGTTCGTGACACGCCTGAGCGAAGAGGATGTCCAGCGCATCAACAGTTTGCGGGTGGTGCTCGAAGCTGAGGCACTCAAGCTGTGTCGGCTCAGGATCAGCAAGCAGGATGCTGCGCGGCTCCATGATGTTATGGCCCGCATGGAAGCCTGGACCGAGCGCACCGAGATGGATGCCGCAGCACTCGACCTGGAGTTCCACCGTACCTTGTGGGAGGCAGCCGGCAACCCGTATCTGACCAGGGCACTCGATTCGCTCGTGACGTCCCTGTTTGCCCACAAGGCGCTCGAGCACGTCAGCGCCGATGTGAAGCGCTGGAATCTGCACCATCACCGTGCTCTGCTCGATGTCGCCCTGGGTAATTCCAACATCGAGCCTGAGGCCGCCATCGTCTTCCACATGCGAACCGGCTATAACGAGCCCGAACGCTACTCGAGCTATGGTGCGGCCGGCGTCCGGGGCGACAAGGGGCCTGCACAAGAAACATCCTCAAACAGGAACCGTGATCGCCCACGCAAAGCGTGAGGTCGAGCCACAGCAGGGAGCCGCTCATGCCGCAAGATGCAGGTGAACCCAGCCCCCCGGTTCCTGGCGAGCTCACTCTCACCGGACAGGTTGCGTTGGTGACAGGCTCGGGTCGAGGATTGGGGCGATCAATTGCCGAGCACCTGGTGAATCTCGGTGCCGCGATTGCAATCCATGACGTCTCCGAATCCGCTCCGGCGCAATACGGCGAGGCGGCGACGCTCGCTGACACAACCCGACGACTGCTGGGCACCGCTGGACGGGGATTGTCTGTAACCGGTGATATCACGGATGAGGTTGCGGTCAAAACCATGGTCGAAACGGTACAGACAGCGCTCGGGCCCATTTCAATCCTGGTCAATTGCGCAGGCGGTGACATCGGCGCGCGCGGTACCAAACCCGATCCAAACAGTGCCACGGCGTTTCAACTCGAGGACGCGCGTGCGGTCATCGAACGCAATCTGCTCGGAACGATGCTGATGTGCCGCGCGATCGCACCGGGAATGGCGGAGCGCCAGCGTGGAGTTATAGTCAACATCGCCTCCGTGGCCGCGCACTACGGCAGTTCCTCGGAGGTAGCCTACGCCTGCGCGAAAGCCGGAGTTGTCCACTACACCCGTTGCCTTGCAGCCGAAGTGCGCGAAGCGGGTGTGCGTGTCAATTGTGTTAGCCCGGGACCTTCCAAGACCGCTCGCTTTCTCGCCACCCGTGGACACGAATCATCCATGATGCAGGAGGGGCCGTCGTTGCGGCGCTATGCGACTGCGGCGGAAATCTCCAGTGCTGTTGTATTCCTCGTCAGCGACCAGGCCCGCTTCATCAGTGGACAAATCCTGCGCGTCGACGGCGCGGCCGGCCTTTACGCAGCCTGAGTGAATCAGGGGTGCGCGCCCCGTGATGCTTTGACTGTAGTCATGTGAAAGATTGTGCTGGAACGCAGCGTCTCTCCCGGTCGCAACAACGTCGACGGAAAGCGCGGCTCATTGGGACTGTTGGGAAAGTGCTCGGTCTCGAGAGCCAAACCATCTCCTTGCCGAAACGTGGTGCCGGCAGCGCTGACGACGGTGCCCGTCATGTGGTTGGCCGTGTACACCTGAACCCCCGGCTCGGTAGTTCGCAACTCGAGCAATCGACCACTCGCCGGATCATACATGCGTACTGCCAACGGCACTGCATCACCCGGGGGCTTTCGCAGCACGAAGTTATGGTCATAGCCCTTCGCGTACAGAATCTGCTGCTCGCCGGAGCGGATGTGCGCGCCGATCGGGGTGAGCTGCCGGAAATCGAGCGCGGTGCCCGCCACAGGGGCGAGCTCGCCAGTCGGAACCTGGTCCGCATCCGTAGGCGTGTACTGGTCTGCCATCACCTGCAGCTGTTGCCCGTAGACATCGCCGGAGCCGTTGCCGGCGAGATTGAAGTAAACGTGATTGGTCAGTGTCACTACTGTGGGCGCCCCGGTAGTCGCCTCATAGTCGAGACGCAAGTCATTCGCCTCATTCAACGTGTAGGTCACGTGAATGCGCAACTCTCCAGGGAACCCCTGCTCACCGTCGGGACTCACGCGCGACAGCGTGACGCCGGCCCGATCGGCTTCGATAACAGTCTGCGCATTCCAGACCATCGCCCCATAAAAAGGCCGGCCGGAGTGCAGTGTGACTCCGTTGGGGTTAGCCTGCAGATCATAATGATGACCCTCAATGGTAAAGCCGCCCTTGATGCGATTGGCATATCGACCTATGAGACTGTTGAGTCCGCCGGTTGCCTCGTATGCGTGCAGATCGCTCAACCCCATCACGACATTCTTGACTCGGCCGCGGCGATCGGGCGCGTTGAGCTCGGCTATGATCCCGCCGTAGTCGAGAATTTTTGCGCTCACACCGTGGCTGTTGCTCAGCGTATATACGTGCACTACGCCGCCGTCTGCCGTCACACCGTATTCACTGGCACTAACCTGAGGCGCGGCCAATGCCCGAGTGGCCATCAACACCACGAGCGCTCCGCCGAGCGCTGCACGCTCAGACGGCTGAGTTAACTGCTTTGGAGGGATACAGACTTGCACGATAACTTACGCTCCGCTGGCCCGCAGGCCATCATCGTGATGGGTGTGTCCGGCAGCGGCAAGTCGACCCTGGGAGCCGCACTCGCCAGTGCGCTCGACTGTCCATTCCTGGAAGGTGATGAGTTCCATTCTCCGGAAGGTATCGCCCGGATGCGAGCGGGAGTACCGCTGACCGATGACGATCGATGGCCCTGGCTGGATCGCCTGGGCCTTGCGCTCGGCGCCAAGGTCGCGTCTGATGGGCTCGCTGTTGCTGCCTGTTCCGCCCTGAGAAGGGTTTATCGCAACCGTTTGAGAGAGGCGATCCGCGTGCCGGTGAGCTTCGTACTGCTGGACGCCGATCGTGAAGAGCTGCTGCGCAGACTGACCGGCCGGCCCCATCACTACATGCCACCCAGCCTGCTGACCAGCCAGCTCGACACACTGGAACGTCCGGATGCCGATGAGCGAGCGATTACGCTGGACGCAAGGCAGCCCGCCGCGGCTTTGTGCGGGCGGACTGTCGCGTGGCTCCTGGAGCGCCGGGAATGACATGTTGGTCTTTTACAGAAAGTGGCTGAGGGTGAACACGAATACCAGGCCAGCAACGGAGATTACCGTTTCCAGCACCGACCAGGTGCGGAACGTGCCGGCCGTGTCAGTACCCAGATAGCCCTTCACCAACCAGAACCCGGGATCATTGACATGAGAGAAGAACACCGAACCGGCCCCGATGGCAAGCACCGTCCACTCCGGTGACACCCCGGAAGCTTTGATGGCCCCGGACATGATCCCAGCCGCCGTGATCGTTGCAACGGTCGCGGAACCGGTGGCGAGACGGATGGCCACCGCGATCGACCAGCCCAGTACGATCGGCGACAACGAGCCCGACGCCGCGAACCGGGCCAGCGAATCAGCAAATCCAGTACCCACCAACACCTGTTTCAACCCGCCTCCCGCACCGATGGCGAGGAGAATGGCGCCAGCAGGCTTCATGGTTTCGATCCAGATGGCCTCCTGAACGGCTGGCTGCCCCATCTGTCGGCCGAACAACAGCGGGAGTGCTGCAAGACAGGCGAGAAGTAAGGCGAGCACCGGGTTGCTCGCCACAGACAACCAGGCCACGCGCGGCGCGAGTTCAGGTGGCAACACGACCTGGATCTGACCGGCGAGTATCAGCGCAACGGGCAACAGCACGACGATGAGCGCACGCCAAACCGGCACCTGTCTATCTGCGGACACTGTGGGAACCGGTGCGGAAGCAGTCACCGACACCTTGCGTGCAATAAACTTCGCAAACACCGGCCCCGCCAGAATGGCAGTCGGTATGGCGACCAGCAAACCGTATACGAGGGTGCGTCCCAGATTCGCATCGAGCGCGCCGATCGCGATGAGCGGACCCGGGTGCGGCGGCACCAGCGCATGCACCACAGACAACCCGCTCAACGCCGACAACATGAGCCCTACTTTCGTAGCATCCCGGTGCTTCGAATCGGGCAAGGACGCCGTGGCGCTGGCGATGATGGGCAGCAGCAGTACGAGGCCCGTTTCAAAAAACAACGGCAGCCCGATGAGCAGCGCCACCGACAGACTCATCCACAAAGCGCGCCTCGAGTCGGCGTCGCCAATCATCAGTCTGGCAAGGCCACTCGCCCCGTTCGACAGTTGCAACATCGTGCCGAGTGCGAGTCCCAGAGCCACGACCAACCCGATGCCGCCCAGAATGTCGCCGGCGCCCTTCTGCACGGCTTTTGCCGTGTCGGCCACCGATAGACCGCCCAATGGACCGATTACAAACGCACCGCACAGAAGCGCGATGAACGGATGCAATCGCCCCCGCACGATGAGCAGGATTGCGAGCGCGATCCCCGCAATTGCCGCCAGCGCCAGCCGCCCATCAGCGGCCGACATTCACCGAATACAGCGCATGGTGGGTGAGAATGAACAGAGTCTGGCGGTTGGGGCCACCCAACAACAGTTGCAGAGGCCGTCCGGGCACGTCAATGACTCCCAATGCTTCCGCGCTGGGCCCATAGACAATGACCTGGCCGTTGGCGACGTAAACGCGGCCGGATGCGTCGGCCACCACACTTTCGCCCCCGCGCTCCGCGAACACCTTCAGGTTCTGCAGCTCGCCTTTCGGGCCAACCGTAGCCGTATAAGTTCGCGCCTCGGATGCGTTGCTGACATAAAGGCTCGTACCGGGTTTAGCTGTCGCGAAGCCGTAGGTATCCAGCGAATGTGAGAACCGCCAACCGCGGTGGTCAGGCGGGCCCTGATGGAAGACACGATAGGCCGGTAACACCACGCTGCCGTCAGGTGAGGCGTATTGGCGGGCAGGCGCCGTTGCGACATCGCGGGTGAACAGCTCCGCCATCGTAGGGAATTGATCGCTGGCAGGATCGTACTGATCCTTGAACTCGCCATTGACCCACCAGTCGACCGGCAGGGCAATGGCGGCATCGGGATGTGTGCCGGCAGGCTCGGCTTCGATTCGCGTGAGCGTCCCGTCGAGTCCGTCGGGCTTCAAACTGTACACACTCGCATCAAAGCCGGCCGATGAGAGCACCAACAGATTGTCAGAACGGTCCACCGCCAGGTTGACTGCATCGAGCGGATGGCTGCTCACGATCCTGAGCCCCTGATCCTGCCTCCAACTGTAAATGCGCTGGAATATCCGGTCGACGAAGTAAAGCGTGCCATGGGAGTCGAGGGCTCCTCCCCCGAGGGCCTCGAAGCCGCCGGCCAGCTCCTTGACCGAGGCACCCGGCGGAAAAGTCGCGGGAACAACGGGCGCGGGAGTGGCTGCAATATCGAGGCGTGCGAACTCGTGTTCGCGCACAGCCAACCCGTGTGGCACATCTTCGATCGTATTCTCGTAGGAGTATTTGCTCAGGCGTAAAAATGTGGCGCAGTCATCGCCATCGCACGTGGCAAAACCACTCTCGGCGTTGACATGAACATTGCGGAAGTGAATGTCGTGCGAGCCGTAGAGTCGGGCCGCGGCCGGTGCCGGACCCAACGTGCGAGTCACCCGGTACCCGTGATAGTTCGTAATCAGGATGTCATGGGAATCGCGGATCTCGAACGACACGGCATTGCGACTCTCGCCAAATTCCTCCTCGGTCTGCGGCGCGAGCAGCTCCCAATTGGCAACCCGGTTGAGAACGATCTCGTTGCGAACGTGATGCTCGACCGAAATCTCGTAAATGTGTCCCGGTGTGTTGGTGTCCGATATGTAAAGTCCCGCGCTGGCATAGGTGTCGGGGCTCCAGATGCCATTAAACGTCCCACCACCCCCGTTCGTGATCCACAGGCTGGGATATTGCCCGTCCCAACGTCGTGCAGGGTCCGCATCGGCGCTGTGATTTCCGTTGTAAGGGTTGAATCGCGTGCCATTCGCGAGCTCTGTTCCGTGGCCGCCCTCGAACTTCACATCATCGACGAGAGAATTCTCACCGGCACTCCACAACAACGCAGTGGCGCGCGGATTGATACCACCTGTGAACAGGCCAACACCGGAAACGATCGCATCGCCCCCTTGCGCCGACCGCACGAGCGCCTTCGGTTCGCCCACTCCCTGGAAAGCCGGCGTGCCATCAGGCAAAGCGATCTGGGTCAGGCTGGGTTGCAGACCAATGAGCACTGAGTCTTTCCGCAGTCGAATGGTGTCCGTCACCTTGTAAACACCCAACGGCAGATAAACCGTTTGATGTGTGTCGATCGCGCGCTGAAGGGCCGCTGTGTCGTCAGCCTGCCCGTCACCTTTTACACCCGCATCATGCGCATTGGCCCACTGGGCAACCGGCGGTAGCGGTCGGATTGCCGGCGCTCTCTGCGCCGGCAGCGAGCTGATTGCTGCCATGTCGGTGCTCGTCGCAATGTGACCGAGCTGCCCCGGTGCCTGCACCACCAGTCCATGGCTGAAGGCGCTGACTCGGTAAGCCGCCCCCTTGCCATCCACGGTCCGCCCGCTGTCGCGAAACCGCGCGAACACCGGCGTATCACGGGCGAGGGCATTATCAAATCCAATCTGGGTAAAAACACTGTTCTCGTTGGAAATCACGATGCCGGCCTGGCGCACCCGCTCGAAGCGCACATCCTTGCCCCAGAACGAGTCGCTGTAGCCGCGATCGATGTCGATTCCCACCGGCACGTCGCGCATCGCAACATTGACCAGTGTCAGGTCGGCCTCGTGCTCGCGGATCGCAGCGCTCTTCTGACCGTCGAAGGTCGAGTCGATGACTGTGAATTGCCAGGCGGGTGAGGTCTTTTCGGTCACGATGCCGTAGCGACCGCCATGGAAGTGCAGATTGTGGACGACGTTGCCGGCCTGATAGATACCGGCGAAACCCGAGCCCAGCTTGAAGTCCATGTTGCTGAGGAAGCCATGCTGGGCGATCCTGAAGCGGATCGCCGTGGCCGCCGGGTTGCCTTCTCCAATCTCAACGTCAATGTTGCTCATGCCCGAGTAGAACGTGCTCGGATTGGCGTCCCAGATCTTGGGGTCGAACGGAACTACACCGACGGGCGGGAATGGCACACGCAGCAAATCGATGCGTCCGACGTCCCCTCGGGCGTTGTCTCCGCGCCTGGCGCCGGTGAACACGACCATGCTGCTGACGCCATGTTGGAATCCCGGCGTGTTGTTACCCAGAACGATCACCGGGCGAGTACGGCCGGTGCCAAAGAGGCGAACAGCAGGCCAGATCAGGATGGTCCGCGTGATCCGGTAACGTCCGGAGGGCAGAAAAACCACGCCGCCGCCGTGCTCGGACGCCTCGTCGAGGGCGTGCTGGATCGCATCTGTGTCGTCCGCCCGACCGTTAGCCTGTCCTTTGATCGTGACGGCGCGCGGGTCAACCGGAATGGATTCAAAGGCGGAAGCCGCGGCGAAAGCGCAATTGGCCACCGCCATCAGCGCGGTGACATAGATCATCCGCCGCCCCCATTGCAGGGCGCTCACAGGTTTATTCATTGTCTCACACATCAAAAGTTGAAACGGAAGCCGGCGCGGTAGATCCGTCCGATCGTATCGTAGAGCGCCGGATTGACGTCCAGTCCGGTGTTCGTTTGCGGTGCGGGCACCGGGTCCTTGTTGAATGCATTGTCGACCTTGACGAATGCCGTGATCCCGTCAGTGATGGAGTAGCGCGCGCCAACATCGAAATACAGCGCGCCTGCCATGTGGTTGTAGTTGATCGTCGGATTGTTCGTAGTCGAGGCAGGGCAGTTGCTCTGGCAGACTACGTACTGGTAGCCGAACACGCCGGCGCTGAACCAGCGCTCGGTCAGGTCAACACCCACGTTGTTCCAGTCCCAGCTCTGAGTGCCATACAGCTTCCAGTGCGGGGTATTGCCGAAGGTTCCGGAACCGCCGCTGTTCTGCCCCGCGAGCTCCACGTTGGGCACATTCTTGATACCGGAATAGCTGGTGAAACTGATGACGTGGGTCGCGAGAGCGCGAATCGTCAGGTTGCCCGGCGCATGGATCCGGTCGAGCGGCATCTGGTAGCTCGCCTCGAGGTCGATGCCCTTGGTCTTGACCGATGCCAGGTTGAACGATTGAACATTGACGAACGGTTGCGCACCATTCGTGGGAGCCAGATTCATCGTGTCGCAGTACAACTGCAGGGTAACATCCTTGCAGAAATTCACCTGCTGCTGAGCCGTCAAGGTCGAGATGATGTCGGTGATCTTGATGTTGTAATAGTCAACCGAGGCACTGAACCCTTCCAATCCGCTCGGATTCGTCAACACGAGACCGGCCTCGTAGTTCTTTGCCTGTTCCGGTTTGAGGTTGGGGTTGCCGATCGTGTTCTGCAGAACCGTAATCGGCGGATTGGGGGTGGTCTGGCCCGGCTGCAGAGGAACGGTGATTCCGGGCGTCGTCGTCGTCGTCGGGGCGGCAAACAGCTCCGACAGGTTCGGTGCGCGGACGTCCCGCGAGACCACCGTGCGCAGGCGCAGAGGTGAATAGGGTGTCTGCCAGGTTCCACCGATCTTCCAGGTGTAAACCGTGCCCGAGGTCGAGTAGTCCGTCCAACGGCCGGCGAGGTTCAGGTTGGCTTTGCCGAGGACTTCCGAGTCGATGAACGGCAGGTTCGTCTCGAGGAACGCCTCGGTCACATGATATTGGCCGGTACCGTTATGATAGTTACCGGCGTACCAGTTTGCTCCCCCGGGAACGAGGACCGGGTCGGCAGGATAGTCGTCAGTGTTGGGGCTACCAGCTGTTACGCCATTGCCGTACGGGTCGGCAACCACGCGATAGAACTCGCGACGCCATTCAGCACCGAACGCCACCGCCAGTGGGCCTGCCCACAGCGAGACGGGTTCGCCGTTGATGGCCAGACTCGCCGCATCTTCGGTCTGATGCGTGTGTTGGAAAGGACCGGGGCTCGGATCGATGTAGGCCAATTGCTCCGGGGTGAGTGCGATGTCGCCACCGAAAATGTTGACCGGCACGCAACCGGCGGCTCGTGCGGCAGCGTTCGCACAGACTATCTGACCGTTCAGCGTCGTAGCGTTGATGGCCTGGGTGTAGTGCGGGTTCAGCGGAATGTCGAACACATGAATATTGGTCGTATTCATGGCGTGTTCATAGTAGGCATCGTAGTGCCAATCCGACCCCACGGTCACTTTACCCTCCGCACCCAGCACATAACGCTGCTGCTCGCGCTTGGGCTTTACGTACGGGTTCGGGAGGAATGCGTTGTCCAATCCGTAGGAGAAGCTCGGCGGCGTGGTTGTGCTGCCGTTGCAACCGGTCGCCGCTATGTCCGCGGGCACGTATGGATTGGCACAGGAGATGTTGAGTCCGGCCCTGAAAGCGCCCGGGTTCGGCTGGTTGCGCGACTCGACGCTCGCCAGATTGAAGGTGGCGTAGACCTCGTTGTCGTCATTGAGACTGAAGCCGACACGGCCAAAGCCCACCAGGCGTTCCACTGATGACACCAGCGACGCACCGGCGCCCACTGCGCCCGAATTGTCGCCGCCCACGCAGAAGCCCGTGTAACACGGCGAACCGAACTGAAATGGAGCGTGGTTTCCGGAAGCGTCGAAAGCCGTACCCTTGAGCGGGCCGGAGGTAATCAGACCCCACTTGGAATAGGTGGTCGACTGCGCATGATCCGAATAGTTGTACTGCGGCAGACCGTTGTTGAGAATACCGGTGTTGAGCAACGTCGAGGCTTTGAACCAGTTGCGACCTCCAGCCAGACCCTCGCCAAAGCCACCGGGGTCGACGCCATTCTCGTGGTCATACTCGGCTGAGCCCTCGAGGTGCAAACGGTTGTCGAACAGTGAGTGACCGGCAGCCGCGCCGACCAGGAACTGACCGTCATCACCGTAGGTGGTGATACCACCCTGGACGATTCCTTTGACGCCCTCGAAGCGCTTGTCGGTGACGAAGTTGACCACACCGCCGACTGCATCCGAACCGTAGGAGGCCGATGCACCGCCGGTGACCACGTCCACGCGTTGGATCAACAGTTGCGGAAACTGGCTGATGTCAGGAACTCCCGTGACATTCGCGCCCACCACCCGTTGGCCATCCAACAATGTAAGCGTGCGGATCGCCCCGAGGCCGCGCAGCGAGAAGGAGCTCAAGCCCTGCTGGCCGCTCGACGTGCTGAAAGTGCCGGTATTGGTTCCCGTCGATCCCTGTAATGAGGGAAGCTGAGTGACCGCCGTGAATATATTGGGCTGTGCGGTCTTCGCAATGTCTTCTGAGCTGACGATGGTGGTCGGCGTTGGCGCCGTGAATCCCCTGGACGTGATGCGCGTGCCGCTCACGACCACCGTCGCTTCATCCGCCCGCGAGTCTCCCCGCCCCGCCCCGCCGCTGGCAGCCGGCGGACCACTGGGGGATGGTGGCTCACCGTTACCAGCGGCGGTTTGGCCATTAGCCGGAACCAGGTGCAGCGACAAGACTACGGACAGCGCAACACTACCGAGCAGCCGCACTACAGGCTTGATACGTACCATTGATCGAACCCCCTATGTTCGTTCCCATCACTGACTATGCGTCGCCGGTGGCGGCTGGTAGTCGACCAGCTCATCCACCGGGTGCCGACCCGTCCACGCGATCGCGCGTAACAACATGTTCTGAATCTGCGGCTCGGCGAAATTGGCGTATTTGTGACCCTGCATCCACACGAATGCGCGCGCCGGCTGACCACCGGGCAGTGAATGCTCGTAAGTCCAGATCTGTGGCACGACTTCGCCCTTGTGCGTGCCGGCGCTCGGCGTTGCATCAATCACGGTCGTGGCGAGTACGTGGATCTTCGGGTCGGTGGCCCAGGTCATGTTGAAGAAGGCTTCATCGCGCAACGTGAGTCCCGCGACTCCTTTCATCAATGGACTGGTCGCGTCGACGATCGTGTAGGGTACATTTGCTTCGAGCGTGTAGTTGACTTCGCCATGCTTCTTGGCGCCGCCCACCAGAGTGGCGAAGTACTTCGGGTCCGGCCCGCACAAGGCATCGTGGATGCTGACAACACCCCCGCCTCGCTTGATGAATGCTTCGAGCGCCGCACGGTCGGCGTCACTCAGATACCCGGCGTCGCCCTTGTAGATCACCAACACCGCGACGCCATCCAATTCCTGTGCCAATGGCGCGTGCAGGGAGCCGGTCACGACGGCGCCGTGTTGGGTGAGGAACTTGCTCCAGTCGGCGAGGAATTGCGGGTAGTCGTGGAGACCGGCGCCGTGCGTCTTCAGGCCGGCGCGCAGGTAGACCTGTAAACCGCTTTGATTCTGGCCGGGGATGTGCGGCGGGTCCGCGGGGCCACCCTCGACCATGTGAGCGCTACCTTCACGAGCGAAAAAAAACGCCAGCGCGGCGCTGCATACACATGAAAAACGGAAATTCCGCTCGAAGATGCGCATTATCCCCCCTGGATCCTGCGCTGCGAGCATAACCGTATACAGTATGCATCTGCAAGCGAGGCCAAAAGAGGGCTGGCTGCCTGTCCAGCCCCGCTGACGATGACTGCCTTGACGCCGCTGCTGAAACTGCGCAGCGCGCGTCGACGTCAGTGACCGAGTGTCGCGATTACTTGTTTCATCGAGTCAAACACTCGCATCCCGATGGGTCCGGCTGCTGTTTGGGTCAACACCATCGCGATGATGATTCGCACGGTCCAACGCTCGAACTTCGCGTCGAGCTTGGTTTCCAATGAATCAATACGTCCGCCCAATGAATCACTACGTGCGCCCATTGAAGCAATACCTGCGTCCAGCTTGGCGTCCAACTTATCGATCCGGGCGCCCAGCTTTGCCTCCAGCACGTCGAATCGCACATTGACCATCGCGAGTCGCGCATCGAGGATCGGAACCGTGACGAACTGTGTCTTATCAATCACCAGGTCCATCGCCTCCGCCAAAATGAGGGATTGCTCCATCGAGAATTTTCCCCTTCCGCTCAGGAGCTCGATTGTCTTCCGCCTGCATGATAAGCCATCCGGGTCCAACACGCTGGTGGATACTGTACTGCCGAAGCATCCAGTCGCGGAATCCTGTTTGCCTACGCGAAAGCCCAATTATTGGTGTGAGAGACGGTGTGTCGTGAGTGCGATAGGCGTCGGGTACTGACGCGAACAACATACGTGAGTTTGGACGTCGAGCAAGCGTTGGGCACCGACGTGCGCGACGCCCTCCTTGAGTCGTGGCCGCACCGCCTCGAAGCTCTTTGCCCTGTCAGGAACTCCGTCGGCACTTCAGTGGCGACGTCCGTCCAACTCGATCAGCTCAACGCCGTGCGGCGGCAGGCGACTGTCCAGAGACAGACCGCCGTGCGGGCGCCGCTTGATCTGCATCAGCTCAGAAGTAATCTGCGCTGCACGAATCAGCGCATCAATCTGACTCCGGGTAGGATTGACCGGCGAGCCCATTGCTCGCCACGCTGTGAATGCGTCCCCGTGTTGATTGTCAACTCGCCAAACGCGCGCTTTTGAAGGGTGCTCAGGCGTCAGTCCATTCAGGACGACGTTCACTTCAGCGGTCGGCCCCGGAACGTCATCGTCATGGTAATGCCAGAGCAAGATATCCACTTTCCCATCCCCAGAGCGAGTCGCGAGCACGCCGACATCCGCAGTGCCTCTGACGCCAGCGCAGACAATCTGCTCGAGCGGCACTTCACCGCTGCTGGTGGCGGATATCTGCTCCGCACCGAGTCGCGAGAAGAGCCGGAAAACATTCATGACCGGCAGATCGATTCCCTGCGTGGCGAGCTGGCGATATCCCGCGAACCAGGGTTGCCCCACAAACGTGAACGCCCATGTCAGAGCACCCTCCAACTGCACATGACGCCGTCGAGCCAGCTCCCAGATTCGCGGGTAGCTCGCGGCCGTGTAACTCGAATACAGAGTGCCGTTGCGATACGCATTCTGGGGTCCCGGACAGGCGGCGCAGCCTTCCGGATCATTCTCACCGATCACAATCGGTGTGCTTGCGAGCTGCGCATTGGCGGCGATTTTGGAGAAAGCTTCATCCACTGTTTTCAGCTGGTTGGAGATGCCCATGCGGACGTGGCCCTCCACCACCGCCGGCTGGCCTTTTGCATGGAAGGAGAGAAAATCCGTCGGCGTACCCACTTTTCCGGTCGCGTAGTTGGTACCGGTAGTGACGTGCCGCAGAAAGTCGTCCATGAAGCGACCGCCCGATCCCGCTACGTCCGGGCCACCTACCCTCGCACCCGGCAAGGCGCGGCGCACAGCGTCGATGGTGTAGTCATGTAGCCGATAAAATTCCTCGGCAGTGCCCGACCAATAGAAATCGAGGTTGGGCTCATTCCATACCTCGAAATACCATTTCTCCACTTCGCTGCGGCCATACCTTGCGACGTTGTGTCGAGTCCATTGGTAAACCAACTCCACCCAGCGTTTGTAGTCGCGCGGAGGATAGGACCACCCGGCGGTAATGCCCTTGTAATCGGTTCCCGGCTGCCAGGGACGACGGTAAGGCACGCCCTCAGGGGCCGCGGTCATCGCTTCCGGCATGAAGCCGATCTCGAGATAAGGATGGATCCCACGTGCCAGGTAGGTGTCGATGATGTGGTCGACGATGGTGAAGTCGTAGACCGGCTCGTGGTCTTTCTCGGTGTAGATGTTGGTGCTGCCCCACTTGAAGTCGGGTGTTCCGTCACCGGTTGTCATCAGGTTGTGGGCGCGAAAATAGACCTGGCCCGGGCGCAGGCTGCCCAATTCCAGCAGCAACTTCTCACCGTCAGGCGCAGTGCCGTAGTTAGGCTCATCCGCTCCGAAGAAGCGCCAGATGGGCGGCAGAGCGCCCACGGGATGCGCGACATCGACGTCGACTGTCACAGCGAATGCCGTGACCGGCTCCAATCGCGCGACGAAGGTGCACATAACCAACAGCAACGCGACCGGTATCTTCACCGCGCACCCACCAAGGAAAGGTCTATGACCTACTCTAGGGGACTTACCCGGCAGCCGTAAAGCACCGAACCTCGCGCATCGTTCGAAGTCGTCGGCTAATGACCGAAACCATCAGTACGCTTCAGCACCACCGCGTTGACTTCGGCACGGACCTCGAAGCCCAGCCGCTCATAGAGCGATATCGCCGACTGATTACTTTTCCATGCATGGAGGAACGCTTGCTCGCCACGAGCTGAGATACTGGCGGCGACCGCAGCGGACAAGCGGCCCGCGAGACCGCGGTTGCGAAACTTCGGGTGTGTACACACACCGCTGACCTCCGTGTAGCCCGGAAAGCGCATGCGCTCGCCCGCCATTGCTGCCAGCTGTCCATCGATCCGAATGCCGAGGAAGGTCCCCATGGTATGCGTGCGTTTCACGAAAGGACCCGGTTCCGTCAACTCCGCCAACGTCAACATCTCGGGCGCATCCGCATCACCGAGCGTCAGCATGTCTCCTCCGGCCGCTTGGAATCGCGCGCTCGGCGCGGCGACCATCTGAACGCCTTTGCCCTCTTTGATTACGACGAAGCCCGGCGGGATGACAATGTCCGGGAGCTGCAGCATGTACACGCATTCACCCGGGCGCACCAACGCCACAAGTGCGGCAATCGCCGGCGGAGAGTCATCGCGTGCCGATGCGAAAAGATTGACATCGGGTGGGAACCGTCGGGCCAACATGCTTCCTTCCGATGTGGACGCGTGGTGGGTGGTCAGGCTCGCCCACACGGGCCTATCAAGTGGATGCATTCTTCCTCCCACCCACACTCAAGCGCTCCGCCCGGACATTCAGCGGCGCCGCTGCAAGAGCGTTCTCCAACGCAGCCAACTGCTCGAGCAGCAATTGGGCTGGACCAGCGCATGCGTCGGCCACACTGGCCTCAATCACCGGCCAGATTGCGGGCTTTGATCGAGCAACGAGCTTCTGACCTGATTTCGTCAGCGCGATCGTACGGACTCGTCGATCACCGGCCAGTTGTCTGGACTGTACCAAGCCCTCGGACTCCAGCTTGTCCAGCAGCCGAGTCACCCCGGGCTGGCTGACTCCCATGGCCTCAGTCAGCTCGCCCACGCTGAGGGGGCCCAGCCGCTCCAGTGCAGCCAGGACCGGGAAGTGCGATGTTGGAAGGCTGATTCCTGCATTTTCGAGCAGGGTCTGCGTCTGTGCCTGCAGGCGCTCGCCGAGGCGCTTCAGCCTCGTACCGAGGGTCAGGTAGCCGAGCTCTTTGACGACATCTTCGATCATGATAATCCAGTTTATATAACGAGTTATATAACATGTAATTCACATATCGTCAACCACGGGCGAAACCTGGGGGCGTACGCCGGGGCCGTCGTAGTTGTTCCGCAATCGCTCCGGGTCAGCGGCGGATCTGCTGCGTGGGCTCGATGTACAGCTGCCCGAGTACGACGAGGTCCGCCAACCTGCGCGCTCGGCATCGCTGTCCCGTGTGCCTTCTCGTAATCACGATCGAGGAAGCGGTGGCCCGGTGGGCGCAACGATCCATAGAACTGGGACCTGGTGCCTGCTGCAAGCCGTGGGTGATTGGGCCCGCGAATACTCCGGCAGTCACCGAACTGAGCACTGCCAAAGAGAATGTCGAGCTCGCCGTTTTGTCAGTGGTAGAGCACGCGCAGAGCACGGATACTTCGTTGGTCGAGAGCATCGTATCCGCCGCGATCCTGGCCAGCGCTGATATCGACGCCGAGCGTTCCAGCTTGTACTTTGATCTGATCCTGATCTCCCGATTCGCAAATGCCCCGGAGGGCCTCGAGGCCAGCATGAACTCACTCGGATTCGAATACCAAAGCGCCTTCGCCCGCCGCTATTTTTATCAGGGCAAGGCGGAGGGTCGCGCGGAACTCATCCTCAAGCAACTGACATTGCGTTTTGGACCGCTGCCTGAAGCAGCTCATGCTCGTCTGCTCAACATGCAAGACGCGCAATTGGACGCCGTGGCCGAACGGGTGTTGACGGCGCGGACACTCGACGAGGCGCTTGGCACGTCATTGGCCGCGTCGTAGTCCAACAGAGTCGTCCGTGGACGACGCGGACGTGGTAACCCGCGCGCGAATTCTGACGTCGGCCAAGCGCGCGGGTTAAAATGCGAGGACGTGATCGACCCACCCGAAAAGCCGAATAGAAATCGGGCCATTGCCGCCGGCGTAACGATGATCGCCATAACGGCGATCCAGTTCGTGGCCGCGCGCTTCTCCTTGCGTGCCCACCTGACATCCGTTGACATCGCCAGCCTGCGCTTTGTCGGTGCCAGCGCCATTTTCCTGCCGATCATCTGGAAAACCGGCATCGAGAAGCTGAGGGCCCTCGGCTGGCAGCGGGCGGCGGCGCTTGCTGTGTTGGTCGGACTGCCCTATCCGACAATCATCAATACAGGTTTAACCTATGCGCCGGCCGCCCATGCGGCTGCGCTGTGCCCTGCCTCAATCGTCTTCTTCTCATTCCTCCTGACTCGCGTCGTCTTCAAGGAGACGATTCAGCTTGCGCGGATCATCGGTATCGTCGCCATCATTGCGGGACTCCTATTATTTATTTCGCCCGTCGGGAGAGAAACGGACAACGTCCTCTACGGTGATCTGTTGTTCGTCGGCTCCGGTGTCATGTTTGCCACCTATGCCATCCTCATAAGGCAATGGGCAGTTGACCCCATCACCGCCACGGCAGCGGTGGTGCTGCTTTCCTGTCTGCCACTGCCAATCGTCCATGTGCTCGTAAAGAGCGGTCTCGGCGCGGCAACGGCAACGGCAACGGAAATCATCGCGCAGCTCGTGATTCAGGGGTTCCTTGCCGGCGCCGCCTCCATGTTGCTCTACACCTATGTTGTAAGACAATTGGGGCCGCAGATCGCGTCCCTATTCCTGCCATGCGTCCCAATAGCGACAACCGCAGTCGCCATGCTGGTGCTCGGTGAGGTTCCAACATCGCGCCAATTCGGGGCCATGGTCATCATGACGGTCGGCATGATCTACCCGGCATTGCAGCGGCAACCGGCGCGGCCGCGCGCGGATCCTGCCGCAGAGCACCGGGTACCAGAAAAGTGGTGACGAGCGCCCTCATTCAGGTATAGTTCGTCCGGATGTAAAGCTTTACATTTGAAGCGTCGATCCAGCCCGGGGGTGACTCATGCACAGACGTCAGTTCTTTTTAGCCGCATCTGCAGCATTCGCGGCGTCCGCGCTGCGCTTTGAAGTCGCGAGAGCCGGTGCGAACGTTAAAAAAGTGGGCGTGCAATTCTTCTCAGTGCCGAAACTGTTGGAGCAGGATTTTGGCAAGACGCTCGCGTTTCTCGCCGGGCTGGGCTATTCCGAAGTTGAGTTCTACGGCCCCTATCCTTTCAGCGCGCCCGAGTCGATCGCCGAATGGAACAAGGTTACCCCGCAACTCGGCTTCTCGGGGAGTGGATTTTTCGGGCTGACGGCGCAGAAGGCCCGCTCACTGTTGAACGAGCACGGCCTGACCGCACCGTCGATGCACACCGACCTGCTGACGTTGCGATCGGGGATGGGCCCGCTGAGCGATGCTGCGCACGTTCTGGGCGCAACCTATGTAACGTTACCAGCCATCCATGAGCAGTATCGGAAGACGCTCGACGACTACAAGCGCCTGGCGGATGACTTCAATTCCATCGGGGAGCAGGCCAAGCGCCACGGTGTCAGATTTGCGTACCACAATCATGGTTACGGATTGACGCCGATGCAGGGCCAGGTGCCGCTCAAATTGATCCTCCAGGGGACGGACCCCAAGCTCGTGTTCCTCGAAATGGACATCTACTGGACGACGGCGGGTGGCGCGGATCCTGTAGCGATGCTCAAAGAGTACGCCCCGCGCTACAAGATGCTTCATATGAAGGACATGAAAGAACACAAGCGCTTCAGGGGAGACGGTGGCGACCCGGGTCAATGGATGGAGTTGTTCCCCTACATGACCTCGGTTGGCGACGGCGTGCTCGATATCAAGGCAATCGTGGCACAGGCGCACGTGTCCGGAGTTGAACACTTCTTCGTTGAGCAGGATATGGTGGGTAGTCCCGAGGTAGCGCTGAAGCGAAGTGCGGATTACCTCTTGAAACTGTAGGTTTCAACCGGCGACGTAGCCACCATCTACCGGCAGAGCAGTGCCCGTGATGTAGGAGGATTCGTCGCTGGCAAAGAACAGTGCGGCTGCCGCCAGCTCGCTGGCCAGACCCCAGCGATTCATCGGGACCAGACCCGGGGGCTTGGCATCTGGTGGAGGTGTAGGGTTGGTGACTGATGCCTTGACCAACCCTGTCCAGGTTGTACCTGGACAGATAGCGTTCACGCGAATACCCCGTTCGGCGTAATCGAGTGCGGCACAGCGGGTCAACTGTATGACGCCGCCCTTGGCGGCTCCATACACACTATGGTGCTTCCAGCCAACGAGGCCGACAGCGGATGCGGTGTTGACGATCGAGCCGCCACCGGTGCGCAGCATCGCAATGATGCCGTACTTCATGCCGAGGAATACACCCTTCAGGTTCACTGCGTGAATGTTGTCGTAGGTCTCTTCGGTCTGTTCGTGCAACGGCATCATGGGACCACCGAAACCGGCGTTGTTGCACAACACGTCCAGCCGGCCCCAGCGGTCGACCGCCGTGTCGATCATCTGCTGCACATCGCGGCTATTGGCAACATCGACGTGAACTGCGACCGCCGCATCGCCCAGGCTCGCGGCAACCTCTGCCTCCTTGCCGCTGCGATCGGCGCAGACCACCTTGGCGCCCTCGCGCACGAATATCTCGGCCATGGATTTTCCCATGCCGGAACCGGCACCGGTGATGACAGCGATCTTGTTGGCCAATCTCATCGAAGTCTCCCAACACTTTGCAGATAGTCGCGGCTTCTGTGGCCCGTCGAGCGACGGAACGCGCTGGACAGCGCGGACGAAGAACTGAAGCCCAGGGTCTGCGCGACTCGTCCGACACTCATGCCGGACGTCAGCAAGTCCTTCGCTCTCAGAATCCGCCACTCGGCAATGTAACTTCCAATCGAACTTTGCCGGCTGGCACGAAAGGCGCGGGTCAGATGTCTCACTGAAAGTCCGCACAGACGTGCGAGCTCGCCGAGACTGGGAGCCGTTCCGTCCTGTCCGAGACGCTCGTCAATCAATCGCAGGTTCCTGGTGGAAAGCCGAACCCAAACGAGGCTTGCGCCTCGACTCGCGTCGTGATGTCTCGAAGTTGGCTCACCATCCGGACCGATCATGCCGCAGCCGCCGGCAGCAGGCCAGCCTGAGCGAAAATCGCGGCTGCAGCAGCGGCAATCGCATGTCCCGCCATGACACTTATGGCCGGTTCGCAATAGATCTGTTCATTGACGCGACCCGCCTGACCGGCCGAACCTGAACCCGTTACACGAACGAGGGGGCTGGATAGAGATGGACCGGGCTGCCGAGCTCATACGGCGAGCGCGAAGCACGACAGGGCTCGTTGACTTCGGCGAGGACTCCTTTCGCGAAGGTTTGGAACGGCTGATTCTGGCTGTGGACCGCGAGGCACGGTTGACCGAAAGCGGCGCCGCCGCGTTCGATGCTCAAATCATCCACTACCTGTCACAACGCCTGGAGGTGGAGGACTGGTATCGGCGTCACCCCGAGATCGACGCTGAGGAGATCGTGGCGCCGCTCATCGGCCTGGGCCTGCCGCGCACCGGATCAACGGCCCTGGGGTGTTTGCTGGGCGAAGATCCGGCCGTCCGTTCTATCCGCAGTTGGGAGGCGAGCACTCCTTGCCCACCACCCGACAAGGCGACCGAGGCAAGTGATCCCAGGATTGAGCGCACCCGCAAATCCCTTGCCCGGCGTGCCGAGCTGTTCCCGCGTATGAAGGCAATGTTTCCCAGCTCGCCCACAACGCCCACCGAGTGCCACGGTCTGCAGGCGCTGGATTTCAAGACCCACCTGTTCCAGGCCCAGGTGCAGGTCCCGAGCTATTCAGCCTGGCTCAACATGAAGGCCGACCTGATCCCTACCTACCGTTACGTCAAGCGGGTGTTGAAGCTGCTCCAGTGGCGTTGCCCGCCAAACCGCTGGCGACTGAAGAATCCGTCGCACATCGTCTTCATCGATGCGCTCAACGAGGTCTTCCCCGACGCACGCTTCTGGATGACTCACCGCGACATCGCCGCGGTAGTCCCCTCGTCGGCGGACCTCTACTACGAGCTCTCTCGGGCCTTCTCGGACGAAATCGACAAGACGTATATGGGTCAGCTGAATGCCGACACGTGGGAGTTGGGCATGCGGCGGTTGATTGCCTTCCGCGACGCCGGCCACGAGCATCGCTTCTTCGACATACATTTCGCGCCATTCCAGAAGAACCCGCTTCCCTTCATTGAGCAGCTGTATGCCTTTCTCGGCGAGGAGCTCACAGCCGAGGCAAGCGCACGGATGGAGCACTGGCGGGCGCAGACGCCGCGGGAAAAACAAGGGGAGCATCGCTACGACCCGGCCGACTTCGGGTTGAGCATCGAGGGATTGCGCGAACGCTTCCGCTTCTACAGCGACCGATTCGGGTGCTAAATGGAAACAACAGTGGATGACTTTCCCGGGGGACTGGATCCTGACAAGGATCTGGTACTGCCCGCACAGCCCCAGGAGTCCGAGATGCGCGAAAGCGTGTCCGTCTGGCTGTTCGAAGAAAACGGCGCGTTCGGTTTCCCGCGTATGGGCATCGAGGCCGAGGCCGCTTCCTGGAACGATCGCCGACTGCAGGCTGCGTTCACTTTCCCCGATGGACGCGCGTTGAATGGCGCCGCTCGCGGCGCGCCGCCCCCGGCAATCGACACAGACGGTCGCCCAACCATCATCGGTGCCGGCCCCCTCTCCTTCCGCTGCATCAAACCCTTCCGTCGCTGGACCATGACCTATGAGGGCACGGCACTCGACGGAACTGTTCAGGAGCAGATCGCACGCAGCTACGGCAAACGGGGCACGAAGCCCATCAGGCTGCATGTCGATATGACCATGGTCACGCCGGCCTGGGTTCAGGAAACCCACCTCGATCCCAACATGAGCGCGATCGAGAAAGCCAATGCGGCCGCCATGGGGCTCGGGTATCGCTTCGAGCACCACTTCCGCGCCGTCGGGACCTACGAGATCGACGGCAAAACACATGAGTTCAAAGGCGTGGGCACGCGCATCCACCGTCAGAGTGTTCGCCGGCTCGAAGGTTTCTTCGGCCATTGCTGGCTGTCGGCGGTCTTTCCGGATGGCAGTGCATTCGGCAGTCTCGCCTACCCGCCTCGCGACGGCAGCGATGGAAAATACTCCTACAATGACGCCGTGATCTACAAGGATGGTCGGCTGCATCCGGCGCGCATCATCAACGCGCCGTTCCTGCGACGGATCGTACCGGCCGGCGATGAGATGTTGCTGGAGTTGGAATCTGACCTCGGACGGACCGTGATCGAAGGCACGACGGCTCTGGGCACTTTTCGCATCGGCAATCCCGACATTGGCGGCCTCAACCTGCAACAAGGCGGCGCGCTGTTCCGCTGGGGCAACCAGAAGGCGTACGGCATGTGTGAGCGCTCCACCCATGAAAGCCTGACGACGATCGGATGAATAATCGGTCCGCCAACCGAACCGCCCCGGCGCGCTACCGCGTCGTCCAATGGGCCACAGGCAATGTAGGTTCACGCGCCGGGGCGAGCAGGCTATCCGATAAATTGATCAATCCCCCCGTACGGGAGGATTAATGTCGAGTGAATCTGCGGCACGCTGTATCACGAGCCGCCTGCGAGGGTAACAATGGCAAGTGGCGGCAGGCCCAACTCCGGGTGGTATTACGGCTGGAATGTCGTGGCGGTGTGCGTTCTTGCCGGCATTGCCGCGAGCGCCCTGCCGATCAACGCCTTCTCCCTGTTCCTGGGCGAATGGACCGCCGAGCTGCACGTCCCGGTCAGCACCTTGCAAATCGGTATCGGCGCTTGTGGCCTCGGCTGTGCGGTCTTCTCACCCATCGCCGGTATCCTTGCCGACAGATATCCAGCGCGCAGCCTGTTTGCGATCGGGATCAGTGGAATAGCCCTGTTTTCCCTGGGAATCAGCTGGGTGACCCGGATTTGGGAATTCATTGCGCTGTACGCCTTGGTACTGCCGATGTCGCTGCTCCTGTCAACTTCGATACTGTCGAATGCAGTGGTATCACGCTGGTTTGTCCGGCGCCTCGGGCTTGCGCTCGCAATCACCGCGTTCGGCCTCGGCATGGCGGGCGTGGTGATGCCGCCCATAGTTGCAGCGACCATGCCCATCATAGGATGGCGAGGAATCTGGCGAATCGGCGGGGTCATTACAGCAGTCATCATCCTGCCGCTCGTCATCGCGGTGCTGCGTGATCGACCGAGAGAACGGGATGGATTGCATTATTTGACCCCCGAGGGGGGTGGCCCGCCCGGCGGTGGTGGATCGCCCCACGGCGATGGTGGTGGCGCTGGCACGCTACGCTGGCGCGACATCTTCGCCCGTAGGAATTTCTGGCTGTTGATTGCCGCCTATGTGCCCATGCTCGCCCTGTACGGCGGCTGCGGACAAAATATTGCTCCGCTCGCGGCCAGCCGAGGTCTCAGCACGCAGACCGCAGGCGTGTTGTTATCGTTGCTGAGCCTTTCACAGCTGGCCGCCACCCTGCTCGCGGGACTGCTGTCGGACCGGTTTGGAAATCGAATGCCGCTTGCGGGTCTGGCATTCGCCACGGCGGTCGGCGGCGTGCTGGTCGCATTTGGGACCGGTGCCGGTGTCCTCGGGCTCGGGGTCATTCTTGCGGCCTTCGGGGGTTCCTTCTGGCCGCTCATTGCCGCATCCATCGCTGCGGAATTCGGTGCGAGCGCCGTCGGTCGCGTGTTTGGGCTCGTGATCTTTTTCCTGCCGCTGACAGTCGTGTCGCCGTTCGCCGTAGCAAAAACCCAGGAAGCGACCGGTAGCTACGCGCCGGCCCTGTTGGTGATAACAGCGCTCACGTTCGCGGGTGGGGCTGCATGCATGTTGTGGATCCGTGAGCGGCGCGGCACCAAAGAGCCCGTTGGATTACAGGAATCCGTTCAGCACTGACAGGAAGGCCTCGATCTGGTCGTGATGGAGCCAATGCCCTGCCTTCTCGAACACCACGGCCCGGTGTTCGCGGAATGACGCCGTACGCGGATCCTTTTCGGGATTAGCGGTCCAACTCTCGGTACCCCAGCACAGCAGTGTCGGCGTCGTAACTTCGCGCCAAAACGCGTCGCTGTCGGTGGCGAAATCCTCAGGAAGAAAATTAAAGACGTCGGGATCATACTTCCAGCCATAGCCGTCAGGATGATGGCGCACCCCGTGGACAGCGAGATGTCGCGCCCGGTCCCCCGATAGATGTCGATTCGCGGCAGCCATGCGTGCTACGGCTTCCTCCAGCGTGTCGAACCGCCGGGGCTTGCGCGCTGCCGAGTCACGCCGTTTTTCAATCCAGTCACGCGTACGTTTAACCTGGCCCTGCGCATTCCATTCCGCCCGCACTTCCGGGGAGGGCCCGAGTCCATCAACGAGCACCAGCTTTTTTACACGCGCTGGATAGATGGCAGCAAAGCGCGACGCAATATTGCCCCCGTATGAGTGGCCGACAATCGTCAATTTCTCATAGCCCAGCGTCGCAATCAGGTCGACGATGTCGAGCACATGATACGGACTGAGATAAGCGCCATCGGGCGACCACTGGCTGTCACCATGTCCACGCAGATCAGGCGCAATGATTCGCCACTTGCCCCGAAGCGCCCGCGCCACCCAATCCCAGCTGCGGGCGTGATCCCGGATCCCGTGAATGAGCAGCAGACATGGCGCGCCTTCGTTTCCCCAATCGACATAGTGAAGTTTCAGGCCCTGCGAAATGAAGGTCTGCGAGAGTGGCTCGTCCAGTCCCTGTGTCACCGCGACCTCGCGACTGCCGTCGTGAACAGACTTTGCGGCGAACGCCACGGGATATTCATTCAAACGTCTCCTGGAACACATAAACCATGGACGCCCATGATCGCTGCTCCGCCAACTTGTTATACGCAAACGCAGGAGAGCCGCGAGCGTCAGCCGCCGGATCGGTAAAACTGTGCGCCGCATTACCGTAGTAGATGAATTGCCAGTCCACCGCGTCGCGCTCGAGCTCTGCCCTGACCGCCTCGATCACTTCAGGTTTGGCCAACGGATCTTTAGCTCCATGGCACACCAGGACTTTGCCGGTGATGCGCCCGGTGTCCTCAGCAAGCGCAGGCACGAGCCCCGCGTGGAAGGCTACTGTAACCGCTACTGGCGCGCCGGTACGCGCAAGCTCAACGGCAGTCGTTCCCCCAAAGCAAAAACCGACCGCAGCGACCCGAGCACCGTCCACGTTGGGCTGGCGAACGAGCGTGTCGAGTGCGGCGCGGGCACGGGCGCGCCACTCCGATCGATCCGCATACAACCCCCCGATGGCGGGCCCCAATTTGGCCGTGTCGTCGTAAACGATACCCGCCCCATGCGTGTCCGCTGCCAACGCGATGTACCCGGACTGTGCCAGGCGCTCCGCCCGCTCGCGGGCGTGATCGTTGAGGCCGAACGCTTCGGGGAAAACGACGACCCCGGGACGTTTGCGCTGCACCGAATCGTCCCAGGCCAGAAGCCCGTGAGCCTGCGTTTTGCCACTGGTGTATTCAACCTTCCGTGTTTTGATCAAGCGCGCCTCCGTTGCCTCACGGCGTATAGATGCTGATGGGATCGCGATGTGGATCGGGCGTTTCGGCGCGCCAGCGGACCGAGCCGAACGGTCGCTCCAGCCGCCGGCGCACCCGGCGGCCCGATCCGGCGGTGTGAAACGAATCCGCCAGCGCCTGTAGTTCCAGGTCCAACTTGGTGAGGCGGCTGCGCTGGCGCAGGTAGTCACCCCAGGTGGGACAATGAAAGCGTTCCGTCCACAGAGAAAGATTCGCGATGTCGCGCGACAGAGACCAGTCGAAGCCTCCGTTCCTCAACCGCGCATGCTCCAACTTCAACATGACGTCGTAAAACTGGCGGGCGTGGTCGGGCTCGACGTTATAGTCAATTTCAACTGCAATGGGACCACTGCGCACCGTTATCGCGAGTGCGACCTCAGGCTCGTGAGCCACCTCGACCATCTCGACCTCGGACTGGGACACGCGTGGCATCGGCAGGAAAAAGCCGATCAATGGGGTGAGGACGAGCACGACCCCTGAGATAATCAAAGCACCACCCACACCCCATTCAACCGCCACGCGCCCCCACATCCAGGCACCAAACGCGATCCCTCCTGTGAGCGATGATTGAAACAGGGAAATCGCCCGGGCGGTCACCCAACGGGGTGCGGACAGTTGAACGCCGACGTTGAGCAGCGCAATGAGAAGCATGTAAGCCGCGCCGGAGACGAGCATGACTGCGCCGGTCAGAGCGATACTGCGGCTCAGACCGATCACACAGACCATCAGGCCGCCGACGATTGCGCACAGGCGAACCGCGTGTTCGGCCTTCAGGCGTTCCCGGGTCTCACTGACCAATAGCGCACCGATCACCGCGCCCACTCCCGTGGCCCCGAGCAACAGGCCATAAGTGCTGGCGTTGCCTTTCAACAAATCGCGCGCCACCAGCGGCGTCAGTGCCGAAGTTGAAGCGGCGGCTACGCCAAACACAAACGCGCGAATCAGCACTATGCGGATCGGCGGCGAGTGGAACGCATAGCGGACACCGGAAATAACCGCGCGATCGATCCGCTCAGGAGGAAGTCGATGGGCAATGTGCTTGCGTTGCCAGAAAAAGAATGCAATGAGCAGCGGCAGGTACAACACTGCATTGACCGCAAACGCAACCGTGGCGCCCGCGGCAACCACAATCAGGCCGCCCACTGCCGGACCGAAGCTCCGGGCGATGTTATAGCTGACCGAGCCCAGGGCGACCGCGGCCGGCAAATGCGCAGGTTCGACCTGCTCCACGACCGACGCCTGCCAGGCAGGACCATACAGCGCAACACCCGCGCCGATCAAAGAGCAGAACGCCAGCAAAACCCACGGCGTTGTGAGACCGAACGCTGCGAGGGTGGTGAGCGTTGCGGCGCAGAGAGTCGCAAAGCTGAGCCCGATCATCGCGATGTGGCGCCTGTCGAACATGTCGGCAATGGCGCCGGCCGGCACCGCCACCAGCATCAGCGGCAGCATCAGGGCGGTTTGAACCAGGGCCACCATGCTGGCGGACGAGGTCAGCCGGGTCATCTCCCACGCCGCACCGACGCCTTGGATCAACTGTCCGAAGTTGGACAGCAGGCTGGCCGACCAGATTGTGCGGAAAGTCCTTTCGCGAAGCGGCTCGAATGCGCCCCAGCTGCGAGATGCCGGCGCGCTGCCTGCTTCACTCATTGCTCAAGCGACCCGCTCCTCGCCCATGATGGTCGTGCGATGCATCCGGCGGCCCGAGTTTTCATCATAGGGAACGACGCGATGCATACACCCGCAGTTGTCCCAAATGACGAGGTCCCCTTCCTGCCACTCGTGGCGGTAGGAGAAGTCGGGCTGCGCCGCCCATTCCTGCAGGCGTACCAGGAGCGAACGGCCGTGGGGAATGGGAACGTCGACAACGCGATCGGCCTGTGTGCCGATCACCAGGGATCTGCGGCCGGATTTGTGTTTCCAGACGAGCGGATGAACCATGTCCACCGACATTCCGCGCCAGCGTGCCAGGTCCGTTTCGGCCACTTGATCAAACACCGGACGCAGTGCAGCCTCGACCTTGTGCATGACTTTGAGGTCCTCGATCGCACGCTTGTCGGACTCGGGCAGGCTCTCGTAGGCCGCGTAGGTACTGGCGAACTCGGTCTGGCCGCCACTGGGCGCCAACTTCCGGGCGGTGAGCAGCGTTGCCTTTGGCAAGGGTTGGTTGATGGTCACGCCATCGATGTGCCAGAAGAACGTTCCCAACACGTACTCCGGCTGGAAGTTGATTTTCTTGTCGAGGGTGATTGCGTATACATCGTCATCGCCTGTGCCGCTGCCCGGGGCCTTGCGGTTGTAGTTCAGCCGTGTGCCGAGCTTGTCGGTAAAGGCCAGTTGCTCCGCATCGGTAAGGTTCATTCGCGGAAAGACGAGAACGCCGCGGTCTTCCAGCGCTTCGCGCACCACCGCGATGGTCGTGGGGTCGAGAAGATTGTCCTTGGTAAGGTGAACGAGACCGCCAATACGCGGCTTGATCGGCTCGATGCGAGCTGTGCTCATGACCGGCTCCTGCTCCTGATAGTTGTGTCGACTGGCAAGATGCGCAAAGAATTTACCAACTCAGTGGCACTGTCTTCGGTCCCACGACACCGCCAGGCCAATATTCAACGCGTGCGCCGTCCGTGACCCGGAAGTCCGGGATGCGGCGCAAAAACTCACTTATGCAGATCCGCAGCTCCAGGCGAGCCAGGTGGGCTCCCATGCAACTGTGCACGCCGCCACCGAATGCCAGCACCGGCTTGCGCGGGCGATGGAAATTCACTTGCCTGGGGTTTTCAAACACGCTGGGGTCGTAATTGGCAGCCGGCAGAATACAGGTCACCCGGTCGCCCTTTTTCAACTGCACGGCGCCGAGCACCTGGTCCTGCATGACCGTCCGCCCTGAGAAAGTCACGGAAAACACCCGCAGTAATTCGTCGACAACCCGGTCGATCTGCTCGGGGTTGGCGCGGATTTCCTCGCGGCGGTCCGGATTGCGTGCGAGCCACAGGAAGACGTTATTGAGCGTGGCAAACACCGTGTCCAACCCGGCTATGAACAGGAAGAACGTGAATCCGAAGATATCCTGCGGGCTCAACGGCGCATCGTCCTTCCTCCCGTGCACAATGGCGCTCAGCAGACTGGAATCAGGCGCGGTGGTCTTCTCCTGGATCACCTTGCGCAGATAAGCGACCGTTTCATGCATGCACTGCTGGGCAATCTTGCGATCCTGGGAATGCAGCAAACCCATGGCCCAACCGACAAAGGTATCGCGCATCTGCTGTGGCAGTCCCATCAGGTCCAGGAACACGGAGACCGGCAGCGGCCGGCCAAACTCGGTCGTGAATTCGCAGCTTCCCCTGGCAATGAACTGGTCAATCAGGCGGTTGGCCAACTGGCTGATCGTCGCCTGCAGCTCACCCACGGCGGCCTTGGTCAACATGGGATCGATCAGGCCGCGATACTTGCGGTGATCCGGGGGATCGATCTCCAGGGGAATCATGTAGAAGTAGTCGTTCGGGTCGCGCGGGAACGGAGTGGCGCCCTGCGTGCTGAAGATCTTTGGATGCGTCAACACGTTACAGACATCGTCGTACCCGATCAGCATCCAGGCGTTGTTGGCATGCTCGCTGGTGCTGTAGAAAATCCGCGGATGGGTGTCATGCAGGCCGGACATGAACTCATGTGGGGCTGCCAGGAACTCAGCGCCCTCGGTGAGACCGATCGGACGTACCAGCTCGCGCGGCACATGCTCGGGTATTTCACGGTTGCGCGAGCTTTCAACGGCACTCATCTACACTCTCCTGACTGACTGTCCAAAAGAATAACGCCACAACCCGCGCGAATCCGCGCAAAACTTGCATGAGTGCCGCGATTTTCACAGGCGGCGGACGGCTACCTCGACACTTTGCGAAACGGGTGACGCACGCGGCGGAAATTTTGACGGCCGGCGTCAAGATTTATTCAATAGTCGGGTGACAGCCTCCGTGCCGGGCAAATTCCGGGGGACGAATGCGTTCAGTGAACGGCAGCGGTGTACCACTCGAGCGCATGGCGGCCGTCGGCCTGGGAAACGCGCTGGAATTCTATGATTTCATGATTTCCAGTTTTTTCGCGGTACAGGTGGGCCACGCCTTCTTTCCCGCGGAGTTCGGTGCACGTGGCTTGTTGTATACCCTGGCAACCTTTGGGGTCGGTTTCTTTATGCGACCCCTGGGCGGCATCGTGATAGGTCGTTACGGCGACCGACGGGGCCGCAAGCCGGCAATGATGTGGTCGTTCAGCCTGATGGGGTTGAGCATCCTGGGGATGGCGTTGACGCCGTCCTATGCACAGATCGGTGTTGCCGCACCCATTCTCCTGTTGTCTGCCCGGCTGCTGCAGGGATTTGCAGTCGGCGGCGAAGTTGGTCCGATCACGGCATATGCGGCGGAAGCGGCGCCGCGCGATCACCGTGCGCGCTACGTGTCAGTCCTGCAGACCGGACAAGGTCTCGCTGTGCTATGCGCCGGCCTCATGGGTTATTTTCTGTCACGCCTCCTGGCGCCCGCAGATCTCGATGCATACGGCTGGCGCGTGGCGCTGTTGGTAGGCGTGCTGGTCGTGCCCATCGGGCTCATCATTCGCAGCCGTTTGCCGGAAACACTCGAAACAGCCGTCGCACAGGCCCATGCCGAGCCTGGCGGCGGGGTATCGCCCTGGCGGGTATTCTTTGTAGGGCTGTTGGTCGTGGGCGCGGGCACCATTGCCGGTTACGGGTTGACCTACATGGCAACCTACGCCCAGGACACGCTCAAACTCGGCGCCCAGCTCGCCTTCGTGACAACCATTGCGCAGGGGCTGGGCTATCTGTCGAGCGCCTACGCCGGAGGCTGGCTCGGCGATCGGCTGGGTCATCGGCGAGTTCTGCTGCTGTGCTTTGCGCTGCTGTTGGTGCTGATGATGCCCGCCTTCATTCTGATCAATCAGTGGCCCACGCCGGTGACCCTGTTTGTAGTGACCGCGGTGTTGTCCATCATCCACATCACCGCGATCGTTTGTATGTCAGCGTTTCTGGTTGAGTCCCTGGCGCCTACCGTACGTTCAGGCACTTTCGCCATGACTTACGCCACCGGTGTGGCCCTGTTGGGCGGCACGACGCAGGTGATGCTCAAACTGCTGATTGACACGACGCATAGTGCTTTCGCGCCGCCTTGGTACATTATCGGGGCGTTGGCATTGGGGATGTTGGCGTTGACACAATTGCCGGAACGTGTTGTGGCACAACCCGTCCATGCCTGACGTGTGTCACGCCGGCGCTGCCGGATGTTGGCTCGTGAGGTTACTTGCCGTCGGCTTTCCCGACAATCGCCTCGGCAGCCGCCTCAATGATCTTCCGTACGCGCTCGGTCTCCTTGGAGTCCCAGCCGCCGCGGTGAAACATCAGGGCTGCCTTCAGGGTGTGCATCGCGTGATGCAAATCTGCTGGCGGCCGTTCGCCAGACACCGCGCGTGCAGCCATCTCCATGCGAGCCAGCGCACTGTTGAGTGCAGCCTGGTTTTCGCGCAGATACGCGCTTCCCTCGGCGGTTATCTCAAACAATCGCTTGGTCCCTTCGGACGTGGCAGCGCGGACGTGTCCCAACTCCTCCATCAACGTCAGTGTGGGATACACGGACCCGGGACTCGGCGCGTAACCGCCACCGAATTTGGCTTCCAGGTCCTTGATGAGCTCGTAGCCGTGACGCGGCTTCTCTTCGATCGCGGCTAACAGCACCAGTCGCAGGTCGCCGGGTCCAAAAACCCGCCCGCCTCCGCCGCCACCATCACGCCCGCCAAAGCCGCCGAAGCCGCCGCGGCGACCGCCTCCACCGTCACCCCCGCGACCGTGGCCGCGCCGTCCGGCAGGGTCACCGCCACCGCGCTCGCGGCTGCCGTGCATGAAATGGCCAAAATGGCCGAGTGATCTCTCAAAAAATAGCTTTTCGAACATTGAATATCTCGTTGTAAATGACCTTCAGGTCGATGTAACGATATATCGTTTGTGTACATCGGTCAAGAGTATCTTTCATTTGTATCGAAAAACCGGATATCCCGTTCCATGGCAGACTGGCGATACGTTTAGCTATATCGCCGCAGACGATTGATGCATTTAAATAGATCAAATTCTTCAAGCTCAAACGATGCCGCCTGAATCATCGAAACAACCGCCCCGCGCCACGCGGTCAACCCAAACACGCCCCATCCTCTCCAGCGCCCTGCTGGCGCTGCTCGAGGAACGGCCGTTCGAACAACTCACTGTCCGCGAAATCACCGCCAAAGCGGAAATCGGTTACGCGACGTTCTTCCGTCACTACCCGGACAAAGAAGCGCTGTTGAATGATGTGGCCGCGGGCCAGATCAGCGAGCTTCTCAGCATGACGCTGCCGATGCTCTATACCGCGGAAACCCGCGCATCCGCGCGAACTCTCTGTGCATACGTGTGGGAACACCGCAAGCTCTGGTCAACCCTGTTGACCGGCGGCGCCGCCGGCACGCTGAAGGACGAGTTCATTCGGCAGGCACAGCGTATCGCGGAAGCGCGTCCCGATCCGGACGCCTGGCTGCCCGCCGATCTGACTGTTGTTTTCTATGTAACGGGTGCCGTTGAAATACTCACCTGGTGGTTGAAACAGAAGCATCCACCCTCGGTTGATGAGATGGCGGAAGTGGTCGACTGCCTCACCGTGGCTCCCAGCATGGCCCACTCGACTCGTCGCCGACCGCTGCTGAAGAGCAAATAGCGCCGGTGAGGGGGCTGTTGACACCTCCGGTACCACGGCCCATGATACGCCCACTAATGATCCACTGTGGATCAATAAGGGATGACGCACTGATGCGCATTCCCGAGGGTTGTCATGAACGCAGTCACCAAGGGCACTCTTTACTGGGACCCCTACGACCCCAAATTCTTCGCAGATCCCTATCCGAGCTTCCGTCGGCTGCGCGAAGAAGCCCCGATCTACTACAACGATAGATATGACTTCTTTGCGGTGAGCCGGTATGCGGATGTCGAGCTCGGCCTGACTGACAAGGAAACATTCATCTCGGGACGCGGCGACATCCTCGAGATGATCAAGCAGAACGTGCCGGTCCCCTACGGCTCCTTCATCCACGAAGACCCGCCCGTTCACACGGTTCATCGTCGCGTGCTGAACAAGGTCTTCACGCCGAAGAAAATGGCGGCGCTGGAGCCGCAGATCCGCATGTTCTGCGCGCAAACGCTCGACCCGCTGGTGGACGGTGGCGAGTTTGATTTTATAACTCACCTCGGCGCGCAGATGCCCATGCGCGTCATCGGCATGCTGCTCGGGATCCCCGAAGAGGACCAGGAGGCCGTGCGCGAGCGTGTCGACGCCAATCTGCGAACCGAGGCTGGTAAACCCATCGACTATTCCAATCAACATGCGTTGGGTGAAGGCTTCGAGGGTTATATCGAATGGCGGTCGAAGCATCCGTCCAGCGACCTCATGACGGAATTGCTGAATGTCGAGTTCGAAGACGAGACCGGCACGACCCGCAAGCTGACACGCGATGAAATTCTCATCTTCGTCAACATCCTGGCGGGTGCCGGCAATGAGACCACCAACCGGCTGATCGGCTGGACGGGGAAGTTGCTGGCTGAAAATCCGCAGCAACGGCGGCAGATTCACGCGAACCGCGGGCTCATTCCGCAGACGATCGAAGAGATTCTGCGCTATGAGCCACCCGGCCCGTGCGTCGCTCGGTATGTGGCGCGTGATACCGAGTTTCACGGCACGAAGGTGCCGGCGGGCAGCACCCTCGTCTGCCTGATCGGCGCCGCCAACCGCGATGAGAGCAAATTTGCGAATGGCGAGAAGTTCGACATTCAGCGCACCCGCGCCCCGCATCTCACATTCGGTCACGGTATTCACGTGTGCCTCGGAAATGCGTTGGCGCGTCTCGAAGGGCGAATTGCGCTCGATGAGTTACTGAATCGCTTCCCCGAGTGGGATGTTGATATGGAGAGCGCCCGGCTGTCATCGACATCCACGGTTCGCGGCTGGGAAAACCTGCCTGCGTTCACACCACGCGCCGCTGGAAACCGGAGCACGCGGAAGGCACCGGCGCCCGCACCGGCTCAGGATGCGCAACCGTCCATACCCGGCGCCGAGACGTGGAAGATCATTCTCAACTCTCCAGTGGGCCCCCAGGAGATGACCGCCCAATTCGTTCGCAGCGGAAACACCTTCAGCGGGCGGATCTCCAGTCCCATGGGCTCGGAGGAAATGAGCAACGGTGTCATCAACGGGACCACCCTGACCTGGACGATGGCCGTCAAGAAGCCGATGTCCATCAAGCTCACGTTCACAGTTGAGGTGGACGGCGACAAGATGTCGGGTAAGGCCAAGCTCGGGGTCTTTGGGACAGCAACACTCACGGGTGAGCGTGTTAGTTGATGTCAAAGGTCACTTACATCGATTTCGACGGGGTCCATCATGCAGTGGATCTGGAGACGGGATTCACAGTAATGGAAGGCGCCGTCAGGAATGGCGTGCCAGGAATTCCAGCAAATTGCGGAGGCGCTTGTGCTTGTGCCACATGCCACGTCTACGTTGACGAGGCTTGGCGCAGCAGGACGGGGCCCAGAAAAGAGCTCGAAGAATCCATGCTCGAAATGGCCGACGATGTGAAACCGAACAGTCGGCTCGCATGTCAGATCATGATGACTGCCGAGCTCGATGGACTCGTGGTGCACGTACCGCAAAGCGCTTAAACTAGGCTTCACGTTCCTCGCCCCCCCCCCGGAACAGGAGATCGAACATGCCTGACTCGCTCTACAGCATTCCCGTATCCCGCATCGACGGCAAGCCGACGAGCCTGAACGAATTCCAGGGGAAGGTGCTGCTGGTGGTCAATGTCGCCTCCAAGTGCGGACTCACTCCGCAGTATGCCGGCCTGCAGAGCCTGTATGAGCAGAAACGGGCCGCGGGCCTGGAAATCCTGGGCTTCCCGGCCAACAACTTCATGGGCCAGGAGCCGGGAACTGAGGCCGAGATCAGCTCGTTCTGCAGTACCGAGTTTGGCGTCGATTTCCCGCTGTTCAAAAAGATCTCGGTGACGGGCGCGGATCGCCATCCGCTCTACGGGGCGATGATTGCCGCGCAACCCACGGCTGAAGGGGCTGAGGCGATGCGCGAGAAGCTGACGCAATACGGCATCCAGCCGGGCGCGCCCAGCGATGTGACGTGGAATTTCGAAAAGTTTGTCATCGACCGCAAAGGACAGGTGATTGCCCGGTTCTCGCCGGACATCACTGCCGATGATCCGCGGTTGACCAAGGTGTTGGACGAGGCGCTGGCGGGGTAGCGCTGCCGCGGCGGCCAACACAAACGCTATTTCTTCATACTCCTGGCCATAGCCGCCAACGCAACGCGTCGCGGCATCGCCAAAAGCTGCTCAAACACCGCCTTGTAGTGCTCGCTGCAAAGCAACACCGGCCCACTCTTGATGTTGTCCAGCGCCAGCTCCGCGACCACATCCGGCGACATTACGTTCTGCAGCGTCGCCGGATCGATGCCCTGAAGCGCAGCCGCTTCGGTATCGGTCGCCCCGGGGCAGATCGTCAGCACATCGATCCCTTCGGGAGTGAGCTCGCCCCACAGCGCCTCCCCCAGGCTGTTAACGAGAGCCTTGCTGGCCGAATACGCCGCGGAATACGGACAGCCAAGTAATGCTTCCACCGAGCTGGTGAACATGAGGCCGCCTTTGCCGCGCTTGCGAAGCCGGGGGATGAAGCCATGAGCGAGCTGCATCGGCGTGTTGCAATTGACCATCAACATGTCGGTCATCGCTTGCGGATCGTTGGCCGCATGCTCGCCCTTCAAGCCGAAACCGGCATTGCTGACCACGAGCCCGATATCTATTGACGCAGTTGCGTCGAGAATCTGCTGAGCGGCCGTGGGTCGCGACAAGTCAGTCGGGCAGCTAACGACCTGAATCCCATGGTCCTTTTCGAGACGTGCGGCTAACTCCTCGAGCCGTTCCACGCGGCGCGCGACCAACACGAGATCCAGGCCTCGCGCCGCGAGCCGGCCGGCAAACGATCTGCCAATACCCGACGAGGCGCCTGTGACGAGCGCTGCCGGACCGTATTTTTCTGCAAAATCCATCTCACATCCGCCGTGGATCAACTACTGTCCTGACAGGCGCCGCGGCACTGCTCATTGCATGCAAGGCATTTTCAACGCTACTCAAGCCAATTCGCGCTCCAACCCAGGACCCGATGTCCACCCTGCCGTCGGCAATTGATCGCAACGCCAGGTCGAGATCCTGCTGCTCCTCGCCCGCGGCAAAGTAGATTTTGAGGCGCCGCATCTGGCCGGAAGGTACGTACAGCTGTTCCGGCTCGAGACAGAACCCGCCGATCACAATACGCGCGCCGAACCCTACCGAGGTCATGATCTGATTCAGGAGGCCCGGCTGGCCGACGCACTCGTAAATCAAAGTCGCCCGCTTGTTTCCCAACCCATGCAGGGGGCCATATGGCGAGAGCTCGCGGGGGTCTACCACCACATCCGCGCCCATCCTGACAGCAAGCTCCCGCCGCCGAGCGTCAAAGTCAGCGGCAACAATCGGGGCGATACCCATCAATTTCAGTCCGACGATCACACCGAGACCAATCGCCCCGCACCCAATGACCAAGGGTATATCGCCTTGAGCGGGTTCTCCCGAGCGCGCGTGCTCGAGACCCACCGACAGCGGCTCAGTCATCGCCGCCAGGTCATCGTCGAGGCCGGCGGGAACCTCCATCAGGGCATTCTCGTCGAGCAACATATACTCGCCGAACCCGCCGGGGCAGTCGTGACTCTGGCCAATGACCGAATGGCCGCCCGCACGGCGCATCACCGGCTGCGAAGTCACCTTGGTGCCAACCGCCAGCGGCCGCCGGCTGCCCGGACCATAGTCGATAATCTCGCCCACATACTCGTGGCCGGGGACGATCACCCGGCCCAGATCGAGGTTTGAATACGGACCACCGTATTGGCGCGAAATCTCCACCAACTTCGGACCCAGATGGAGGAAATGCGCGTCCGAAGCACACAGCCCGCAGCTGTGCGTGCGCACCAACGCTTGACCTTGAAGGGGAACCGGGTCGGGCACGTCGCCAACGTGAATCCGGTTGTTCAACAGATAGGCTGCTTTCATGGCCGGTGCCTGAGTACTGAGTAGGAAGGGTCGGTACCGTCTCGCCGGCCGATGTCATGCTCATACATCGCAGTCACATCGCGGACCTCATCGAAATCGCGCACGGACAGGCGCCTGTCCAGGCCCCAAAGGCCATTGCGCCGCGACCAGGAGTCGATATAACGGCCCCATATCGACATCTGTTTGAGTTCCTCACCACGGCGCACGCGCAAAGTGGCCGTCACGTACGATTCGCTGCCCGCGCGGTCGCCGTCCAGATCAATGATGATATTGGACACCTGATGCGAATGATGCAGCGTGTGCCGATGCTGGGCGCAGATGTGGTCGATCACCCCGCGACCGTTGCCCTGGTAAACCGCCGCGCCATAGTCGGCATATCCGTCCTCATGCCAGATCGAGTGGCCGAGGGGAATGTCGAGTCGATCCACCGAACGGCAATAGAGGTAGATCAGCTCGGCAATGGCCTGACGATCCGCGACAGCTTGCCACTCAGTGGTCGTCGTCACCGGCCCGCCTTACTTCTTGCCGAACACATGACTGCTGGCCTTCTCCACCGCCAGAACGCGTGCTCGGCGTCCGCTAGCTGAAAGCAATGCCCAGCCGGCGGCATCGTCGTCCAAGCCCCAATTGTGGACCGGCCCATGCGGCAGTCGAGCGAGTCCGATCTCCGCCACCTCGTCAGACGACGCGATGGACGTCGGCACAGGAAGCCCCTTCTCGGAGAGCAAGGTGCGCAAAGCCGGTGTGTCAGTCATGTGCATGACCAGGGTCAGAACGTCGACACCATGTTGGCGAAGCTCTCCCCAAAGCGATTCGGCGAAACACAGCGAAAACGCTTTGCTGGCCGAATACGCGGCCATGAAGGTCGACCCGCCATAGCAGGCGCCGGAATTCACGAGTAGCAGGCCGCCCGTCCCGCGAGCGCGCATGGGAGCTGCGAAATGATGACAACACTGCATCATGGTTATGACATTGCGCTGGGCCAACGACATCCAGGTCGCCATATCGCGATCCAGAAAGCGCGCGCCGTTAGGATCGGCCCCCGCATTGCTGATGAATAGTCCGACCTCGCGCTCGCCGACGGCCCGCACGATGCTGTCGAACGCATCAGGCGCGGCCAGATCCACAGTCGCCGTCACACATTCGACCTGACTTTCGGCGCGGATCTGCTTGGCCAATTCCGTGAGAGGGCCCGGGCGGCGTGCAATCAGGATGCAATTGAGTCCTCGCGCGGCCAGCTTCCGGGCGTAAGCGCTGCCGGTCCCTTCAGAAGCGCCTGCAATGACGGCCCAGGGCCCATAGCGTTCCGCGAAGCTCATGCATTTCCCCTCATTGGCCGGACACCCGCACCGTCACAATTTAGTGACCCATCGCATATATGACTAATAGAATGTCGGTCTGTACTCTATAACCGATTGATATACCTCCAGGAACATCCTCATGGAGATCAGACGCCTGCGCTATTTCGTGCGAATTGCCGAAGACGGGTCTTTGACCAAGGCCGCGGGAGTGTTGCGAATCGCCCAACCCGCCTTGAGCCGGCAGATCCGCCTGTTGGAAGAGGAGCTGGGGATCGCGTTGTTCAACCGGACCGCGCGCGGCATGCAGCTGACCGAAGAAGGTGAGTATTTGCGCGGGTCCGTGGCGGGCCCGTTGCGAGCTCTGGAACTGGCCCTGCAGAACGTCCGCTCGTTCTCGGCGCACATTGAAGGAAACTTCACGATCGGCATGCCGTCGAGTATCGGCGAAATCCTGGCACGGCCCCTCGTGCTGCGCATGAATGCCGAGTTCCCCAACATCAAGCTGCGCATCGTTGAAGGACTCACCGGCAGCCTGGGTGACTGGCTCGGCCGCGGCATGCTGGATTTCGCGGTGTTGGAAGAAGCGACAAACGATGATCGGTTGACCGACCGCGAGCTGTTTTCACAACGGCTCATGTTGGTGGGGAGCGCAGACAGCGCGCTCACGCCGGATCAGACCATGAGCTTCGAGAAGGCCATCCGGCTCCCTTTGATTCTGCCCACGCATCACCTCGGGATCAGGGGTGTGTTTGACGACACCGTGACCAAACTGCGCGCCGTCGCCAACATCCGGTTCGAAGCCGACGCCTGCCGGCTCATCAAGGAGCTGGCGGAAAGTGGCATCGGCTACGGGATTCTGCCGCTTGCCTACTTTCGGCGCGAATACGAGGCCGGACAGTTGCGCTATTGTGGCATTGTGAGTCCAAAATTGACGCTACCCACGTTCCTGTCCCATCGCACAAATAACCGCTCGACCCTGAACCGGGTGGAGGGAATGGTGCTGGACACCATCACGGGCATGCTGAAAGATTTGTGCATGGCCTGATCGCATGAGGCCTGATTGTATGAGGAAAGGGACCAACATGGCTTCGACGCGACGACGGGGAATCGAAAGCTCGGAAACACGAGCGTTGCTGCTCGACGCCGCCGAGCAACTCATGAGGGAAGAAGGCTACCCGGCGGTGACCACCCGGCGCCTGGCCAGCCGGCTGGGCGTGAGTAATCAGCTCGTGCACTACTACTTTCGCACCATGGATGATCTGTTCCTGTCGCTCATGCGGCGCCGCGCCGAAGCTAACCTCCATGGCCTGTTGAAGGCTCTTTCGTCGCAGAACCCGCTGCGCGCGCTCTGGGAATTCAACAGCGATGCCGAATCGATGAAGCTCAACATCGAGTTCGTCGCGCTCACCAATCATCGCAAACTGATCAGCGAAGAGAGTGCACGGCATGCGGAGCAATTGCGTGCGTTGGAGACCGAGACCCTCTCCAGGGTTTTGAGCGACCACGGTATCGACACGAAAAAACTGCCTCCGGTCTGCCTCGCAGTACTCATGTCGAGTGTGCCGCGGACCATGGCAATGGAGACGGGGTTCGGCGTGTCGCTGGGGCATCGAGAGACCCAGGAGCTGATCGAGAGCTATCTGCGGCGGTTCGAGCGCGGCCGCAAAGCACCCAAACAGCCCGCGAAACGCCGCGCACGCCGTGAGAAGTTGACCCGCTGAGGAGCGCAGACTAAGCTGCTTCGCGATGCTAGGCAGTTGCCTAGCATTCTCAGGGGGCGGCCGATGACAGCAGAACGGAACGGGACAGGGGTCGGACTGGCATGGATCATTGGGGTCTGCGTGGCCCTTCTCACCACTACCGTCGTCCACAGTGCCGAACCCTCCACCGACGAGCGGCAACACGGCCTGAAGTACTCACCGCTCGAACAGATCAACACCACGAACGTCCAGAACCTGGAGCGGGCCTGGGAATTCCACACCGGCGACCTCAGCACCCAGAAGCAGGCCCTGATTGCCTTCGAAGACGAGCCCGGCCTGATTGCCGGAAATCTCGTGGTCTGCACCACGTCTCGCCGGCTGATTGCGTTGGATCCCGCAACCGGCAAGCAACGTTGGATTTATGACCCGAAGACCAGTCCGGCCGCCACAATGAAAAAGTGCCGCGGAATCGCTGCCTGGGTGGATGATCAGGCAGCACCGGACGCCGCCTGCAAAACGCGGATTTTCCTCGGCACGGCAGACTATCGGCTGGTGGCTATAGATGCGCGCAGCGGGAAGGCCTGCCCCGAATTCGGCGTCAACGGCGAAGTCAAAATGCAGGTCAGCAAGCCGGAGATTTTCCCCGGCGAAGTATCTGCGGGGTCACGCCCTGCGGTAGTCAACGGCGTGGTGGTGGTCGGCTCGACAGTTGCCGACGATCAGCGTTTCGACGCTCCGAGCGGTCGAGTGCTAGCGTTCGATGCGCGAACCGGAAAGCCGGCATGGGAATTTGATCCCCTTCCCCGCGACACATCCAATCCAGCGGCGGAAACGTGGCTCAAAGGCACCGCTGGTGTTGAAGGCGGCGGCAACGTCTGGTCGGAGATGGCTGTTGATGAAAGCCTGGACTTGGTTTACCTGCCAACCACCAGCCCCTCGGTCGATTTCTACGGCGGTGGACGCCCCGGCTCGAATGCGTATGCCGATTCGATTGTTGCACTGAAGGGATCGACCGGCCAGGTGGCATGGTCCTTCCAGTTCACCCATCACAACATCTGGGACTACGACACCCCCGCACAACCGATTCTCATGGACCTGCCCTACAACGGCAAGATGATCGCGGCACTGGTTCAAAACACCAAGACGGGGTTGATCTTCATCTTCAACCGCAAGACCGGTGAGCCCCTGTTACCGTATGTTGAACGGCCGGTGCCGCAGGAAGGAGCCGCTCCCGGCGAGTGGTTGTCACCGACACAACCTTTCCCGGTTGGGATGCCGGCGCTCTCGGCACTCCAGCTCACACCCGACGATGCCTGGGGCTTCACTTTCTATGATCGCTGGAAGTGCAGCAAGCGCATCGCCGAGCTGAGTCATGGCCCCATGTACACGCCGCCCAGCCTGAAGGGCACGGTGTTGTTGCCATCGGCCGCAGGTGGTGCCAATTGGGGCGGTGGTGCATACGATCCGAAGACTCATCTCATGGTGGTCCCTACGAATCGTGTCCCGATGATCGTGACGCTGATACCTCGTGCAGAGGCGAAAATCAACAAGGATCAGGCGATCGAGACTCGGGGATCAATGATGTTTGCCAGCGAAGGAACGCCGTACGTCACCAAGATCGAGCCGCTGCTCGGACCGATGGGCGCACCTTGCACGGCACCCCCTTGGGCGGCCTTGACCGCGGTGGATCTCGTGAGCGGATCCATCCGGTGGGAAGTCCCTTTGGGCAGTGTCGACAAGCTCGCACACTTGCCATTCGAGTGGGAATTAGGGACGCCCGGTGCGGGCGGGCCACTCGTGACTGCAGGCGGCCTGGTCTTCATCGGCTATACCCTGGATGATCGAATCCGCGCTTTCGACCTGCGCACCGGCAAAACCGTGTGGAAAGACTCGCTGCCCGCCGCTGGAATGGCGGTCCCCGTAACCTATGAGGTGAATGGCGAGCAGTATGTTGTGCTGGCGGCCGGCGGCCACAGCATGTACGGCAGTACCATGGGTGACTCCGTGGTGGCCTACAAATTGAAGCACTAGCGCTTCCGACCGCGAAACGCCAAGCTGCGCCGCGGCAATTGGCGGCGACCTCGCCAATCGCCGCGCTCATGCTGTCGCCCTTCAAAGCTGCGCTCACGCGGGCCCCATCACTGCTACTGTGTCACCCGGTAGGAATCGGAGCGACACGTGAAAAAACGCACACTCGGAAACAGTCACCTGGAAGTATCGGCTCTCGGGCTCGGCTGCATGGGGTTGAGCTTCGCCTACGGCCCTGCCGCTGGCGAGCAGGACGCCATCGCGTTGGTCCGCGCGGCCGTTGAACGGGGCGTTACATTCTTCGATACGGCTGAGGTCTACGGCCCGTTCGTAAACGAGACGGTCGTAGGCAAGGCGTTGGCGCCGCATCGCAAGCAGGTCGTCATTGCGACCAAGTTCGGTTTCAACATCGATCGCGAAGGCAAGCAGCAGGCGGGCCTCAACAGTCGGCCGGACCACATCAGGGAGGTAGCCGAAGCCTCACTCAAACGGCTCGGAACGGATGTCATTGATCTCTTTTACCAACATCGCGTCGATCCGGATGTGCCGATCGAGGACGTCGCCGGTGCAGTCAAGGATCTGATCGCGCAAGGCAAGGTCAAACATTTCGGGCTCTCCGAGCCGGGTGTGCAAACTGTCCGGCGTGCGCATGCAGTCCAGCCGGTCACGGCGGTCCAGAGCGAATACTCGCTGTGGTGGCGGCAACCCGAGGAGGCGTTGTTACCGACGCTGGAAGGGCTTGGTATCGGGTTTGTGCCCTACAGTCCCCTGGGAAGGGGATTTCTGACCGGTGCCATCACCGCGGACACGAAGTTCGACAGCAAGGACTTCCGCAACAGCGTGCCGCGCTTCGCGGCCGAGGCTCGAAAGGCGAACCAGGTGCTGGTGGATCGGGTTGTCGAGATCGCGGCGCGCAAGAAAGTAACATCAGCGCAGATTTCACTGGCGTGGTTACTGGCGCAGAAGCCTTGGATCGTGCCGATTCCGGGGACCACGAAGCTGCATCGGCTGGAGGAAAACATCGGCGCCGTGGGTGTTGAGTTGACACCGGCGGATCTTCGGGACATCGAAGACACACTGGCGGCTGTCACAGTGCAGGGTGCCCGGTATCCCGAGCACCTGCAGAAGATGGTCGGCCGCTGAGCTCAGCGAAGCTCGTCAGCGGCGCGCGTTGGGATCCGGATTCCAGTTCGGCGCGCGCTTTTCGGCAAACGCCTTAGGGCCCTCCGCGAAATCCGGGTGGGCCCACTGGGATTTGAGCAACTCCCAGCCATGCACGGCCGCGGCGGGATCGGTGAATTCCGTCGCGGCCCAGATCGCTCGCTTGGACAGCGCGAGAGCCTGTGGCGAATTGGCGCAAATCGCGGCGGCTAGCTCGCGCGCCCGCGTCATCGCGTCGGCCGCCGTTGGCTCGAGGACATCGAAGATACCCAGGTCATACGCCCTCTTCGCCGGCATCCTGTAACCGCGACCGCAAAGTGCGAGCAACAGCGCAGCACCCACGCCGGCGCGGCGTACCAAGCCGGCGGATTCGAGAGCCGACACCTGCCCAACACTGACATGCGTATCCATCAAGTCAGCGCGCTCACAGGCGACGACAATGTCGGAGTCGGCTACGAAGTGCAGCCCACCTCCGTTGGTCAGCCCATTGACTACGCAGATGACCGGCTTACTGACTTGACACATCCGCGGTGAAAAGCGATTCGCGGCCGCGTAGGGCTGGTTCTGCAAGCCGCCCTTCCCCATCTCCAGGTCACCCACCGCGGCGCCCGTACAGAAATGCCGCTCACCCGCGCCGGTGATGATTGCAGCACGGATGCTGCAGTCGCTGTCGACTCGGTGCCACGCCTCCTCCAGAGCCAGCAGCAGCTCCGGCGTCAGGGAGTTACCCTTGTCTGGCCTGTTGAGAGTCAGAACGGCGAGTCCCTGATCGACCTCGAACAGCAGCACCGCGTCAGGGGAATCGCGCGAGCCGGGCGGCGCCTCGGCCGATGCGGCCGCCCCTGGCGACTCAGGCGACGCGGGCGCCACGTCAGAGCGCCTCAATAATAGTCACATTGGCGAGCCCGCCTCCCTCACACATCGTCTGCAGACCATACCGCTTACCCCGTGCCCGCAGAGCGTGGACCAAGGTAGCCATCAACTTCGCGCCGGAGGCGCCCAACGGGTGTCCTAACGCAATAGCGCCACCATTGACGTTGAGACGCGCGGGATCGGCTCCCAAAGCCTGCATCCACGCGAGTGGGATAGAAGCGAACGCCTCGTTGACCTCGTAGAGATCGATGTCCTCCAATCGAAGGCCGCTGCGTTGCAGAGCCCGGCGGGTGGCCGGAATCGGCTCCTCCAGCATGATTATCGGGTCGCCACCGGTCACGGTCATGTTATGGATACGCGCCAGCGGTTTGAGGCGGTGGGTCTTCAGCGCCTGCTCGCTGACAACAAGAACGCCAGACGCTCCATCGCATATCTGACTCGCGTTGGCGGCGGACAGCACTCCGCCCTCCTTCAGCAACTTCACCGATCCAATGGACTCTCGCGTGGCGTCGAAGCGAATGCCCTCATCCACCGTGTGCAGCCCGCCATCAACCTGCAGTGCCACCAATTCGGTAGCGAACGCACCGGCCTTAGTGGCCGCAGCCGCGCGTTGATGGCTGCCGAGAGCATAAGCGTCGAGCTGCTCGCGGTTGAGCTCGTACTTGTCGGCCACCATTTGCGCACCAGTGAACTGACTGAACTCGGTCACGCCATAGCGCGACTGAATCCGCTCGCTCCACGGCCCGACACCGAGGCCGGCCTTTGCTGCCAGCGCCACGGGAGTGCCAATTGGAACGCGAGACATGCTTTCGACACCCGCAGCGATTACAACGTCCTGCGTGCCGGACATGACAGCTTGGGCAGCGAAATGGATTGCCTGTTGAGAGGAACCGCATTGGCGGTCAATCGTCACAGCCGGAACACTATCGGGGAGCTTCGATGCCAACACTGCGTTGCGACCGATGTGAAAGGCCTGCTCTCCCACCTGGCTTACACAGCCGAGGATCACATCCTCAACCGCCTTCGGATCCAGGCCGCTGCGCTCGACCAGGGCATTCAGCACTTCACCCGCCATGTCGGCAGGGTGCCAACCGGCAAGCTTGCCGTTGCGGCGGCCGCCTGCGGTTCGCACCGCCTGTACGATATAAGCGTCGGTCATATCTGCCCTCGTCCCATTATTTGAAGTAGCGCTCGGCGGCGCGACCCATATTGCGCATTCGCTCAGTGGGTGTATAGAGCGGTCCCAACGCGCTATAGGTATCGCAGCGTGCCACCACATGCTGCAATCCGAGCCAGTCGGCATATTTCAGGGGACCACCCGCATGGCGCGGGAATCCCAGTCCGAGCACGCACGCCAGGTCGATTTCCTCGGCAGATTCCGCGACAGTCTCTTCGAGACAGAGTGCCGCCTCAACGATCATCGGCAGCATCAAACGTTCAACCAGTTCCTGGTCGCTGAGCTCCCGCGGCCCCTGCGGCTGCAATGTGGCCAGGAGCTCCGACACGCGCGGATCCGCGAGCTTCTTCGGCTTGCCCTTGGGATCCGGCTCGTAGCGATAGTAACCCGCGCCGCTCTTCTGCCCGAAGCGGTGTTGCTCCACGAGCAACTCCGGCGCGATCGCGAAATCAACAGCCATGCGCTTCTCGTAGCCTGCGCTGATGACCTCGACAACCCGCAGGAGAGTATCCATGCCAATCACATCCTGGAGATAGGCCGGACCCATGGGCCAGCCAAACTCCTCCATCACGCGGTCCAGAACCCGGAAGTCCGCGCCATCCCGCAGGGCACGAAAATAACCCAACAGGTACGCGGTAAATATGCGGTTCACGAGGAAGCCCGGGCAATCTCGCACAACAACGGGCGTCTTACCCAGGGCAACGGTGAAACTCACCGCACTCGCCACCGCTGGGGCGCTGGTGCGCGGCCCACGAACAATCTCCACCAGTGGCATCACCGGAACGGGGTTGAAGAAGTGCATGCCCAGGAAGTTTTCGGGTGCGGCGAGTGCGTCGGCCATTCGCTCGATTGAGAGCGACGAGGTGTTAGACGCAATGATTGTCGCCGGCGCGAGGTGTTGCTGCACTTCGGCCAGTACGCGCCGCTTCACGTCCATGTTCTCAACCACTGCCTCAATCACGAGATCGAGCTGCCCGAAACCTTCGTAGTTCAACTGTGCGCGGATCGAACCCAGTACTGCTGCAGCCTGGTCCGCAGTCAGTCGGCCAGCGCTCACCTGCTTGTCGAGCAGCTTTTGCGCCTCGGCAGTTCCCAGCTCCAGCGCGTTGGGCGCGATATCCTTCATCACGACCGGAAAGCCACGCACGGCTGAACTGTAGGCGATACCCCCGCCCATGATCCCGGCGCCAATTACGCCAACGCGCTTACAGGGCTGCGCCTGTCGCGAGTACGACTTGGCATTGCCTTTGACACGCTGTTCGCTGATGAACAGTTGTACGAGAGAGGCAGCGGCCTGTGTATGGGCAATCCGCGCAAACGCGCTGTGCTCGCGTGCGAGCGCTGTATTGCGGTCAAGGGTTGCGCAACTTTCCATCAGTTCAACGGCTGCAAGGGCGGCAGGCTGAAGGCGAGCCTCTTTGGCAAGTTTCGCCCGAGCCTGGGTGAAGGCCGCCAAATCGGCCGCGAACGGACCGTGTCGCCGCGCACGACGACCTCGCCACTCCCCGGAAGCGATTGCAGCCGCGAGCCTCGCCAGCGCCGTGGCGCGAAGCCCGTCAGGAGCCGCTACCTCATCCGCAACTCCAACCTTCAGCGCCTCTTCGGCCGTTCGCGGCTTGCCGGTTGAGATCCAATCGATCGCCACGGCAGGACTCGCCAACCGCGGTAAGCGAACGGTGCCACCGTAGCCCGGGAACAGGCCCAACTTGACCTCCGGCAAACCCACTTGGGCTGTCTGTGCAATGACGCGGTAGTCGCTCGCCAACGCCATCTCGAGTCCGCCACCGAGCGCAATACCGTTGATGGCCGTCACGATCGGCAGCTCCAGATCCTCGAACTTCCGAAACACCGCGTTCTGGCAGGCAATATGGGCAACGATCTGCGGCCCCGGGCGCGCGAATAGCCCGGAGAACTCGAAGATATCCGCTCCGACAATGAAGCCGCTTTTCGCGCTCGTCACCAGCACGCCCCGCAGGCCGGCCTGGCGAGCGAGCTCATCCGTGGCCGCGCCCAATTCATTGACCGTGGGCACGTCGAGTTTGTTGATTGCCTCCCCGCGACGATCGAAACACAGCTCGGCGATACCCTCGCCCAGCATCTGCAACCGAATCGACTGACCTTCAAACATGAGCGTGTTCCAAGACGGGTTATTCCAGTGAGCTGGGCAGCCGACGGCGGATGATGTCGGTCGCTTCGCGCATGATGCGCTGAATGAGCTCGGCGGCGGTCGGGATGTCGTGAATGAGGCCCTGGACCTGGCCGGCCCACACCAGACCCGCATCCAGATCGCCGGACTCGAGTAACACCCGCCCCTGTGCACCACGGACCAGGTGCGCGATGTCCTCGAAACGGGCGTCCGGGCGCTTCAGGATGTCTACGACTTTCTCCGAGACACTGTTTTTTCCAACTCGCGCCGTGTTACGGAACGAGCGGAAGATGAGATGGGTACCGCGCTCATCATTGTCCACCAGCAGTCGCTTCACATGCGCATGAATCGGTGCTTCGACGGTGGCACAAAAGCGCGTACCCATATTGATCCCATCCGCGCCGAGGCTGAGGGCGGCCACGAGGCCGCGACCGTCGCCGAAGCCGCCCGAGGCAATCATCGGGATCTTCAATTTGTCGGCGGCGGCGGGAATCAGAACGAGCCCCGGGATGTCATCCTCGCCGGGATGGCCGGCGCATTCGAAGCCATCGATGGAAATCGCATCCACGCCCATTCGCTCGGCCGACAGTGCATGGCGCACGGCCGTGCACTTGTGAATCACCTTGATGCCGTGCGACTTGAAGTGTTCGACGTGGCTTTGCGGATTGTGCCCGGCGGTCTCAACGATCCGGACGCCGCTGTCGATGATGGCTTGCCGATACTCCGCGTAAGGTGGCGGATTGACCGACGGAAGAATCGTGAGATTCACCCCGAAGGGTTTTTGAGTCAGGGACCGGCAACGCTCAATCTCCTGGCGCAGTGCCTCCGGAGTGGGCTGCGTCAAAGCGGTCAGAATCCCCAACCCACCGGCATTCGATACCGCTGCTACCAACTCGGCGCGCCCCACCCACATCATGCCACCTTGCACGATGGGATAATCCACCCCCACCAGCTCGGTAAACCGCGTCTTGAATTTCGTACTCATGTGGCGTGCATGCGCTCCCGTACAACGGGCTCGAGCGGCTCCAACCCGGGTTCCAACACCACGCGGGCAGAGTTGAACACCATGGCCAACAGATCGTAACAACCGACGGCGAAGATGATGTCGAGGATCTGCGCGGTGTCGAAGCGGGTCCGCAGGCGCGCCCACGTCGCATCCGCGATACACGCGCCATCGCCGTGCAACTCATCAACTGCGCGCAACAGGTCTGCGTCCTCTTCGCTCCAGCCGGGAGCATCCGGTCCCCACTGGACCCGTTCGAGCTCGGCTTCACTCAGACCGGCTTTCCGGCCCAACAGCAGATGTTGCACAAACTCATATTCCGAGCGCCGCAGCCAGCCGATGCGCAGGATCAGCAGCTCGCGAATCCGCTTTGACACGGTGCTCCCCGTGGCAACGTGATTGTTGAATGTCAGGAAGGCCTTGGCGAGCGCCGGATGGCGCAGCATCGTACCGAGGCCGTTCATTCCTTGCGCGGTGCTGTTCGGCCAGCGCGCCAACACGAAATCGCGGCCGGAAGGAAATGCGCTCACGGCGTCGGCGACCGCACCGTCCCATTCGGACGGCAGCACCGGAGAAATGCGCGGGACTGGTTCGTTCTGCATGCCTTGCCTCAGCGTGGGGCCCCGCGAAGGATCTTGGAATACGGAAGAGATTCGGGGCAATACACCTTCGGTGGAAGTATGCGCCGGCAGCCGCCCGGGGTATTGATCCCGGGTGCCAGAATCGGCGCCAGCGGCGACGCGATTTGGCTCACTGCGCCGGCTCCGTGGGCAACCCCAGTTCCTCCAGCACCTCCCGGGTGTGAGCGCCCAACTCCGGGGCCCCACCAGCAACCCGCCCGGGCGTCCGTGAGAACCAGGTCGGCACGCCCGGAAATCGCACCGGGCCGTGCGCCGTCTCCACTGTTTCAAACAAGCCAACTGCGTTCAGATGAGCATTGTCAAACAACTCATCCGGCGTTCGCAGCGGCGCAGCAGGTATATCCAGCTCGCGAAACAGCGTCAGCCATTCTTCGGTCGTTCGCTCAGCGAGGGTTCCCGCGATCAGCGAGTAAACGGTATCAATTTTTCGTGCCCGTAACTCCAGGGTCGCGAATGATGGCTCGGCGGCCCATGCCGGTTTCACGGCGCTGACAAACGCGGACCATTGCTTGTCGTTATAGATCAACGCGGCAATATATCCATCGCTCGTCCGATAAGGTCGCCGATTCGGCGCGACCGCGCGCGGATAAATCGCAGGTCCGAGTCGGGGCGAAAACATCGCGCCATTGGCATGCTCGACCAGCATGAACGACGCCATCGTTTCGAACATGCTGACCTCCACCTCCTGCCCTTCGCCGGTTCTCTCCCGGTGGAACAAAGCCATCATCGTCGAGTACACAGCCGTCAGGCCCGCGACCTTGTCGGCCATGATCGTGCCGACGTAGTTGAACTCGCCGGTCAGCATCTGCTGCACAGCCGGTAATCCACATTCCGCCTGGATGGTGTCATCGTAGGCGGTCAGGTCCCTGTCGGGGCCGCGTCGGCCGTAGCCATAACAGTTGGTGTAAATGATCTTAGGATTCAACGCTGCGACATCTGCGTAACTGAATCCCAACTTCGCGATGGCCTTGGCACGCATCGAGTGGATGAACACATCCGCTGTCGCGATCAGTCCGCGCAAGGTGGCGATATCGGCGTCGGTCCGTAAATCCAGAACGACACTGCGCTTGCCCCGGTTCACATTGACGAACACCCCGCTCATTCCGGGCGCCGGCCCAACCGAGATAAACCGGGTGTTGTCCCCGGCAGGAGGCTCAATTTTGATGACGTCCGCGCCCATGTCAGCCAGGATCTGGGTGCAGTACGGACCCATGACCATGGCAGTGAGATCGATCACGCGCACACCGGCCAACGGGCCTGAGCCCTTCGCGGGGCTAGCCATGAATGTCCTCCTGAAGTCAGTTGTCGTTTGATTCTTCCACGGGACGGCCTGCCGGTTCCAGCGCGCAGCAAGGACGCCGTGGCTGCCCATGACCCCCGGTTTCCTGGACGCGGTTTTTGTCGGGCGGCGTCAAGAACGGGGGCATTCGCTCTTCTATGGTGTGGGCGACGTGCCTGCGAAAATTGCGGTTCCCATTGGACTTCTCACTCACACCCGATCAGCAGAACATCCGCGACGCCATCCTGAAGCATTGCTCTCAGTTTCCGGATGAATACTGGCTGCAGCGCGACCGGGAAGGCACGTTTCCACACGACTTCTACCAGTCGCTGCTGGAGGCCGGTTGGCTGGGAATTGCCATGCCGACCGAATTCGGCGGCTCGGGGCTCGGCATCACGGAAGCTGCGGTGATGATGCAGGCCATCGCCGAATCCGGCGCCTGTATGAGCGGTGCATCCAGCGTGCACATTCCGGTGTTCAGCCTGCAGCCCATCGTCCACTTTGGCACACAGCAGCAGAAAGAACGAATGCTGCCGCCGGTCGTTCGTGGCGAGGACAAGGTCTGTTTTGCGGTGACGGAGGCCAATGCGGGACTCAACACCACTGAGCTCAAGACCCGCGCTGAACGTTGCGACGGTGGATATCGGGTCAACGGGGAGAAGATCTGGATCTCCACGGCACAGGTCACCAACAAAATGCTGCTGTTGGCGCGCACCACCCCGCTCGACGAGGTCAAACGCAAAACCGACGGCCTGTCGCTATTTTACACGACCCTGGACCGGGCGAAGATCGACGTCCGCCTGATTCACAAGATGGGGCGACACGCTGTCGACTCAAACATGCTGTTCATCCAGGACCTTTGGGTTCCGGAGGAAGACCGGATCGGCGCGGAGGGCCAGGGCTTCAAGATCATTCTGCACGGCCTCAACCCGGAGCGGGTGTTGGTCGCCGCCGAAGCCATCGGCATCGGGCGCGCCGCCATCGCCCGGGCCGCCCGCTACGCGCGCGAACGAATCGTATTCAACCGGCCGATCGGCATGAACCAGGGCATTCAACACCCGCTGGCCAAGTGCTGGGCGCAGCTCGAGGCAGCCAACCTGATGGTGATGAAAGCCGCCACTCTGTTCGACCAGAGAAAGGACTGCGGTGTGGAAGCGAACGCGGGCAAATACCTGGCCGGCGAGTTTGGTTTCGAGGCCTGCCACACCGCCATGCTGACACTGGGCGGCATGGGCTACGCGCAGGAGTATCACGTGGAGCGCTATCTGCGCGAGAGCCTGATTCCCCGTACCGCCCCCGTGAGCCCGCACATGATCCTGAATTTCATCGCTGAGAAAGTGCTGGAGCTACCGAGGTCTTACTGACAGCAGGCCTACTGAACCGATGGAGAGAACATGAACGCGCGGTCATGGCTGTTCGCCCCCGGCGACAGCGAGCGGAAGATGGAAAAGGCCACGGCCAGCGTGGCGGACATCGTCATCTTCGATCTGGAGGACGCAGTCGCCGACGCGGAAAAGGCCAAAGCTCGTGCGATGGTCACGGCATTCCTGACTTCACACGGTAAGAATCGGGCGCGACTGTGGGTCCGTATCAATCCAATCCAGGGACCCTACGCTCTCGCTGACCTCGCGGCCATCATGCCCGCCGCTCCCGGCGGAATCATGCTCCCGAAACCGCGTGGTCGCGCCGATGCGGAGTTGTTGGATCACTACCTCACAGCGTTCGAGGCAGCGGCAGGAATCACCCCAGGCATCACCAAGGTGATGCTGCTCGTAACCGAAACACCCGAGAGCATGCTCGCGACGGGAAGTTATGCCGGTGTGCCCCGGGTAGCGGCAATGTCGTGGGGCGCCGAGGACCTGGCGACCGCGCTCGGCGCAATCGACAATCGAAACGAGGCCGGCGGATACGAATTCACGTATGAGCTGGCACGCAGCCTTTGTCTGGTAGGCGCCGCGACCGCGGGTGTGCCGGCCATCGAAACCATTCATGGCGATTTCAAGGACGAGGCAGGTTTGCGCAAACGGGCTGCAGCGGTCCGACGCGCCGGCTACCGCGGCATGCTTGCGATTCATCCGGCACAGATTGAGCCGATCAACGAGGCTTTCACGCCCAGCGCACAGGAACAGGCGGCAGCACAGGAAATCGTCGACCTGTTCGCCGCCAATCCCACTGCCGGCACGATCGGATACAGAGGCGCGATGTTGGATCGCCCACATCTGGACCGAGCGCAGGCTGTATTGGCACTCGCTGGACGGCGATGATGGTTTCGAGCGCCGGGTTGGATTTGAGCGCTTTCCTGCGTCCGGGCGACAGCATCGTCTGGGGCCAGGCCTGCGGTGAGCCTACAACTCTCGTAGAGGCCCTGATTGCCCAGGCCGAAGGAATTGGCCGACTCTCGGCATTCGCAGCCACCAGCTTCTCAGGGATTCTGAACGCTCAGTCCGCGCAGAAATTCAGCCTCTCCAGCATGGGCGCAATGGGTGCATTGCGCGCTGTTGCAACGGCAGGCCGCCTGGGCATCGTGCCCTGTCATGTCAGCCAGGTGGGCTCCCTGATCGAACAGGGATTGATCGGGTGCGATGTCGTTTTCGTGCAGGTCAGCCCGGCAGATGCCCAAGGCAATCACAGCTACGGCCTCATCAGCGACTTTGTTCAGGCGGCCGTGGCGAAGGCGCGGGTCGTCGTCGCCGAAGTGAACGAGCGCGTGCCATTCACGCTAGGCGATGCGGTACTGCCGGGCGAGCAGATCGACTTTGCCGTCAATGTCGACCGCATGCCCGTCGAGGTCGCTCCAGCGCAGATTGGCGAGTCTGATCTGGCCATCGCAAAGATAGTCGCCACCTACATCGAGGATGGCGCTGTACTGCAGGTGGGGATCGGCGCTGTGCCGGACGCAATTTTGCGTCTGGTTCGCGATCGTCGCGACCTGGGCGTCCATTCCGGAATGATTGGTGACGGCCTGGTAGATCTGGTCGAGGCGGGTGTGGTCACCAACGCGCGCAAGTCGATTGATCCGGGTGTCTCCATCACGGGCGCACTGATCGGGACGCGTCGCCTGTTTGAATTTGTCCATCGCAATCCGCGGATCGGCATGCGCAGCTCCGCTTACACCCACAACGAGGCCATCCTGTCGCGTCTGACGCGCCTGGTGACGCTCAATTCGGCGGTCGAGGTCGATCTGACGGGCCAGGTGAACGCCGAGCAGAGTGGCTCACAATATCTGGGAGGCACGGGCGGCCAGGTTGACTACGTCCGCGCCGGCAGTCGTTCGGCCGGCGGCCACTCCATCATTGCGCTGCCTGCAACAGCCAAGGGCGGCAAGGTCAGCCGCATCACAACCACCCTGTCCGGGCCAGTCACAACAGCACGCAGTGAGGTGGATGTGATCGTTACGGAATTCGGCGCCGCCGAGCTCAAGGGGCAAACGCTGGCCGAGCGGACCCGACGCCTCGTGAAGATCGCGCATCCCGATTTTCGCGAGGGGTTGGACCAAGCGGCCCATGACATCCGCGCGAGGGGATTTTAATGGACGACGCCGTACTGTTCGAACCGCGCCAGGATGGAATCGCGGTCATCACGTTGAATCGTCCCGAAGCACGCAATGCGCTGGGCAAGGACATTCGCGCCGGCCTGTTTGCGGCTTGGCAGCGCTTCGAGCAGGATCCGGGATTGCGGGTCGCCATCCTGACGGGAGCCGGCGAGAAAGCATTTTGTGCGGGCGGCGATCTGAAGGAAATGACTGAGCTGCGGCTGACCGTTCCGCCGCGGGACATGTTTCCAGTTCCGGGCGACAATATCGAGTTGACCAAGCCCACCATAGCGGCAGTGAACGGCGTGGCCTTCGCCGGCGGTTGGATGATCGCCCAGGCATGTGATCTGTGTGTTGCCAGCACACGCGCGCAATTCGCGATCACGGAGGTGAAGGTGGGACGCAGCTCGCCTTGGGCGGCACCCTTGATCCACATGATTCCGCAGAGAATCATGATGGAGATTGTCCTCACCGGCAAACCCATCACCGCGCAACGCGCCTATGAAGTGGGCCTGGTCAATCGACTGGCGGAGCCCGCTGAGCTGATGACTGCCGCATTGGCCCTTGCCACCGAGATCCTCGACGGGGCGCCACTGTCAGTTCAGGCAGCACGTGAAATGGTGATGCTCTCAACAGAGATGGGGCGAACAGCTGCGCTGCGTGCTGCGCGCCATGTGTCGGAACGTGTGTATCGAAGCGAAGACGCCCAGGAAGGCCCCGAGGCCTTCGCCGAAAAGCGCCGCCCCCAATGGAAGAACCGCTGAGAGGAAGTGCCAACATGTCCACTGGAACCGCAGACCTCGAATGGCTCATCAACCGCGAGAAAATCCGCGACTGTCTCGCCCGACTGAGCCGTGGGCTCGATCGCCGCGATGCGGATCTAATCAAAGGGTGTTATTGGCCGGAGGCCACCGATGACCATGGCGTGTTCATCGGTTCAGCTGCGGAGTTTCTGAACTGGGTGGTACCGGGGTTTCCCGCGATGCGCCTCACGCTACATACGTTGGGACAGAGCCTCATCGAAGTCAGAGGCACCACGGCTGTGGTTGAAACACATGTGACCACTTACCACCGCATCGATGTAAACGGCCAGGACCGTGACATCGTCGTTGGCAGCCGCTATCTCGATCGGCTGGAACAGCGTAACCGCGAATGGCGCATTGCTCATCGCAAAATGGTCTATGACTGGCTGCGTGACTTCGGCCAATCCATCGACTGGTCCCAGGGTCTTCTCGGTATGCCGTTCCTGAGCGAACAGTGCGTGGGCCAGGCTCGCGGCGACTACAGCGAAACTTTGTTCAAGTAGTCATTGCTCGCTTGTTGGTCAGCGGCCGTTGGTAAGAAGGATCTTCCGGCGAGCGTGACGCAACGCCATTGAGACCGATACCGTGAACGTCTGCGAATGGAATGGGCGTTGAAGGCGCCATCCCTGCCCACTCGATGGCGTTGGTGCGTAGCGCGATTTTCCATGCGCCATCGCGCCGCTCCAACCGGTCGATATAACGACCTCCCGCGAGCCAGTTCGTATCGTCGCGGTTGCGACCGGTGAACAGATAGTACGTTTCGGTGTGAGCCACGTCGCCGTCGATGTCGCAGTTGTGGTTCAGCAGGTAATGCAGAGTGGCCTTTTGCCCCTGCTCGTGCAGATCGGATGCCCAGGCATATAACTCGACGGGACCGCCCACGAACGGGCCCGCGGCGATCACGGCATCGACATGGAAAGCCGACAGAAACAGCTCCCGGTCAAAGCGATCCATTCCCCGGCAGAATCGCAACAGGCAGTCGAGAATGTCCTGGCGCTCCAACAACTGCTCCAGCCGCGCTGTTGTAGCGCTCACGAGGCACCCTTCACGGCCATCCCGAAGCTGTAGCGAATATGGTCGACGTGGCCGGAAGGCACCACGGGGAAAATGAGCGACGAGGTCATGTCCCGGATGGCGTCCATCCGCCCGGACACCTGCTCAATGGACCACTCAGGCTGGTATACGCCGGGCGCTTCGGCGAAGCAGGTTTTGGCCACGCGGCCTGCGATTGAAATCAACATCTCGCCCGTGATTGTGCAGGACTCGTGAGCGAGCCAGCCCACGACCGGGGCCACCAAATCCGGCCCCATGGGCGGATACGCTGAAATATCGAGCCCTTCCGCCATCCGAGTCACCGCTCCGGGAACGATGACATTGCACTTCACGCCTTCTGCGGCGCCCTCGAGCGCAACAACATTGGACAGGCCGATCAGGCCTGCCTTCGAGACGCCGTAGTTGGCTTGCTGGTGATTTCCATACAGACCGCCGATAGATGATGTCAGCACGACACGGCCGTACCCTGCTTTGCACATCAACGGGAAGGCCGGACGGACGACATGGAAGGCGCCGCGCAAATGAACATCCAGGACCGCGTCAAAGTCTTCCTGTGACATTTCCTTCAATGACACGCCGCGCACATTGCCGGCGTTATGGATGAGAATGTCGATCTTGCCGTACTCATCCAACGCCGCCTTGATGATCGCGCTTCCACCTTCAGCGGTGGACACCGACGCGGTGGTGGCAATAGCCTCACCTCCCGCTGCTCTTATCTCGCGCGCCACTTCCTCCGCAGGGCCGGCATCAACACCGGCGCCCTTGATGGTACTGCCGTTGTCGTTCACAACAACTTTTGCCCCTCTCGAAGCAAGCAGCAGCGCGTAGGTCCGTCCCAACCCTCTGCCCGCGCCCGTGATGACGGCAACGCGATTATCAAATCTCAGCTCTGGCAAGGGACGCTCCTGTAACTAAACCGGTGAGTACAGTGGAGAACCGCGCTGGGCGCGCAGGGACGGGGGCACCTTGCCATCGACATCGGTGACACTGTAATCCCTGGCGATCTCCGCGGCGATGTAGGTGCCGCCGGAGCGTTTCATGATGTCAGGATCCTTGGCGAGTGCTGCAATGACACGCCCGGGAAACTCGATCGACGAGCCCACAGTTGGATTGGTGACCGTCTGCGCTTTCATCTCGGGATTGCTTCTCAGGGCGCGCTCAGCCCGCTCTGTGAAGGTGAGTCCCAGCCACAGCGACAGGGATGCCACTGTGTGCGGCTTCAGCTCGATCGCCATGTCACGCGCCATACGGTCGACGGCGGACTTGCACGTGCCGAACACAACACCGTAGGTATACGTGACCCCGACATAACCGGAGGTGGCCACGATCAGACCGGACTTCTGCGGAACCATGATGCGCGCCGCATGCCAGGCCGCCACGTAGCTGGAACGCACACCGACATCCACCATCTCCCAATAGGAGAGGGGTTTCTCCCAGAAGGGCTGCGGTTCTGTCAGGGTATCCGGCAGCGAGAAGGCATTGTTGACCAGGATGTCCAGGCGTCCCTGTTCCCGTCTCACCTGCTCGAAGAGGGCCGCGACCTGGTCGTCGTTCGCATGATCGACCTGAACCGCAACTCCCTTTCCACCACGGCGGCTGACTTCCGCTGCAGTTTCGCCGACGGTGCCGGGTAGTGGGTATGTGCCGGGAGTGACAGTCCGGCCTGTTACATAGACGGTGGCGCCCTCATCCGCAAGAGCAAGGGCGATTCCCTTGCCGATCCCACGGCTCGCACCCGTGACAACAGCGATTTTGCCGGCCAGTGAACCCACAGAACGGCTCAATCGAGCGGCCGCGGCGCGCCGCTGCCCAGGTACTTCGCCAGGTTGCGGTGCAGATTGGCGATGCTGCGCTCCCGGTAGGGATTGGGCAGTGTGCCGCGGAAGCCGCCCGACCTCAGCCCCAGTTGGACCGCGGCCATGTTGGCAAAGTCCTGTGGCAGGACACTGAGCCAGGCCGGATCGTCCACGGGCGTATACAGCCACTGCGTCTCAGGCTCTCCGCCTTTCGGATACAGCTCATACGTCACGGCCTCGAAGATGCACTTGTTGGGATCGGTCCCGAAGGGCCGTGCGCTGTAGCACAGCGCATTGTTGACCGCATGCCCGATCTGGAAGTTCGGGAAAATCTGCCAGGCCGTGCCGCTCTTGCCGACATGCTGAGGATCGACGGTTGGCCAGATCACCCCGCGTGCAACATCGTCCCGCCGGGCCGAATCCAGCCAATGCTTGAGAACCTTGTCACCGGGTGTTCCTTCCGGAAGCTCATGCGGCAGCCGCATCGCTGCATCCACGAGCGTCTGGGTGGTGTTTGTTTTGACGTGCTCCCACGTATAGGACTGCATCTCCGCGGTGGAGAGGCGCGCGTCCCCCTTCCCTATGCGCAGCTTGGCCTGGTTCTCATCCTGGTCCTTGGGCGCGTCATAACCGATGTTGCTGTGCTTGTCCTGCGCACGGGCCCAGCCGCGGAAGTCACCGAACTTCGTGAATTCAGGATGGGTTCCCGGGACATGGTAGGTTTCGGCGAACGCCTCCATCGCCACCTTCCAGTTGCAGTCGAATACCAGCCAGCGGCGCCACCGGTAGCGCATGTTCTGCAACCCGAAGGGCTCGAGCATGCTGGCCGCCGGCTCCAGGAAGCTCTGCAACGACTCGCAGTTCGGGTCCAGGTTGATCCAGATCCAGCCGCCCCAGGTCGCGACTTTGACTTCGCCCAGGTTCGTACGCTGGTCCGTCAGTGCGCCTTTCCAATCCTCTTTGTTGAGAACCGTAGTGCATTCGCCGTTCAGGTTGTACCGCCAGGCGTGGAAGCCGCAGACAAACTGTTTTCCCTTCCCACACGCGTTCCGCGCGCCTTTCGGTGTATCCACCAAGCGCCGGCCGCGATGGGAGCAAACATTGTAGTAAGCGCGTATCTGATCGGGCGCGGTGCGCACGATCAGGATCGAGTCGTCGAGGATTTCGTAGGTGAGGTAGTTGCCCACGTCCGGGATTTCCTCGACGCGGCCTGCCATCTGCCACACTTTGCGCCACAGCTTGTCGCGCTCCGCCCGGGCGTACTCCGGTGAGGTATAGGCTTCCGCCCCGAAGGTAACCGGCTCCAGCAAATCCTCAGCCGTTTCGGCGACCCGGGGGGCCGCTGTGCTGGTAGTGCTGCTCATCGCATCCTCGCTGGTCTAGCGCTTTAGACGCGATCGATACTACCCACGCCCACAGGCCGTTCTTGACAGCCGGCGACAATTAGCAAGGTCGCAGGCGACCGCGCTTTCGCCTATGCGACCAGCACTATGGCGACACCTCCCCGCACAGTTGATTCGACAGGTTCTGTGCAGCCGCCAGGAGGGTGTCCTGGAGCGCCGGCAGCCCGGATCGCTTCAGAGCGCTGCCAATACCGATTGCGACAATGGCGTGGCTGAGCTTTGCGCGCGATTTCCAGACGGGCGCTGCAAGGACGGTCACTCCGGAAATGTAGTTCCCGGTGTCGACGGCAAATCCCCTGGAGCGGGTTTCGCGGACCTGCGCTTTCCATTCCTCGTACGTCGGGGGCTCATCCCAGCGAAGCGTTCCGAACCGGGTTTCCAGCTCGGCTTCGGAATGCTCCCCGAAAGCGGCGATACACCGTCCCGTTGCGCTGATCAGGGCGGGAAAGCGACTGCCGATCTGCGTGCTCAGCTGAAAGTTGCTGCCGGACTGGGAGACGGCCACCGCGATGATGTGCTCGAGTCCGACAATGTGCACCCCAAGCAGGGTGACATCGAAATTCCGGGCGATGCGATCCAACACCGGCTGGGCCAGATCATTGAAACGGTTGCGCCGCAGCCAATGCCGCGCGAGCGTCAGAACGCCGGCCTCCAGCGAGTAGCGCTTGGTGTCCGGATCAAAGGAAACAAACTCCTCCGCCACCAATGCCCGCAGTACGTAGAGACAGGTGCTCGGGACCAG
>JAXDQF010000085.1:0-13884 GCA_034668025.1 Gammaproteobacteria bacterium | reverse complement strand
CGGGTTGAGGAGGATCTTGATGTTGACTTCAACGTCCGAGGTGTTGACGCCGGCGGAGTTGTCGATGAAGTCTGTATTGAGGCGGCCACCGGACAGACCGTATTCGACGCGGCCGCGCTGAGTGAGGCCCAGGTTGCCGCCTTCGCCGACCACCTTGGCGCGCAGCTCCGTCCCGTTGATGCGCACCGCGTCGTTGGTGCGGTCGCCCACTTCCGAGTTTGATTCCTCGCTCGACTTGACGTACGTGCCGATTCCGCCGTTCCACAGCAGGTCCGCCGGCATTCGCAGGATTGCGCGAATGATTTCGTTGGGCGCCGCAGAAGTTGCGGCGATTCCCAGCAGGGCGCTGGCTTCAGGGGATAGCGCGATCGACTTCGCGGTGCGCGGGAATACCCCGCCGCCTTTCGAGATCTTCTTGCGGTCATAGTCGTCCCAACTCGAGCGCGGCAGGTCAAACAGCCGCTCGCGCTCTGCGAAGCTGGTGGCGCAGTCCGCACTCGGATCGAGGAAGATGTGGCGATGATCGAACGCGGCGATGAGCCGGATGTGACGCGACAACAGCATGCCGTTGCCGAAGACGTCACCTGACATGTCACCGATGCCAACGACCGTGAAGTCTTTCTTCTGGATGTCGACGCCGATCTCGCGGAAGTGGCGCTTGACGCACTCCCACGCGCCGCGGGCCGTAATCGCCATCTTCTTGTGGTCGTAGCCTGCCGAACCACCTGATGCGCAGGCATCACCCAGCCAATAGCCGTACTCTATGGAAATGGCGTTCGCTATGTCGGAGAACGAGGCCGTTCCCTTGTCGGCGGCGACAACCAGATAGGCATCATCCGAATCGCGACGCACGACCCGCGGGGGTGGCACAATCTTTCCGCCGATGATGTTGTCGGTGAGATCGAGGAGGCTGCGGATCAATGTCTGGTAGCAGGCGATCACTTCGGCCTGCACTTCTTCCCGCGTCCCGTTGGGAAGCTTCTTGCAGACGAAACCGCCTTTGGCTCCCACCGGAACGATGAGCGTGTTTTTGACGTTCTGCGCCTTCATCAGGCCCAGAATTTCCGTCCGGAAGTCCTCACGACGGTCGGACCAACGAATGCCGCCGCGAGCAACATAGCCCATGCGCAAGTGCACTGCCTCCACTCGTGGGCTGTACACGAACACTTCGAACTTCGGGCGGGGCAGCGGCAGGTCGGGGAGCCGTGCGGGGTCCAGCTTGAAAGCTACATAGCTTTTGGGCTGCCCGTTTTGGGCTTGACCCCCGGCCATTTGGCCGGAACGTTGATAATAGTTGGTGCGCAGGATAGCTTCGACCACGCTCAGGTAGCCGCGCAATATCCGGTCTTCGTCGAGACTCACCACCGCATCGAGGTCGGTGCGGATCTGGCTGACCAACTTTTCGGCGTCACGCTGGGCACCGCGTGTGGGCCCGACGGCATCGGGGTCAAAGCGGCGCTCAAACAGGCGGATGAGGTTGCGAGCGATCGCAGGATTCCCGGCCAGCGTTCTTTCCATGGATGCCTGGCTGAAAGGCACGCCGGTCTGCAGCAGGTAGCGGCAAAAGGCGCGTAGTACGACGATCTCGCGGCCTTTGAGCCCCGCAACCAGCAACAGCCGGTTGAACCCGTCATTCTCAATATCGCCCCGCCAGGCAGCCAGGAACGCATCGGTGAAGTCCACTTCAACCTTCGCAATCTCGACCGGTACGCGGTCCCGATGCTCGACCTCGAAGTCCTGGATCCAGGCGGCGCCTCCTTCGGGCCACGCCAGCTCGTAGGGCCGCTCGGAAATCACCCGCAGCCCGAAGTTTTCCAACATCGGCAGCAGGTCGGAGATGGGTACCGGCTCGCCGAGCTTGACGATCTTCAGATGAACCCGTTCGGGCTTCTGCTCGGGCGGGCGATGCAGGTTGAGGCGCAGGGTGCTGCTCCTGGCCGAGTCGGCCAGCGAGGCAGATTGCTCACGCAGTGCTTCCAGGTCCGCCAGATCATCCAATGCGTCCCGCGGCGAGACATCCTCCTCGTAGCTCATCGGGAAGGCGCGGCGATAACGGTTGGCAAGCGCGATTCCGGCGGCTTCGCCTTTGTTCTCCACCACGATGTCGCGCAGTCGATCCGACCATGTCAGCGCAGCTTCTGCGATCCGGTGCTCAATGGCCGTGAAGTCTACTTTGGCGCGGGATTCGGTGTCTGTGTGGACGACTACATGCACACGAGCGTGGTTGGAGCCGGAAATCTGTACCTGGGTCTCGACGCTCTGGCCATTGAAACCTTCGAGTACGATCTTTTCGATGCGCTGGCGCACTTCGGTGTTGTACCGATCGCGCGGGACGTAGATCAGGCACGAGTAAAAGCGATGATAGGGGTCGCGGCGGACTAACAGACGGACGGTGCGGCGCTCATATAGATTGACTACACCGCGCGCAATACGGATCAGATCGTCCACGCTCGCCTGGAAGAGCTCGTCGCGAGGATAGGTTTCCAGGACGTTCAATACGGCCTTGCCGTCGTGACTCGACGGATCGAGGCCAAAGTACTCGATGACTCGTTCGACCTTCCGGCGCAGGACGGGGATATCGCGCGGATTCCGGTGATAGGCCGTGGAGGTCCACAGTCCCAGGAAGCGGTGTTCGCCGTTGACTTTGCCGCGGTTATCGAATGTTTTGACGCCGATGTAGTCGAGGTACTCGCCGCGATGTACGGTTGCAGTTGAGTTGGCCTTGGTCAGAATGAGGAGCTCACTCTCACGTGCCCGAGCGCGCACATCGCCGCGCAGGGTCGTCGTACCCGAGCGGAGCGTTCCGCGACCGCCATTGCGCAAGATTCCCAATCCGGAGCGGCCGTCCGGAACGAGCTTGTCCTCGCTCGAGCCGCGCTCCAGGTTGTAATGCCGGTAGCCCAGAAACACGAAGTGCCGGCCTTCCATCCACTCGAGGAGCCGGCGCCCTTCGCTGATCTCATCCGCCGGCAGCGGCGGCGGGTTGGATTCCAGCTCGGCGGCAATGCTCTTGGCCTTTTCACGCATCCGTGGCCAGTCTTCGACAGCAACGTGGACGTCGGACAGCGTCGCTTCGATGTCGTGTTGCAGTTTCTCCAGCCGGGCGGGATCGTTCTGCCGATCGATTTCGTACAGCTGCCACGATTCGGCGTGGGTCTTGTCAGATCCGTTGGCACCCAGCTCGACAATCCGCCCGCGGCCGTCGCGATGTACGTCCAGAACCGGGTGAACAATCATGTGGACGGCGACTTCAGCGCGCCGGAAGACGATGCCGACTGAGTCAACTAAAAAGGGTGCGTCATCGGTGACGAGCATGACCACCGTGTGAGGTGACTCAAACCCATCGCGCTTCGGATCAGGGTTGAAGACGCGGATCAGAGACTGCCCTGCGGGCTTGCGCTCCGTTCCGAAGGCAAGATGATCCATCGCCGCCTTGGCGAGTATCGCGGGTGTGCGTTCGGCGAGATCTTCTTCGCCGACCCCGCGGAAGTACGACCGCACAAACCGCTGCTGCAGGTTGCTTTGTGCTTTGGCGGTCTTGCCCGCTCCGGGAGCCGCCTGGGCGATCCGCTCAATGAGCGCGACTCGCGCTGGAGGAATGCTGTGCAGAAGACGACTGTCTTCGGGGGTAACCTGCGCGTGCATATCAATTGCCTTTCTGAAGATCTCGAATGACCGCGGCCAGGAAGCGAGCAGCCTCGCCGCCTGTGACGCAGCGGTGATCGAATGTGAGAGAGAGTGGCATCCGCAGATGCGCCTCGATGTTGCCGGATTGAGTTGCTATTACGTCGAAGCTCAGGCGGCCGCAGCCTAAGATAGCCACAGCCGGTGGTACCACGACGGGTGTCGCATAACGGCCGGCGATCATACCGAAGTTGGATAACATGAAGGTGAAGTCGCGGAGGTCTTCCGGCTTTACCGTGCGTTCGCGTGTATCGCGCTTCAATCTGTCAACATCCCGTCGCAGTTCCGCAACGGGCCTGCCGGCTATGTTGCGGACTACCGGGACTATGAGCCCCTCGGGCGTGTCGACAGCGATCGCGACATCGATCTGGGTTAACACACGGCGGGTAATAGCCTCACCGTCGAACCAGGCGTTCAGGGCGGGTTCTGCGGTGCAACCTTCCGCGATTGCTCGGAGGACGCGGGTGGTGACGTCCGGCTTCTGGGGCTCGTCGTCCTGCTGATGGTTTTCGGGATGAAGCCAACCGTGCAGGTCGGCGTCATCGAACAGCGTGCAACCCATTACATTGTCGCGGCTGACGGCCATGCTGTGAGCCATTGCGCGGCGCGGGCCGCGCAGGCGTTCGCCTTCACCTTCAACCGTGCGCGGTGGCGCGTCGTTTGGCAGGTGGGCCGAGTGCGCGCCGCCGTCTTTGGTCATGTGCAACACGTCGTCGACGGTTACCAGCGCGCCGCGGCCGGTGCCGCGAATGTGCGCCAAGTCGATGCCGAGGCGCTTGGCCAACGCGCGCGCGGCCGGGACCGCCCGCACTCTGGCGGGCGAACCCGTCTTGCCATTGGCGCCAGCATCGCCGTGGCTGTTGGAACCGTGGGCTTCAACGAAGTCTTCGTCACTCGTGGGCATCGTGCCTACCACGGTGCCGGAGTCGGCGCTTTGGCCCGCGGCGCTTGGGGCGTCGGCTTCGAACTCAACCAACAGCGCGCCGGTGGCGACGGTGTCGCCGGGGTTGCCGTGAGTTGCTTTGATTACGCCGGAGAAGGGTGAGGGGACTTCGACGATGGCTTTGGCGGTTTCTACGGCGAGCATGGGGTCGTCGGCGTTGATGTGGTCGCCGGTGCTGACGTGCCAGCGGACAATTTCGGCTTCGGCGAGGCCTTCGCCCAGGTCTGGAAGATTGAAGATTTTCATGCAGCTCCGTGCAAAGATCGCATCGCCAGGTTAGTCGACGAGGGTGGCGCGAACTGCGTCGGCAATTCGGGCGACGCTGGGGATGTATTCGTATTCGAGGCGTGACAGCGGAATGATGGTGTCGTATCCCGTCACGCGCTTTATCGGAGCGTGCAGATCGTAGAGTCCGTGTTCGGCCACTGTTGCAGCGATCTCCGCGCCGATGCCGCAGTTTTTCGGGGCTTCGTGGACGATTACCAGGCGGCCGGTTTTGGCGACGGATTCCAGGATGCTGTCGTGATCGATGGGGGACAGCGTGGCGAGGTCAATGACCTCGCAACTCACGCCGTCCTGCTCCAACTCCTGGGCGGCTTTGAGAGTCTCCACCGTCATGGCGCCCCAGGTCACCAGTGTGATGTCAGTGCCCTCACGTAGTTTGTAGCAGACGTCCAACAACATGGATTGACCATCGTCGGCGACTTCCTGGCGTGCCAGCCGATACAGACGGACGGGCTCGAGGAATATGACGGGATCGGGATCCCGGATTGCCGCCAACAACAAACCATACGCACGGGCGGGCGACGACGGGCACACGACACGCAGGCCGGCGTGGTGCGCCAACATGGCTTCGAGGCACTCGGAGTGATGTTCGGGAGCGTGGATGCCGCCACCGTGCGGCATCCGTAACACAACCGGACAGGTCAGGCGCCCGCGGGTTCGGTTGCGCAGGCGGGCCATATGGTTGGCAATCTGGTCCATGGCGGGATAGATGAAGCCCATGAACTGTATTTCGGCAACCGGGCGCAGACCCTGCGACGCCATCCCAACGGACATGCCGGCAATCATGCCTTCAGCGAGTGGGGTGTCCTGCACGCGATCCTTGCCAAACTGTTCCTGCAGGCCGGCGGTTGCGCGGAAGACGCCGCCATTGACGCCAATATCCTCGCCGAGTACGACGACGGACGGGTCGTGGCTCATCTCCCACGCGTGGGCGCGGGTGATGGCTTCTAACATTGTGATCTTTGCCATGGACGACGCTGGTTAGTGACCGTGCTTGTTGGCATAGCGACGGGCCATTTCGCGTTGCTCCAGGAGGTTCCTGGTGGGCTTGGCGAACAGGCTGTCAAACATCGCGTCAGTTGTTGGCTTGGCGGCGCTCAGGTAGTGGTCGACGGCCGCCGCAATCTGGCGCGCGCAATCGGCTTGCAGCTCTTTCTCTTGGGGGTCGTCCCATGCGCCCGATTTCGTCAGGAACGTGCGGATGCGATGCAAGGGCTCTTTCTTCCAGGCCGCGTCGAGTTGACCGGCAGGTCGATAGCGGCTGGCGTCGTCGGCAGTTGTATGGTCACTGAGGCGATAGGTCAGGGCTTCGACGACTGTTGGACCGCCGCCCCGTCGCGCCCTGTCGAGTGCTTCTCCAACAACGTGGCGGACTGCGATGACGTCATTGCCATCAACCTGTATGCCGGGGATGCCTGCGGCAATGGCTTTCTGCGCCAATGTGCGGGTGGCTGTCTGACTTTCGATGGGTACGGAGATCGCCCAACCGTTGTTGACTACAACGAACACGGCGGGGAGGGCTCGGGCGCCGGCGAGGTTGATGCCCTCGTAGAAGGCACCCTCGGAAGTTCCGCCATCACCGATGTAGGTGACGGAACAGCGTGCTTCGCCCCGAATCTTGAAAGCCATCGCAACACCCGCGCCATGCAGCATCTGTGAAGCGATCGGAATACACCACGGGAAATCCTGTCGCGGGCCGCTGAAGTCACAGCCGCGCTCGTCGCCACCCCAATAGGTGAGGATTTCGGACAGCTTCACGCCGCGCCAGATTTGGGTCCCAAACTCGCGGTACACGGGGGCGAGGACGTCTTCCGGACGCATGGCTGCGCCGACGGCGACGTGCGTTGCCTCGTGTCCGAGGCAGGAGGCGTACGTACCGAGCTGCCCGGTTCGCTGGAGGTTCACGGCTTTGGTGTCGAACGCGCGCACCAATGTCATCAGGCGATACATCTTGATGAGCTCGGCGCTGTCGTGGGCCAAGGCCGGGGCGGGTTCGCGGAGTTTCCCTTCCGCGTCCAGGAACTGGTGATACTCGATCTCGAACTCTGCGACCGTCGTCAAAAAAGCCCCCAAAGGCACTCCGGGGTGGAGTGGGTCCGTCCCCAGCGCCTCATTTACGGGGCGCGAATTATACATGAGCCGGGGGCAATGCCCCGTTTCAGGGCAATAGTTGCCTGCATTGAGCGAGGCGCGATTGGCCGTTTGGGCGTGCGTGGTCTCCGCCGAGGGACAGCGTGCGTTTCACGCCGGCCTTTAGGTGCGCGTAGCTGGCCCCATTTCTGTAGCACGGCCCAGCAGGATGCGCAGCAGGCGGTCTAACGCGCTTCGTTCACGCTCGTCCAGCGGCTGCATGAGATCGCGCTCGTACGCCAACGCGAAGGGTGCCACTTGCTCATATACGGCCTCGCCGGCCTTGGAGAGCTTTAGTACTGAGCGTCGTCGGTCGGACTTTGATATCCGCCGTTCGATCCGACGCATTTTCAGCAGCGAGGCGGTGGCGCGGCTGACTGCGACTTTGTCCATGGCTGTACGTTGCGCGACTTCTGCCGCCGAGAGATCCGGCGTCATTGCCAGTATGCACAGCACCCGCCACTCAGGAATCGAGAGGCCGAACCGCTCGTGGTAGGCGCCGGCGATGGCCGTGCTGACGGTATTGGACAGAACGGACAGCCGGTACGGCAGGAAACTGTCCAGCTGCAGCGGGACCCGGGCGGGCTTGGGCATTGCGGATTTCCTGGTGGCTGGCGGTGGGGCTATAATGGTTTCAATTGTAACTAATTCGGCGGGTATCAGCACATGAGCAGGGGCATCGGGAGCCGCTGGCTGCTCTGAAGGAGCGTGCGATCCTGATCGACGGCAATCCGAGCAAGGGCGATGGTGTGTTGCTGCAGATTTTCACGCAGAATGTCATCGGCCCGATTTTCTTCGAGATCATCCAGCGCAAGGGCAACGAAGGCTTCGGCGAGGGTAATTTCCGTGCCCTGTTCGAGTCGATTGAGCTGGATCAAATGCGGCGCGGGGTGCTGTAGGACTCGCGTTCGGCAGTGACGGCATCAACCGGACCCTCATGCGCACCAGCGTCGGGCTGGGTCCACAGCATTTATAGGATATTTTGCGGATCGACTATGACCCGGCGTTACCCATTACTGCGCATCGAGGTGAGATTCTCGAGGCGTTGTCTCGCCATCCTATTGTCGTTGTTTGTGGGGCGACTGGGTCGGGGAAGACGACGCAGTTGCCTAAGTTTTGCTTGGAGGCTGGGCGGGGGAGTCGCGGGCTGATTGGCCACACGCAGCCTCGGCGGATTGCCGCGCGGGCGTTGGCGGCGCGGTTGGCTGAGGAGCTCGGTACTACGGTTGATGTACCGGGGAAGAGGAAGGGGCGTGGGGGGGCTGTTGCTGCTGGCGGGAGGACCACCGCGAAGGGTGGCCTAGGCAACGGTGGCGTGGGAAGCAATGCGGGAAGCAGCGTTGCCGGGCTGGGCGCCGCGGCTGCGCTGGATCTGAGTACCATCGAGTCTGTGCCGGCTGCGAATTCCGTTGGCCTGGTTGGTTACAAGGTCCGCTTCAACGATCGAACGGGGCCTAACACCCGTGTCAAGTTGATGACTGACGGAATCCTTCTCAAGGAGCTGGAGAGCGATCGCAGCCTGCGGCGCTACGACACATTGATCATCGACGAGGCTCACGAACGCAGCCTCAACATCGATCTATTGCTAGGCGTGCTCAAGCAGCTGTCACCACGCCGTCCGGACCTGCGAATCATCGTGACCTCTGCCACGATTGATCCGGGTAAGTTTTCCACCTTCTTTGGCGGCGCGCCCGTGATCGAGGTGTCGGGACGAAGCTATCCGGTGGAGATTCGCTACCGTCCTCTCATCGGCGAAGATGAAGACGCCGTGGAGCTGTCGTTGCCCGAGGGCATCGTGGAGGCCGTTCGCGACCTCGATCGCAACGGCAATGGTATGCGTGGCGATACGTTGGTGTTTCTGCCGGGTGAGAAGCAGATCCGTGAGGCCACCGAGGCGCTCAACAAGGCGCAGCTTCGTCACACTGAAGTTCTGCCTTTGTTCGCACGGTTATCGGCGCGCGATCAGGAACGCATATTCGCATCGCATACCGGACGGCGTGTGGTGCTCTCGACTAACGTCGCTGAAACGTCGCTCACCGTGCCCGGTATTCGCTTCGTGATCGATTCGGGTCTTGCGCGAATCAGTCGCTACAGCGTGCGCGGCAAAGTGCAGCGGTTGCCCATCGAGCGCATCTCGAAAGCGAGCGCGGATCAGCGCAAGGGACGCTGCGGACGTGAAGCCGAGGGCATCTGTATCCGGCTGTACTCCGAAGAGGATTTCAACCGGCAAGAAGACTTCACGCCACCGGAGGTGCTTCGGACCAACCTCGCGAGCGTGATTCTTCGCATGGCGACGCTCGGGTTAGGCGAGCCCGAGAATTTTCCGTTCCTCGATCCGCCGGATACTCGGCTCGTAAATGATGGCGTCAGGCTGCTGCAAGAGCTCAAGGCCATGGACGACGACCGTCGGGTCACCAGCCTTGGCGCGAAGATTGCCGGTTTGCCTGTCGACCCTCGTCTCGGGCGGATGTTGCTGGCGGCGTCGCATCACAACTGTGTGACGGAGATGCTGGCGATCACGTCGTTCCTGGAGGCGCAGGACCCTCGCGAACGGCCGTCCGATGCGCAACAGGCGTCTGCAGAGAAGCATGCGCTGTTTGCCGACGCACGCTCGGACTTCATCACTGTGTTGAATCTGTGGAATGCATTTAGGGAGCAATCTGCTGCTTTGTCAGGCAGTCAGTTGCGGAAGTGGTGCCGGGAGCACTTTTTGTCGTTTGTGCGGATGCGTGAGTGGAAGGAGTTGCATTCGCAATTGTCACAGAGCTTGCGTGAGTTGGAGCTACGGCCCAACCAGACGGCCGCCAGCTATACCGATCTTCACCAGGCGATCCTGACGGGCTTTCTGGGTTCGATTGGCAACCTCGACGAGAAGCGGGAGTACGACGGGCCGCGCGGCATGCGGTTTGTGATCGCGCCCGGGACGCCGTTGGCTTCAAAGCCGCCGAAGTGGGTTGTGGCCGGGAGCCTGTTGGAAACAACGCGGTTGTATGCGCGTATGGTCGCTGCGGTCGATCCTGGGTGGATCGAGGCGGCTGGCGCGCATCTCATCAAGCGCACGTACAGCGAACCGCATTGGGTAGAAGGGCGTGGATTTGTTGCGGCGTTTGAGACTGTTTCGCTTTATGGGTTGACGCTGGCGTCACAGCGGCGCGTTAACTACGGGGTGATTGCGCCGGTGGAAGCGCGCGAGATTTTTATTCGGCACGCGTTGATTGGGGTTGACGACGGGACGCACCGCGGTGAGTCCGCGGCGTTCGGGCGCGCGGGTTTTGGCGGCGAGGCCATTGGGGGCGGTGTCGGCGTTGCGAATGCCCGCGGCGGTGCGAACAGCGGGGTGCGGGGGTCGCGGTGGGGCGATGCAGTTGGCGGCGGCACCGGTGGCCGCCATGGTGGCGATGTCGGTGGCGTGGGCGCGCGCGGTCGCTCTGGTGGCGATGCCGGAAGCGGCGGTCGTGACGGTGGCCCCGCGGGCCAGGGTCGGGGGCGCAATCGTGGCGGGGCCAATGGCGCCATTCGCGGCGACTTCGTCCATGCGAATCGCAAACTGCGCGAGGACGTTGAGGCGCTGGAGGCAAAGATTCGGCGGCGCGACATTGTCGTCGACGAGCAAGCGCAGATGGAGTTTTATGCCAAACGGCTTCCCGAGCGCGTGAGCTCGGTGTCTGCGTTTGAGCACTGGCGTGCCAGCGCTGAGCGCGAAAACCCGCGCGTTCTGTACATGTCGCTGTCGGATCTTATGCAGCGCGATGCTCCCGACGCTGCGGCTGATCGATTCCCCGACGACTTGCAGGTCGGCAGCAACCGCTTGCCGCTTCGGTACAAATTCGAGCCGGCTGAGCCTGATGATGGGGTGACGTTGGTTGTGCCGGAGCCGTTGGTGGACATGCTTCAGCCGGATCGGCTGGCGTGGCTCGTGCCGGGAATGCGGTTGGAGAAGGTCACCGCCGTGTTCCGTGCGCTGCCGAAGGCACTTCGGAAGCCGTTGGTTCCGGTGCCGGATCACGCGCGGGAGGCGTTGGCCGAAATTGACGGAGGCGGCAGCCTGCCCGGTTTCTACGAGTGGCTCGCGCAGTGGGTGACCCAGCGTGCTGGTGCGCCCGTAACTGCCGCTGATTTGGCCACTCTGGTGCTGCCTGACTATCTACGCATGAACATACGTGTCGTCGACGCGAATGATCGTGTGATTGCGGAAGGGCGCGATCTCACGGCGATCCGGAAGAAGTTGTACGGGGCGGGAGTTGCGCGAATTGACGGCCAGCGCGTGGGGGCTGCGGTTGGCGGGTCGAATAGCGGTGGCCCTGTACGAGGCGCGGGAAATCCTTCGGCGTCAGAGGCTTCGCGGTTGCATCGGCAGTGGGACTTTGGTGAGCTCGCTGAGACCGTTGAAGTTGAACGCAATCGACTACGGTTAGCTGTCTATCCAGCAGTGGAGGATCGAACCGTTGGCGTTGCCTTAGTGGAAGCGCGCAGCGCGGCCGATGCGGAGCAGATCTCCCGCGCCGGACTCGTGCGGTTGGCGATGCTCTTGTTGCCTCAGCAGGCGAAGTACGTTGCTAAGCGTATGGCTGATGATCGCGAGTTGGTGTTGCTCAGTCGGGGGTTGCCTTTGGAGGGTTCTGTCGCGGATGTGCTTGCGCGGCGGTCCTTTAGAGAGTGCTTCCTGCCTGCTGATGTGCCGCTGCCGCGAAATGAAAAGGCGTTTGCGAGCCTCCTTGATACTCGTCGCTCGCAACTGAACGAGGTTGCTGATCGGTTGTCCGCGACTGTCACAGCTACATTCAAAGAGTGGCGTGCTGTGCGTCTGGCTTTGGAGAAGCTCGGTTCGCCGTCCTTCGCTGACGCGGTTTCCGACGTCAATTCGCAGCTCAAAGCGCTGCTGCCGCCGGGGTTCGTAGAGTCGGTTCCGCGCCCGTACCTGGACTACCTTCCTCGCTATCTGAAGGCCATCGCACGTCGCCTCGAGCGCCTACCCGCCAACGCCAAGCGTGACGCGGAGCTGGCTGCGAAGGTGAAGCCCTTTACAGTTGGCTTGCAGGGGCTGCTGGCGCAGTTGACGCGACCGATCGTGCCACCTGAACTCGCTCAACTTCAATGGATGATTGAAGAGTATCGAGTCTCGCTGTTCGCGCAGGAGCTGAAGACGATGATGAAGGTGTCGGACAAGCGGTTGGCGGAACAGTTGGAAGCGGCGCGCGTGGAATCGCGGGGTCCGTAAGCGGTTGCTTCGGTTCCGTAGCCGTGGCGCGTGGAGTCGCGAGGGCCCGTAAGCGATTACCGCGGCTCCCGTAGCCCGCGCGTCCCGGGGACCATCCCGATTAAGGGCGGTGCTCGCGCGCCAGATATTCTTCGCTTTGCATTTCGATGAGGCGGCTGGCGGTGCGTTCAAACTGGAAGGCGACGCGGTCGCCGCGATAGAGATCAATCGGTGGCGCTGCTGCTGACACGATGAGGTTGACGTTGCGGTCGTATAGCTCGTCGACGAGCGCGATGAAGCGGCGAGCTTCGTCCTCGTGGAGTGAATCGAATACGGGTATGTCGGAGACGATGACCGACTGATAGTTGCGTGCGATCTCTATGTAGTCTTCCTGGCTACGTGGGCCGGAGCATAGGGCCATGAAGTCGAACCAGACTACGCCGCCGCGTTCGCAGATCACGGGGATGCGGCGGCCTTCGATCTCTATTGAGCTGTCTGGATCAACGGGAACTCGGGTGGGCCAGGGGCGACCGCTTTGGTTGATGTTCCGTCGAGTGGCGGGGCCCGCGGTCGGCTTGCCAGGAGCGATGCGGCTGGCGGCCGCGGCGTTTGTGTGGGCGGGAACAGTGTTGTTGCCCGCGGCGCTGGATACGGGGTCGGCCACGGCGGGGCGGCCGCCCGTGTCGGCGTGTGCCGGCCCGTTGCCGCGCGGGGGGCTATCGTCGACGTCATGGTCTGCTAGTTCGTCGAACAACTCCCGCAATCGTTTCCCCGTGTCGGGTGCGTCGCTGGGTAGGTAGGTGCCGGCCTGCGTGAGGCGTCGGAGTCGATAGTCGGTCGCACCGTCGACCGCTACGACGTCCAAGTGCTGCTTCAGCAGGTCGATCGTTGGGAGGAAGCGTTGGCGTTGAAGGCCATCCTTGTACAGATTGCGCGGTTCGACGTTGGACGTTGCCACTAGCGTGACGCCACGCTTGAACAACGCCGCAAACAAGCCGCCTAGAATCATGGCGTCAGCGATATCGGATACGAAGAACTCGTCGAAACACAACACGCGTGTGTCCTGCGCGATGCGGTCGGCTACTGCTTCCAATGGCGCCTCGCGCTGTTGGAGCGATTTGAGCTCGGCGTGCACGTCGTGCATGAATCGATGGAAGTGTCTGCGACGGCGTTCCGGGAAGGGCAGGCTCTGGTAGAAAAGGTCCATCATCCAGGTCTTTCCACGGCCGACGCCGCCCCAGAGATAAATACCCCGCACCGGCTCTGATGCGGACTTGCTGCCCAGCGCGCTGAACCAACGGCGCACGATCGAGGCGTCCGCTTCATGGGCGACAATCAGGCGCTGGCGAAGATCATTGAGACGATCCACGACTGCTGCCTGCACGGGGTCGGCACGGAAGCCGCGCTCTGACAGTTGTTGGGCGTAGAGGGCGCGGAGATCCATTAGCGGCCGCTGTTGGTGTGCGATGGTAGCGCGGCATCGCCGCATTCCCGGCCGCCGAACGGTTGCCTGGTGGTGTCAGCTCGCAAGTTCATCCAGATTTCGAAAATGCTCCAGCGCATGGGGGTTCGCCAAAACATCAACATTCTTGACCGGTAGCCCGTGCACCACATTTCGGACGGCCAGCTCGGTCAACTTGCCGGA
>JAXDQF010000084.1:0-17444 GCA_034668025.1 Gammaproteobacteria bacterium | reverse complement strand
TGTTCCGCGGCAGCCGCGGGGAAGTAGACGTTTACCGTCACACAGGCGGCCAACAGGCAGCTCAGGGCCAACAACTTGATCGGTAAGAGCCTTCGCATCCTGGTCTCCTCAGCGGACGATAATATTTTGTGAGTGCATGCTCGCCGCAATCTGCGCCACCATCTGCGTCCAGTCCACACGGCCAGCGTTGCCAATGATATCGATACGCGGCAGGCCGCGTCCCTTCACGAGGTAATAGCCGTTTTTGGCCGGCTCCAGCCCGCTCATCAGGCAGACTTCGTCGCGCAGCTGGCAACTGATACCAATGCGGTCGTAGTGAAAGGTCTTGAAGAACTGCAGCACACCCGACTGCAGTGCGGCCGTCACGCCGCCACCACCGCCCCCCACGCTGGAGATGCTGGTGACCGCTTTCTGACTGATGCGATGCTCGGATTTATCGCCGGGCGTGGTTTGCAATTTTGCATCGAAAGCGACCGGGGACCAGTTGAACAGCTCGAGCCCTTTGATATCGGCATCCAGGCGCCCCGCGATCGAGCCGATGGAGAAGGTGTGCGTCAGCAGATCGAGATCGAGGTGCCGGGCCGCTACATCCGCATCCAGCCGGGGCCAGGGCCCCAGGGGATCGCTGAGCTTGAAGTGACTTCCCACAATCGTGCCGTCGAAGACATTGGCGCTCAGGTCGCCTTGCACTGTCAGGACGTGATCCCGGTAAGTGACACCGGGGACCTGGCCGGCGAGGTGGCCCGACAGGATGGGCCAGCCGAATGCCTTGGACAGCAGGGGCATGCTGATCGGTTCCAGGTGGGCATCAAAATCCAACTCGGCGTCGGGACCGAAGCGCCGGATGTCGAGTGTGTGGACGACCAGGGCGCCATCGAAAATGGGAAACCGCGTGTTGTCCGCGAGCGCAAAGTTGTTGCCCTGCGCCGTGAATGTCATCTGCACCGGTCCGCCGATCAGTCCATAGGCGCTGCTGGCACTCCAGGAGAGTTGGGATTGCCGGGGGACGGTTGTTGCGCTCCAGTGCAGCTCGCCGTTCGCATTGGCGAGCGACAGTCGGGTCGTGGAATCGGCCATGCTGACGTTCTGGATCCGGGCGTTGCAGCCGGTCAGCGCATCGTTCACGATGTCTATGTCGCCTGTGGCGCGACCGCCCACATTGAGTGCGCCGAAGTCCGTCGTGGCCAGTGCCAGTTGCAGAAAGCTCCGGTAGGCCGCCGCGAAATCCAGCCGTTGAATGTCGAGGTGGGCCCGTTCGATTGTGACGGGGCCGCGGCCGAGTGCGATTCGGGCGTTGCCGGTGGCGGCCAACAGGTCGTTTTGGTTGAGTTGAATCTGTGTGAGCTGCAGGCTTTGCCCGTCGGGCTCGACGTGTGCCGCCAGGCTCAACGGGTTCCTGGCGAAGTCCAACAGGACCGTGCCGGCCAATGCCTGGCCGGCGGAGCTCTGCAGTGTCAGCTCGGAGGTCAGCTTGCCGCGATCGCTCGTAGCATTGCCCGTGAGAGCGGCGGTGAGATTCTGGGCCACCGTCGTACCGGGTTGATTCGAGAAATTCAGGTCGGAAGTGGTGGCTTCGAGGTGCACCTGGGTCTTGCCCGGACGCTTGGCCTCAGTCAACTGGCCGGTTGCCACGAGTCGAAATTTCAGGTGACCACTGAGCGTGTCGCCAGCCGGGAGTTGGAACCAGGGCTGCGCAAGTTGGCCCGCGGCAGTCAGGTCCAGCCCCTCGCCATCAACACTCAACGCCCACGTGCCCCACTGGAGCTCGCCGGCAAACCGGGTCACGGCTCCGGCAATCTTCAGGCCGGAGCCGCTCACGGAAACTGCTCCGTTTGAGGTGTCGTAGGCGGCTGCTGCGTTCATTGCTATCTGACCGGTGGGTCCGCCTCGGGCGGCGATGCTTCCCTGGTTGCAGGCGAATTGCGGCTGCTTGATCAGGAGATCTGAGCAGTTGATGTCCACGTCGCTGTAGGTCGTTCCCGACCGCGCCAATTGTGCAACCTGGACATGCACTGTTGGCGAGCCCTCAGGAGTGATATCCAGCGTCATGGTGGCGCTGCGCGCCTGAACGCCCGCTGTCGAGAGTTGTCCGACCTGGAGAATGACTCGATCGATGGCATCGCAGTCGTAAGCGGCACAGCAGAAAAGGGCAGTCGCGAGGCGTCGCAGTCGGCGGTAGCTCTCTCTTTTGGGTCGCTGCCGTGGTTTCATGCATTGTCGTACCATGGTTGCCACGGTAAATCAGTGTCCTGGCTTGGATTATTTGAGGTGTAACGCACGGAATCACACCCAAGTCCCTGTCGCAATGAAACTTTCACACTTCCGTCATCCACTTGACGCGCTGGGGATTGAAGCTACGGTCAAGAAGCCATGTGCAGTCGCACCGCCGTGGCTCGGAAGGCATCTATGAAGGCCAGCGGTTTTAATGCCTTGATCGCCCGCTTTGACGCGGTCGAGTATGGAATTTGCCGGCAATTGAACCGGGGCGCCTCGCTGGCGTTTCCCTGCCGCGTGTTCCAGATTGCCAGTCGCCTGGGCGACGGCATCATCTGGTATGTGCTGATTTTCACCCTGCCCCTGCTGTACGGACCGGCTGCGGTCAAACCCGCCGTGATCATGGCTATGACGGGCATCCTGGGTGTAGTTCTGTACAAGCTGCTCAAGCGGGTCTTCGTCCGCGAGCGCCCGTTCATTACCCATTCGTCGATTGCATTAGCGGGTGCGCCGCTCGATCGCTACAGCTTCCCTTCTGGCCACACGCTCCATGCCGTGTCGTTCGCCTGGCAGGCATCGGCTCATTTTCCCGAGCTGTCCTGGGTACTGGTGCCGTTGGCCGCACTGATTGCCGGCTCGCGGGTGGTGCTGGGACTTCACTACCCGACCGATGTTCTGGTTGGCGCAGTGATCGGTGCTTCTCTAGCTGAACTGGGTTTGTCGCTCGGCTAACGCTGTGCGGGTACTTTTCGTATCGGACGTCTACTTCCCCCGAGTCAACGGCGTTTCCACGTCGATCCGCACATTTCGCCAGGATCTCGCGACGTGCGGTGTCGACACGTTGCTGGTCGTACCGAGTTATGACCAATCCACAACCTCAAACGAACGAGCCGGCGACGAATCCGGAATTCTGCGAGTCGCTTCTTCCGGAGTGCCCAAGGACCCTGAAGACCGCCGCATGCGATGGGGTGCACTGAACCAAGTGCTCGCGAATATCCCGCGCGGCCAAGTCGATCTCGTCCATATCCACACACCATTCATTGCCCATTACGCGGCCGCGCGCTACTCGCGCAACCTGGGCCTGCCTTGTGTTGCGACGTATCACACGTTCTTCGAAGAGTACCTGCATCACTACGTGCCGGTATTGCCGCGGCGCATCGGCCGTTTTTTAGCGAGAAGCTTTACGCGCTCTCAGTGCGACGATGTACAGGCTCTGATCGCGCCGTCCGATCCCATGCGCGACGTGTTGCTTGAGTACGGTGTCTCGACGCCAATTCATGTGCTGCCAACCGGTCTGCCCGCAGATCGATTCAATCCGGGCGTCGCCGAGCGTTTTCGCGCCGAAGCGCGGATTCCCGCGGGAAGGCCTTTGGTGACTTATGTTGGGCGCGTTGCGCACGAGAAGAATATTGAGTTCCTGGTAAACGTATTTGTCGAGGTGCGTCGGACGGTGCCTGAAGCAATGCTCGTGATCGCAGGTGAAGGTCCCGCCCGCGAAAATCTGCGGCATAGGGTCGTCCGTCTCGGCCTGGAGAAGGATGTCCACTTTGCCGGCTATCTCGATCGCAACACCGGACTGCTCGATTGCTACGCTGCGGCGAACGTCTTTGTGTTCGCGTCGCGCACTGAGACTCAGGGTCTAGTGCTTCTGGAGGCCATGGCTCAAGGCGCGCCTGTCGTCTCTACCGCGGAGCTGGGGACGCGCTCCATCCTCAAGGCCGGTTGCGGTGCATTGGTAGTTGAGGAGCAATTGCAGCCATTCTCAGCCGCTGTCGTGCGGGTGCTCCAGGACGAAACGCTAAGGAACGATCTCGCTGAGCGTGGTCGAACTTATGCACGCACGTGGTCGTCCGCCATCATGGCTCGAAGGCTGGCCGACCTGTATGAATCCCTGCGGCTATCGCCGGGGGCTGAGCGCGCGGTCGCCTGACGCAGCGCCCCTGTCTCTCGCTGCCCGTCGCACGCGTGCGACAACGCTGGAAGATCGCGCGTTCTGCGCTACACTTTCTCTGACACACACACGTACGTGAACATCGGGTGTTGGAGCAGGCATGGGGGCCAAGCGCGCGCTGATCGTTGATGACTCCAAGTCTGCACGGCTATTTCTCGCTCGAATACTCGAGAAATACGAAATCGATGTCGACAATGCGGAGAACGCGGAAGCAGCTATTGAGTATCTGACCAGCCATCGGCCGGATGTGATCTTCATGGATCACCTCATGCCGGGCATGGACGGATTTCAGGCTGTTCAGGCGATCAAGAACAATCCGCTGACCGCGACGATCCCGATCATGATGTACACCTCCCAGGAGGGAGAGCTGTACCTGGGACAAGCCCGTGCGCTCGGTGCCGTGGGCGTGTTGCCCAAGCAGATCAAGCCCACGGACGTATCGAAGGTTCTCTACCAGCTGCACCTGCTGGCTGAGCGACGCAGCGCCTTCCAAGGCACCTTCCGGCCTCTCAACGTACCGGTTGGTGAGGCGCCGCCGCCGGTCGATCAGAGCGCTGCCAACGACTCGGGCGTACTGCCCAAGGTACTCACTGAGACAGCCTTGAGAGAGCAGTTCGCCGAGCTTCGCCGGGCACTCGTTGCCGGGGTCGACACCCAGACCGAGCGCATCACTGCGGAAGTTCGGGCACTGCTGCTGGAAGCGCTCCCACCTGCTGCTCCGGTCGCTGAGCCGACTGCAACTGCACCGCCGCGTCCGCCCGTTCAATTTGCATGGATTGTGGCGAGTATCGCGCTTGCTATTGCGTTCATTACGACTGCGTTGTGGTGGCAGCAGTCCAGTGAGCTGCGCGCGTTGAGTGGGCAGATCGATGGCTTGCGGCGGGATATCGCCGTTCAGTCGGACACGGTGGGCCTGGCCGTCGCACCGAGCACGAAGATGGCGGATACGGCCCTGGCCAAGAAGAGGGGCGCTCTCGACGGCGAATCTTCTGGAAATCAAGGCTTGAAGGCGGGCAACAGCGGACCCAACAACGCCAATGGCGGCCCCCCCCCGCGGGCACTCCCCACTGAGGCAAAGCCGCTGGTGATATCGGTGCCGTACGGTGCTGATGCGCTGGGGGGGCCGCGTCTGGAATTGATCCGGCAGTTGCTCGACCGGCTCGTGAAGGAAAATCACAGCGGCGTCGTGGACATCAAGTCGTTTCCCGGGCGTTTTTGTCTCATGGGCAATGTTAATGATGGGTATTCGGTTGCTCCGGACGAGACTGCCTTTTCCAAGTGCGATGTCGTGGGAAATCCGGCCGATGAGGCGCTTTCCGCAGCTCAGCGCATCCCGCTGCAGTTTGCCAACCTCGTGGGAGGTGTTCGCAATGCCTCTCGTGGAAGCGTCGATGTGCAGCCCTCGGCGGGCGAAGCGACTACAATCATCACCCCCTATCCGGCGGTATCTCCCGGGCTCACGGCGGGCGAATGGAATCGCGCAGGCGGCGCCAACAATCGCGTGGAGATCCGGGTTCATTAACCCCCCGTTACTCGAGGACTGGCTCGTTTCGCGCCGTGCCGTTTCGACCTGACGAAGACTTTCGGCCACCTCGGTGGTTACGCAACCGGCACGTGCAATCGATGCTGGCGAGCACGAGCGCGCGTCGACGTTCGATCATGCGGCGTACCGCTGGCGTGGTTGCGGCTGAAAAAGAAATGGTCCTCGACTGCGGCGATGGCGTCCGGTTGCAGTGCTTCGGATCCAGTCCGACCAACAGCACGGGTCGGCCCGCTGTCATTTTGCATGGCTGGGAAGGCAGCGCGCAGTCACTGTATATCTTGTCATTGGCGCAGCAGCTGTTCGACCAAGGCTTCGAGACGCTGCGCCTGAATCTTCGCGATCACGGCGAGACCCATCATCTCAATCGGGACCTGTTTCACTCGTGCCGGTTGTCGGATGTCGTGGGGGCGTTGCGCGCGATCCAGAATTTGTACCCTGCCCGGCCGATGAGTCTCGCGGGATTTTCGCTCGGTGGAAACTTCCTGCTCCGCGCGGCCGCCCAGGCGGGCGATGCCGGCTTGAACATCGCCAAGGTGGTGGCGGTCTCGCCGGTGCTCGATCCTGGTGAGACGCTGGTGGCCCTGGAGCAGTCGTTTCCGGGTTACCATCTGTACTTCGTGCGCAAGTGGATGCGCTCGCTGCTCAAGAAGCAGGCGGTGTGGCCCAAGGACTATGACTTCAAAGAGCTCGGCAAGATGGCGGACCTGCGTCGCATGACGGCCGACCTGGTGAAGCGTTTCACCGATTTCCCCAGCCTCGAGGATTACCTCAACGGCTATGCCATCACGGGCGGACAGCTCGAGCATCTGAAGGTGCCGGCGCGGATCTTCACGTCGTTGGACGATCCCATCATCCCGGCGCACAGCCTGCAACGCCTCGCGCGTGCCTCGTCGTTGCAGCTCACGGTCACTCGCCATGGGGGCCACTGTGGGTTCCTGGAGCGGTTGACTGGGCCTAGTTGGGTTGAGCGGAAGATTGTTGAGGAGTTTGAGAGTGGGGCGCCGACTCCTCGGGAGGGGAGGGCGTCGGTGTTGGAGAGTGTTTAGCCCGCTTTATTCACGAACGGGTGGCGCCCGCGCACGCGAAGCCTCAATCGAGAAGGTGTTTTCGGGACCGCCGTGAACCCGTCCATGGGAGCTGCGGGAAAACTTCTGCGCTCTCATGATCGCGCAGAAGCCCCAGGGTTCGCCGTCACCGGCAAACCCGCTCGGCGCATGCGCCGAGCCCCTGTTTTTCACGCTCCCGAAAACACCTTCTCGATCGAGTCTCCGCCGACAAGCTGTGCCGTTCGTGAATAAAGCGGACTAGGCCTCGACGGCCATGGTTATGCGATGGCGCTCGTCGTCCATGTCTGCGGTGTAAGTTTCCGTGATGGTAGCGCGCGGCGTGGTGTCCGTACGAACTGGCGGATTCGCCCGCGGGCTGATTTCTCGGCGAACGATCGTTTCCTCGTTTGCCTGGGTCGCCCGCGCGATGACTTCCGCGCGTGAAATTCCATCTGCCCTGGACACGGCGTTGGCTGTTGCCATCGACGCCGTGTGTGCAGCACGCGCCGCGGCGTGGGCCCGCATCGCTTCGCCAAGCGCTCGCACATTCCGTGTGACCACGAAATCCGCGCCCCGGTTGGCGAACTCCAACGCCGTATCAAGATCCGACACATCTGAAACTGCCCAGCGCCAGGGTCCACGCCACAATGGTCCGCGTGCTGGCAACAGCGCGCGATCACAAAACAGGTACTCCGGCTTGAACGCTTCGTACTTCAACCGCGTATGTGAGTCGTACGCGGGTATCACCCAACCAACCGGGTACTCCGCTCGCGTGCGCGCCGTGTGTACGGTAGCCAAGTCCTTTGACACCAACACGCAGCGCGACCGGAACGGCTTCAGTGCGCGAACTACTTGAGAGATTACCTGGTCGTGTCCAAAGCGCGCGACACTCGCGCGGCCCAACACCACGAACACGGTAATCTCGGGGCGGCCTTCGAGCAGGCGAAGTGCCGTCGTCAATGATGGGATCAGGGTGCCGAGAAATCGCTCGCCGAAACGGTTGGTCTGGCTCACGTCGAGGGCGGACATCTGCGCGCCTGACATGTCTGAATCATCGTCGCCCGTGACACGAGCCAGCTGATGCTCGTCGCAGACCATCGGCACGCCGTCACCTGACAGGTGCACATCGAGCTCGATGAATCGAACACCCAACGCAATTGCGGAGCGCAAAGCCGGGAGCGTGTTCTCGGGAAACTCCGCCGAGTTTCCTCGATAGCCCACCAGATGTAACAACCTCATCGCTTTCACGGAAATGCACGCGCCGGACGAAAGTCGATTGAGTATAGACACGTTACCCGAAATAACCTCTATGTCGCCGTGTGGCGCCAGTGTTGGTTCGGGAACGTTGCTGACCGGGGACGCTGTACGAGCACACAGCTGTCTGTGTGCGCTGATGCCGCGGTTGGTGCTGGCCTACAGCGCGGGGTGCCTGGATGCCGCGGCTGGCGCAGGCTCAGGCGGGGCCGCGCTTCTCTTCGAACCGAACGACTGGCTGACCGCTGGTGACGGTGACCTCGCCGTCGATCACAGCGCCTTTGGCGATGGCGATGCTGCGCGCGATGATGTCGGCGTGGATGACGGCGGTGGAGCCGACTTCCAATTTGTTCTCAACGACCAACTTGCCGGAGATGCGTCCCGCGATGACCGCGGCTAAGGCGTGGATCTCGCCTACCCACTGGGACTTCGCGGCCATGCTGAGGGCGCCGCCCACGCGGCCATCGCCGCGAATGGCGCCACATACGACGAGCGGACCTCCCGTCTCGACATCGCCAGTGAGATGACATCCCTCGGCCACAAAGGTCGGCGAGCTTCCGAGCTGATCAATCAGTCGTCGCTTCGGCATGTCGCTCATCATCTCTCCAGTCAAAAACGCATCCGGGCCATTGGGGGCCTGTACCCTTTGAGGGCCGGTAGAATATCCAGTAGCGGCAAGTAGAAGGTGCTGACGATGATCACAGTCCGGGCAGGAAGTGGTGCGATAGGAGTCTGTTTGCTGCTCCTGGTGGCAGGGTGCAGTCGTGAACAGCAGGATTGGCGCTCCGCGGAAGCGGCCGACAGCATCGAGGGCTACGGCCAATTCATTCAGCGGCATCCCGAGAGTGAGCTCGCTACGCAAGCGCGTACCCGCGTCGCGCAGCTCGGCGAAGACCGGGACTGGCAGCACGCGGGCAGTGCCGACACCGTTGATGCCTACCGAGACTTCATCGCGCAGCACCCGAATGGGAAGTGGGCCCAGGAGGCGCGCATTCGGATTGAGAATTTCTCGCTTGGGGAGCAGACGGGGACGGATGCGGGTAGTAGGACTGCCGCCGGCCGCACTGGACGCTCTGGCGGGAGCGGGTCAGCAGGTGCCGGTGCGAGTGCAGCGGCGGGTACGGCGGCCGCAGGTAGTGCGGGCCGGGGCGCTTCCAGCGGCGCTGACGACGTGCCCTCGGCGGCGGCTCAACTTGGCCCAGCGACTACAGCCTCAAGCGGCGCACGCAGTTATGGACTTGCCTCACCCGGCGAAGCAGCCACGCCGTCCAAACCCAGCGCCGACGCGGGATCTGGCGCTGCGACTGCGGCGCCCGTAGCCACAGCACCCCACGTCGGACCCACATCTCCCGGGCCCGCGCAAACTGGCGCAGGTCAAGCCAGCGCGACGCAAGCTGGGCAGCGCCCAGCCCGACCAACCGGCTTCGGTATCCAGCTAGGTGCCTTCAGCACAGAGGCCGGCGCCACCACCGAATGGCGCCTCCTGACCTCTCGCCACGCCTCCGAACTCCAAGGGCTGCAGGAGCACGTCGTCCCCGCCGATACGCCCGCTGGCCGCATCTACCGCCTCCAGGCGGCCGTCGGCGACGAGGGTAAAGCCCGTTCGATCTGCGATTTGCTCAGAAGACGTGGCCAAGCCTGCGTCGCCGTTTTGCCACACTGACGAACAGGGCGAGGCCTGGGTACCCCACCGTCTGAAGGTGACAATTCTCGTCACCCGGAACGGGTTCTCACTTCGGGGCTAACTCTTTGTTTTTATTGCAGGTGCACAACCTGGCACACCCCTTGCTTTAGCTTAACCGTGTAAGGCTTGAATGGCGAATAACTTCCCCGGTGTTCGCTAAACTGCGCGCCGCGATGCATCTTCCCCTGCTCGCGGCGCTTTTTTTTGCCTGTGGCTCGAACTGTGCGGGCCACTTCGATGTCTCTTGCAGCTCCCGCCTTTCGTACCCATCCTCTTGCGCTGAGGGTTCAGGAGCCTGTCTGACTCATGTTCGCCTGCTGCGACGGCGCCCATGGGTCAGACAGGCTCCTAGTCTGGCCACAAAAGTACGCAAAACGCGGACTTTCGTTTTGATAACGCTTTCTATGCGATGGGACCGGTAGACTTCGGGCTATGAACAAAAGCTTTGGCTCGCATTTCCTCGCCGTAGGCTCGCTGACCGCCGCTGCTGAGCCGGCCGTGTCGCCTGTGCCCGGCCGTGAGCTCGTGCGCGCCACGACACTCGCCAACGGACTCAGGATCATCGTCTGGCCGGTGCACGACATCCCCAGCGTTGCACTGAACAACTGGGTACGCGCCGGCAGTCGCAACGAATCGCCAGGCATAACCGGCTTGGCCCACTTCTTCGAGCACATGATGTTCAACGGGACGACGCGCCGTCAGCCCGGAGAATTCGATCGCCTGATGGAGGCGCAGGGTGGCGCCAACAACGCCTTCACCAGCGACGACGTCACTGTCTACCAGGACTGGTTTCCACGGAACGCGCTCGAGCTGGTGCTCGATCTCGAATCCGATCGCGTCGCCAACCTCGCATTCACGCCGGCCGTCATTGAAAGCGAGCGCGGTGTGGTGTCGTCGGAGCGTCGGCTTCGAGTCGACGACAACAACCAGGGCATGCTCAGCGAGCAGGTGCAGGCGACAGCATTCGTCTCCCATCCGTATCGGTTTCCCACGATCGGGTGGCCGGCTGATATCCAGTCGTGGCGCATGGAGGACCTGCAGAAGTTCTTCAAGACCTACTACGCGCCCAACAATCTGACCCTGGTGTTTGCCGGCGATCTGGTCCCCGAGCGGGTGTTTGAGCTGGCGCGCCGCTATTTCGAATCCATTCCGCGCCAGGCGCCGCCCCTCGAGGTGCGCACCGAGGAACCGGAACAGCTGGGCGAGCGTCAGTTCGTCATCCGCCGCAAGGCACAAACCCCGTTGCTGCAGTTCGCCTACAAGGCGCCTGCCGCCGCGGACGTGCGGGGCCCGGCAGTCAATCTGCTGCTGTCGATTCTCGTCGATGGCGATTCATCGCGCCTGCACCGGATGTTGGTTGAAGAGCGGCAGCTGGCCATCGAAGTCGGCGGTCATTGGCAGGAGGGTTTCGACCCCGGCCTGCTGTGGCTGTTCCTGACTTTGCCGGAAGGATCCGATGTCGCCGCAGTGAAGGCTGCTGTCGACGGGGAGCTCGCGACGATCGTCGAGCATGGCGTGACGGACGCTGAGTTGGCCCGCGCCAAGAACATGACGGCCGCGGGCTTCTGGAAGAAGCTGGCCACCATCGATGGCAAGGCGCAGCTCCTCGGTGAGTACGAAGTGTTTCACGGGGACTGGCTGAAGCTGTTCGATGCTCCTGCGCAGTTTGACCGGGTCACTCGTGCAGAGGTCCAGGCAGTCGCCCGTGAGATCCTGGATAAACGGCGCCGTACGGTTGGCGTGCTGGTGCCTGAAGAAGGCGCGGCGGTGGGCGAGGAAGGCTTCGACGCCGAGGAAGAAGAGGCGTGACCGCCGATGGCGGGAACGTCAGCGCGTACAGTGGAGATGCAATAGCAACCGCTAGCGCTGGCCATGCGCCCACTCCAATAGCAACCGTCAACGCACAAGCGGGCGGCGTACACGTCCCTGCTCACGAGCGGATCGTACTGCCCAACGGCATGACTCTCATCGTCATGCCACGTCATGACATCCCTCTGGTTTCATTCAACGCTGTGCTACGCGGTGGCGAATCAGCGGCAGCGCCCGGAAAGTCGGGTGTGGCCTCGCTGGTCGCGGGTTTGTTAGAGAAGGGCGCAGGCAAGCGCGATGCCTTCGCCTTCGTGGATGCCGTCGAGGGCGTTGGCGGCACATTCAACGCCGCAGCAGGCCCGGAATCCATTGCGATCCGCGGCCAGTTCCTGGCGCGCGACCAACAGCTCATGTTGGAGCTGCTGGCCGACGCGTTGCTGCGTCCCCGGTTCAAGCTCGAGGAGCTGGAGAATCTGCGTGACCGGCAGATTGAGCTCATCAAGGCGGCCAAGGATTCCGATCCGTCAGAGTTGATTGGCACCTATGGGCGGGCGCTTTTGTTTCAGGGGCATCCGTTTGCGCGGCCGGTGATCGGGAGCGAGTCTTCGCTTGCCGGCCTCACACATCGGGATATCGTCGACTACTACCATACTCACTTTCGCGCCGACCAGACTACGCTGGTGGTTGCTGGTGACGTTGATTCGACGTGGCTGAAGAAAGCAGTCACGCGGGCATTCTCGGATTGGCCGCGATCCAATCGGCCCATGGTGAGCCTGCCTCAACCGGCACGCGTGCGTGAGCGCAGCGTGTTGCTGGTGGACTCACCGGGGTCTGCGCAGACGCATTTCTGGATTGGCAATGTGGGTGTTGATCGCCACTATCCCGACCGCGCCGCCCTGGATCTGGTGAACACGCTGTACGGCGGAAGATTTACTTCCATCCTGAATACCGAGCTGCGCGTGAAGTCGGGCCTTTCATACGGCGCCCGCTCGGGCTTCACCCGCGGCAGCGTCGCGGGCGAATTCGCAATTCGCTCTTTCGCGCAGACTCAGGACACGGGTAAAGCACTCGATCTGGCACTGCAGACCCTGGAGCAATTGAAGCACGGCGCCGTGACTGCCGAGATGTTGGAATCGGCACGCGCCTATGTACTGGGTCAGTATCCGCTCGACTTTGAGACAGCCATGGACTGGACCGTCGCCCTGGGCGAAATCGAGCTCTATGGTCTCGGCGCCGGCTATATCGAGAATTACAGCGCACAACTTCAGGGCGTCACCCTGCCGCAGATGCAGGCGGTGATCGACACAGTCTTCCCTTCACCGGATGCGGTAGCGATCGTTCTGATCGGCGACGCGGCCCAGTTACGCGACCAGGTTGGCCGGTACGGCCCCATCACGGAAATGCCCCTCACTCAGCCCGACTTCGACTTCGGCGGGTAATGCCCGAGCTACCGGATATTACAGTCTATGTTGAGGCGCTCAGGCTGCGCATCCTGGGCGCGAAGCTCGAGTCCACCCGGATCACGCATCCCTTTCTGCTGCGGACCTTCGAACCGCCACTGACCTCGTTGCAGGGCCGCCGCGTGGTTGACTTGCGGCGCGTGGGAAAGCGGGTTGCGGTGGGATTTGAAGGCGATCAATGGCTGGTATTGCATCTCATGATTGCCGGCCGGCTGCACTGGTTTCCAACAGGCGCCCGTAAGACGGGCCGCGCCGCGCTGGCCTACTTCGTGTTTGACACGGGAACACTCACGCTCACGGAGGCTGGCACCAAGCGCCGAGCTTCGCTCTACGTGTTTGGCAGCAGCAAGCAGCTCGCGGAACACGATCCCGGCGGACTGGAAATCCTCGCAGCTCCTTACGAGGAGTTTCGCGCGCGCCTGCTCGCCGAGAATCACACACTCAAGCGATCCTTGACGGATCCGCAAACTTTCAGCGGCATCGGCAACGCCTACTCCGACGAGATCCTGCACCGCGCTCGTCTATCACCGATCGCGTTGACACAGAAACTCGACGAACCGTCAGTGCGCCGTCTGTACGACGCAATTCGTGTCGTGTTACCGGAGTGGATCGAACGGCTGCGATCTGAAGCGGGCGCTGACTTCCCCGAAGAAGTAACAGCATTTCGACCTGCAATGGCCGTACATGGCCGCTTCGGCAAACCGTGTCCCATCTGCGCAGCACCTGTGCAACGCATCCGCTACGCCGAAAATGAGACCAACTATTGTCCGGGATGTCAGACCGGAGGGCGAATACTCGCCGACCGGTCCTTATCGCGGTTACTCAAGGATGACTGGCCGCGAACCATTGATGAGTTAGGGTGACTTACTTGGAAGCGACGTCGACCCGGGCTACTGCCGTCTGTGAGTATTCCAGGGCCGACTTGTTGCGCAACACGAAGTCGGACTTCGGCGACAGCTCTGCGGCCCGCTTCAGATCGGCAGCCGCAGCTTCACTTTCGGAGGTCATCCAGTGCAGCACTGCGCGGTTCGACAGCGCGACGGCCACGTAGTCATTTTCCAGGCTCCGCGCCCAGTACTGATACGAGGGCAGCGTTGCCTTTTCGTGTTCCGCTTCACGCACAGCCTTGTCACAGGCGGCGCGGGCTGCTTCAAACTGTTTGGTCTTGGCGAACGCAACACAGCGGTTGTTGCTGTTCGTGCTGCCGTCAAATGCCGACAGAGTCGGGCGGAACTGCAGTGCCTTGCCGGCGGCATCGTAGTCGCCGCTGAGCAGCTGCGTACCGCCCTTGCCGTTGGTATAGGCAGTCAGTACAAAGTTGTGCTCGCCGGCCTGCGCGGCTGAGCCGAGCAGCAACGAGACTGCGGCGACCAGTCCGAGGACGCTCGAGTATTCGCGACTGTTACGGCTTGATGAACGCATGATGTCGATCTCCTGTCAGTTGAATCCATGGCACTGCCCGGGTGTTGGATCGGGCGGTGTCACAATAGGAAACCTGACAGGGAGCGACAAGCGAAAAGAATTAGGCCGATGGATGATCCGCGCTCACTTGCGCGGGGCGGAATTGCGCCAGCGCCCAGTTGGTGAGGGCTTTCACTTCGGGCTTGTCTGCGTCTTTCGGCCTGCTGACCAGAAAGTATGTGTCGTTGGTCTCGAGCTCGACAGAAAAAATCCGCACCAGCGCTCCGGAACGGAACCACGACTCACACAACACGGACGGCACCAACGCAACACCGATGCCGCGTTCCGCCGCGCGCACCACGGCAAACATCGTATCCAGCTCGATCACGTTCTTCGGTTCCGGCGTTTCCAAGCCGACCTCTTCGGCCCAGCTCTGCCAGGCGAACGGCCGCGTCTTGTGCACGATCAGCGCCATCTGCCGGAATACTTCGCTGCCGAGACGCGCAACCGTCGGCGCATGTTCCCTCGAGCAGACGGCCGTCAGCGACAACGAAAACAGTCGCGACGTCCGCAGCCCCTGCGGGACCTGATCAGACAGAAGAATGGAAACGTCAGCGGTTGCCGGGTGAATCGACGGACGCGGATCGCGCGTGTCGATCTGCATGTCGATTTCCGGATGGGCCGCGCAGAAGCTCGTGAGCCGAGGAATGAACAACTCGCTGGCAAAAAACGGGGGCAACAACACTCGCAGCGTGTTTCGGCCGTTGCGGCGCGCAATCTGCGCGAGACTTCGGTCCAGTGCTTCCAGCAGCGGCTCAACCTCGTCCAGCAGGGTGTGTCCTGCAGTTGTCAGCTCGAGAGCACGAGTTTTGCGCTCAAACAGCCGCACACCGAGTGAGTCTTCCAGCTCTTTCATCTGGTGACTCACCGCGGACGGCGTGAGGAACAATTCGTCCGCGGCGAACTTGAAGCTGCGATGACGCGCAGCCACACAGAACGCCCGGAGGTTCCTCAGGGGAGGTGGACGGGATAAGCGCATTACGGGGGATGGAATTGGGGATGTCTCGAGCATACGTGCGTTGTGCAAAAATCATGCCCTGGCGGCTACGCGCCACACGGGCTACTGGTGACTACGTTAGTGGCTTCCAAGGGCCTTGAAGGGGTTACAGCTGCATCGATTTGGGCAGCCATCTGGTCGGGCGCACCGAGTCGGCGCAGTTCAAGCCGAGGTCTGTGTCACCGCGGTGGCATGCGACCGAGGGCGTCGCTCCTGTTCAAATTGGCGACACCCACCTGAGTCTACCGGACCCCTCATCGGTCACCCATTCACCTATCGAGGCAGAACACCGTCTAGCCAGCGGCTCAGGGTGGTCGCATCCACAGCACCTGACTGGCGCGCAACCTCCCGACCCTGGTGAAAAAGGATCAGGGTAGGGATGCTGCGGATATTCAAGCGGCCGGCCAGCTCCTGCTGCTCGTCGGTATTAACCTTGCCGACCTGAAGGGTCGTGGCACGCTGCTGAGCCGTGCGGTCCAGCACGGGCGCCATCATCTTGCACGGACCACACCAGGGCGCCCAGAAGTCCACGAGTACCGGCAGGCTACCCTTGGACGTGTGAGTCGCGAACGAGGCAGCGTCCAAGGCAATCGCGTGTCCGTCGAGGAGTTGCGCCTTGCACTTAGGGCACTTGGGGTGCTCACCCACGCGATCGGACGGAGTGCGTACGACGGAGTGGCACTGTGGGCAGGCGACGAGAATAGAATCTGTCGCGGAAGCGGCGTTCGTGTTCATATTCTGCGAAAAATTGGGGTCTATGCAGGCCGCTTTCAACCTCTTGCCTGGACGCCACTGCGCCCCCATTTCACCGGCTCAATTGAGGCCTGTAACGACTCATGGAATATCGCGACTACTACCAAATAATGGGCGTGGCCCGCACCGCAACCGCCGATGTAATCAAGAAGGCGTACCGGCGCCTGGCACGCAAGTTTCATCCGGACGTCAGCAAAGAGAAGGACGCGGAGAAAAAGTTCAAGGAGGTCCAGGAGGCCTATGAGGTCCTGAAGGATCCCGAGAAGCGCGCCGCGTACGACCAGCTGGGCAGTGAGTACAAGTCCGGTCAGCAGTTTCGGCCACCGCCAGACTGGGGCAGTGGCTTCGAGTTTCGGGGCGGACCGCGGCAGGGACGTGCCCACGCGCGTGGCGGTGCGTCGCAGGAGGAGTTCGAGGAGGCCGAAGGCTTCAGCGACTTCTTCTCATCGCTGTTTGGTGCCCGAGGCGGTTTCAGCGGTGGAGCCGGCGCTGCCGGCAATCAATTCGGTGGCGCGGGTGCCCGAGCCGCGCGTGATCACCACGCGCGCGTCGACATTGATCTCGAGGAAGCCTACGCGGGGACTACGCGCACGCTCGAGCTGAAGCGTCCGGATTTGAAGCCGGATGGGACGTTGGATTTAAAGACTCACACCGTCCGGGTGACGATCCCAGCTGGAGTCACTGATGGCCAGTTGATTCGCCTCGCGGGACAGGGTGAGCAACCAACGAATGGTGGCAAGCCTGGCGATCTGTACCTCGAAGTGCACATGAAGCCGAACCGGCTGTACCAACTGGAAGGCCGCGACGTCACGCTCACCTTGCCGATCACCCCATGGGAGAGCGCGCTCGGCGCGACCGTGACGGTCCCGACGCTGGGTGGCGGTGTTGAGATGCGTATTCCGCCGAATTCGCAGTCAGGACAGAAGATGCGCCTGCGAGGTCGCGGGCTGCCCGGCCAAACACCCGGCGATCAGTACATTCAGCTGAAGATCGTGGTGCCACCGGCTGACACACCGGAAGCCAAGGCGGTGTTTGAGGAGATGAAGCAGAAATTGGACTTCAATCCGCGCGCGGATCTCGGGGGTTAAAGCCATGCCGACACCGAACTACGTGCTGGACTCGCGCCTGCTCGGCGAAAGTGATTGGATCGCCGTCACCGACGTGTGCCGACTGTGCTTGATTGACATGACGGTGGTTGTCGAGCTCGTCGAGCTTGGCGTCGTCGTCTCACGCGGCCCCTCGCCAGCCGAGTGGCTGGTGCCGGCGTCGTCG
>JAXDQF010000083.1:0-7955 GCA_034668025.1 Gammaproteobacteria bacterium | reverse complement strand
GTGAATGTTGCGTTGTCCGAGCGGCCCACCGTGCCGCCGCGCTCATCAAACCGACCGATCAACGGCTGGCTGAGAGGCTCTTCATTCAGCGCAATACCTTGCAGGACCAGGCTCATGTCACCTTTTCGCTCGTTCATCAGAAAAAGTCGCCTACGGCGCTTTTTCAGTCCTTCGTTTCCGCCCCCTACGCGGGCCGGGCAAAAGGCGTGACTTTTGCCGGCTGGGCCGTGACGGTCGCAGCCTCCCGCGGACAATCTGCCCCTGCGGTCACGGTGCCGCAAATCACTTAAGTCATATTGACTCGTGGGCCGATCTGTCATCTCGTGCTCAGCGCCGCAAGTGTTTGATTAGCCTCACCAGGTGCCGCGGCTGCAATGGCTTGTGCAAGACTACGAGGCCGTTCTCGTGCGCCAGCTTCAGCAGGTCTACCGAGGTATCACCGGTGATCAGCACCGCTGGCGTCGCCGCGCCGGTAATGGCGCGAACCGCCCTCACCGCCTCCACGCCGTTCTCCTGACCCCGCAGCCTCCAGTCGGACAGGATCATGTCGACGGAGGTGGCCGAGCCGCGAGCCAGATCAGTGGCCTCCGCGATGCTGCCTGCCGCGATGACATTCACCTGCATCGGCTTTAACAGCTCCCGGGTAGCCTCGCGGATCGCCCGTTCATCGTCGATCAATAGAACGGTGATGGTTCCCACTTTGCGCGGCGGCACCGTGTCGGCTTCGGGCGAGGTCGCATCCAGCGCTCTGATGTCGCCCGCGGGCACCAACACGCGGAACACACTTCCCTTGCCCACCCGGGAACGCAATGACAGCGGGTGCTCGAGCAAACTGCAGATCCGCATCACGATGGCCAAACCCATCCCCAATCCACGGCTACGATCCCGCTCCGGGTTGTCGAGCTGATAAAACTCACGAAAAATCATCTCTTGTTTGTCCGCCGGGATACCCACCCCGGTGTCCCACACTTCGAGGGCAACACCCTCGGGACTGCGCCGGGCGGCGACCAGAACCCCGCCTCGCCGGGTGTAGCGCAAAGCGTTTTGCACCAGGTTGGCCAGGATTCGTTCCAACAGCAGGGGGTCGCTGTGCACGATGCGGCGAGTGGCGCGGAAACGCAGCGCGAGGTCGCGCGACTCGGCATCGCCGCCGAACTGCTGCAGCAGGCGACGGAAAATGTCCCGGATCGGGAAGGTCTGCGGCGCCTTCTGCACCACGCCTGCATCCAGACGCGAAATATCGAGCATCGCGCCGAAGGACTCTTCGAGTGACTCGATCGCGCTCATCATGTTGCGAACCAGTGGCCGCTCAGGCGTATTGATCAGGCGCTGATCGAGCGTGGCGCAGAACATCCCCAGGGCGTGCAACGGCTGGCGCAAATCGTGGGCCGCCGAAGCGACGAAGCGTGTCTTTTCCTCGTTTGCACGCCCAGCCACCTCGATCTGGGAGCGCAACTGTCGCACCAGGTCCTCGTTTCGGAATTGACCTGCGTATTGCAGGGCGAGCGAATCGTTCTGCGCCATGGTCAGTCGTTCCAACACCAGCAGGAACGCCGCAGCCAGAACGGCCAACAGGACCGTGTTCGTCGAAGCCGGTGACACACCGATGAGCGGTCGTATGACGAGGGTGAGCAACAGGGGCAAAAGGGCCGGCAGGAGCGAGACGTAAACGGCCGGGCGCCACGCAGCCACCAGCGGCGCGGACAGTCCCGCGGTGGCCAGAAAAATACCGGTCAAAAGGCTGTCCGCCCACGGCAGGTCACGCAGAAACAGGGGCGGCCCGATACCCCAGACGGCGGAGGCCACAAACACGACCAGCAGCCAGGAGCCCGATCCCGCGGCACTACCTGCCGGCGGGGGCCGGTTCACGAGCAAGCGCAATCCGGCAATCAACACGCAAGCAAGACACCAAACCCATCCAGCCTCAGACGGGGCCTGTTGCCGCACGAGGGAGGTGACGAACACCGCACTCAGTACCGTGATGACCGCAGCACGTCGGTCTCCCGCCAACGCCGTCCGGTAAAGAACGTCAGCGACACGTCCGTCTGCGCGGGATGCATCTGCAGCCGGCTGCTCGCCACTATCACCTACGAGTGGAGCGGCGCCCTCCTCTGCAGCGCTCGAGGACATTTGGAGTCCACTCAATGAAACAAGCTGATGAGGTGCGAACGCGACTCGACATCGAGCGCGAGAAGGATCGCTGAAACGTAGTTCTTGACGGTACCCAGAGACAGATCGGTGGCCTTGGCGATTTCCTGGTTGCTGCATCCCTCCAGGATCAATTCCATGATCTGCAGGTGCCGGGAGCCCAACTCAGCCACCCGGTCATAGTGCGAGCTGCCGGCCAGTTTCGGAAAGCGCTCGGAAATCGTGGTCGCCGGCGCACTCGGCCGCGCCACAAGCAGCGACTTGAGCGCCTGCTTGAGTCGATCCGGCGTCCACGACTTGAGCAGGTAGCCCACAGCCCCCATGGCCTGAGCCTGGCGGACGACAAATTCATCCTGCGTACCCGTCAACATTGCGAACGGCACGTTGGGACATTCATCAAGGAGTGTGCGCAACCCCTGCAACCCCTTCGCGTCGGGCAGGTTCAGATCCAGGAGCACCAGATCGTATGCACCCTGCTCCCGGCAGGCGGTTCGCGCTTCTTCCAGCGAACGGCAGGGCGTGATGGTGCAGCGCACTTCCTCCAGGGACTCCAGCAGCATGCTGGTGCCGAAGCGAACCAGGTCGTGGTCATCGACCAGAAGGACTTTCTTGTTGGTTTCCATAGGTTACCGCCCTTCAGCGAAATTCATCGAGGAAACGGGATCGCGCCCGGTCATCTTTAAAGTAGGAAGCCAGCGCCGCGATGAATTGCTCACGGGTCGCGCTGGGCTTGGCAGCCCGCTTGGCCAACAAAGGCGCAATGGGCCCCATATGAGCCGTCAGCAACAGCGAAGCGCGGGAAACATCCTCGGGAGTGAGCAATCGCTGCCTCGAGCCCGTGCTCTGCCCGGTTCCGGACCCGGTTCCCGTTGCCGCGGGATGGCTCGCAGCGCCATTCTCAAAAGGACCGCGCGCCAGGAGATTTTCCGGGTTGTTGAGCACACCAACCCCTTTCAAAAACTCTTCCCGGTGTGCCGACTTGGGGATCTTCTCAGCCAACGCCTGGGTCAGCTGCACGACATCTCGCGTTTCCTTGGCCGCCCGCCGCACCATCACCTTCGCGATGGGCCCTACGTAGCGCGCCAACCTCCTTTCAATGTCAGCCAGGAGCTCCAGGTTCCATCCCGCTCCGACCAGGGTGTTGGTCGAGGCAGGCGGCAGCGAGCCACTGTTGGCGGCGCTGCCGGGAACGGCAGAGGCCGGCGGCCGTGCCTCAATGATGGTCTCGTCCGTGTTGAGTGTGCGACCGGTACTGGTCTGCGCCTGCAACAGCGCCGCGAGGAACTGACCCGCGTTGGCGAAGCGCTCCTCGGGGTCACGCGCCAGCGCTTGCATGACCACCGAATCAAAGCACTGCAACGCGGGCAAGCGGCCGGCCACCGACGGGGGCAGCGGGATCTCGTAGCAGACCTTGAACATGACTTTATCGGCCGTGCCGGAAAACGGTGGCGTACCGGCGAGCAGTTGATACAACACCACGCCCGCGGCGAACAGATCCACGCGATGGTCGAAACTGTCCCCCAGGTACATTTCGGGAGCGATGAACCCGGGCGTACCCATGATCGCGCCAACCTGGGTCAGCATGGAGGACTCGACACGCGCAATGCCGAAATCGGTCACTTTGACCTGTCCGGACGGCGTCATGAGAATGTTGGCCGGCTTGATGTCGCGGTGCCACACGCCTCGCTCGTGCGCGTATTGCAGTGCCGCAAGCAACTGCGAAACGATGCTGACGACCTCTGCGATGCTGAAGGCGACCTTGCGCTCGAAACATTCCCTGAGGCTTCGGCCCTCTATGAATTCCATCGCGATGAATGCAAAGGCGTCCTGCTCACCGTACTCGTAGACGCCGACTATGCCGGGGTGAGCCAGTCGGCCCGCCGCTTGTGCCTCAACGCGAAAACGCGCGGAGAAATTCTCCGGATCCCCGTCATCCAACAGGTCCCGGCGGATGGTCTTGAGCGCAACGGGTCGCTTGATATGCGGATCAATCGACTTGTAGAGCACGCCCATCGAGCCTTTGCCGATCACGCTCAGCAAAGGGTACTTTCCAAGCCGCTCCGGGATGGCCTGGTCCAGGGTTGCGCTGCTCTTGCCGCCCGGCGGAAGCTCCATGAAGCCCTAGGTTTCCAGCATTTGCATCGCCTGGACGAGGCTCTTGCGCATCCTTGCCAGTGATTCAGCCAGGGTATGAATCTCATCGCGGCTGCGGATCTCGATATCCGGCGCCTCGAGCTCACCCAGGCTGATCCGGTCGGCGAGTGAGGAGATCTTGCTGACCGGCCGGATGAACATCCACCACAGTACGAAGTTCAGGATGACACCGATGGTCACCAGAACTGCGATCAGCGACCCCATGAACGTGATGAAGGCCTTCTCAGCACGCCCGTAGGCGACAGCAAAGGGCACCGAGACGACCTGCGCGCCCACGGTCTCGTGGAACTTCCAACCAAAGCCGTTGGCGGGTCCATACACATCGACCATCGGTTTGGGGGCGGCCTCGATGGTGCTGTGACACTCCAGGCAGGCTCCATCGTTGATAGTGAGCGGCCGCGCGAAATATAACGACGACCCCGTCGACGACTCCCGCACTCCGTAGAGCTCCTGGGTCGGGGAATTGCGGAACTGATTGACGATGTCCGCTTCCCAATCGACAGCCCGGTCGCGTGGATTGGTGGGATTGAGCAGTGCCTCCTTGTACCCGTAGCTGGGGTATTTCTTGCGCAGCTCATTCAGCACCTCGGTGGCGGAGAATGCCGGCACCGATTGGGGCAGGAAGCTGTAGATCATCTGCGTCTTCAGCAGCGGCTTGATCTGTTGATTGGTGTACGAGCGCACTGCAACAGCGACGGACATCATCAGGCGCGCGTTCTCGGCAACCTCTTCGCGTGCGTTCCTTTGCAGCAGGGTCCAGGAAACATAGCCGCTCGCCCCGATCCCCAGCAGGAAGAGCACGATGAACACCAGGTTGAATTTGAAAAGTAGTTTCAATGGACACCCACCATGTAATGCGCCGTCACCCTTTAAAACGTCTTATTTATCTAGGATCGGACACGGAGCCCGCCGATGACTGGATCAGCGGCTTCGGGTGAGTCGCTTCGACCTGCGCCGGCGGCTCATATTTTTCCGGATGCAGCACCGGATCCCATTCCGGGTGCAACTGCATCTGGCGGTCCAGGGAGTCGCGGAAATCCACTTCGCGGATTCTGCGCCGCCACGTTGCAACAAACTGCCGACGGATGGTGGGCTCGCCGTTGACCCAGGGCTCCACCTCGGAATACGAGAAACTGCGCTCCTCCTTCGCAGTTACGAGCTTATTTGCATAGATACTGTAGCGAGCCGGCAAAGTATCGCGGTAGGACCGCGGCAGCGCCGCCACGAATTGCGCAGTCGGCCGGCTCTGAACCTTCGGGGGGCTGTTGGGGTCGGTCTGCAGAAAGTCGCCGTTCCTCAACGGGATGGCATTCGCACTGTGCGGCGCTCGATCCACCCAGCGGGCGGCGCCCTTCTCGGCAAATACAACGAGTGATTGTGTTTCGAGGTGCACGACGAGTACCCCGGAGATGTCGGCCAGGTCAGCACCGGGAACGGCGATGCCCTGCCCGGTGTCGACGCCGGGCTTGCCTTCCAACTTGAGCCAACCGTGCAGCAGATACAGGCCCGGCCGCTTGGCGCGCCGGCTGGTGAGTGGTCGCAGCTGCAACTCGGTCTGCGGACCCAACTCGAGCCAGGACTGGTCCGCATATTCCACCCGCAAAAAGGTGTCGTCTTCGGTTTTGACGATGTCATCTGCGAGGAACCGCATCCCCTCGAGTACGTCGTACTCCGATACTCCCCGGATCACCGTAGCCTTGCCCTGCAGGATGGTGACAATAGCGGGCTGCAGCGCAGGTGCCGCCTGAGCCGCCTGCCCTGCGAGCGGCCGGATCATCAGCAGCACGAAGCAACAGATAACACCGAGGCGCAGGAAATACCCCAGTGCTGAGTGTCCCCGGCGGCGGGACGAATGAAAGGTGGTGCGCGTCGACCGTGACATGGTCGTGCTTTTCTATATGTGTTTTGTAGTATGCAGCTTAGGAAACAGACCGGCGCGAGTCAACCTGATGTTCGTTGCCCGCACCGATTGCATTTTTCTTACACCGCCGCTGCAATGTCACAGACGGTTGCGGACACAACTAACTCTCGCACGGGGGACAGTGACCAACGCCGGGCGTCGGTTCGCTGGAACGTTGGCCGGTTGTGATGGGGTCAAGAGGGATCCAACGCGGTTGGGTGTTGGTTTCGCGTGTCGCGTGTGTGCAAGTGCGAGCGCCAACCGGGGGTATGACAGCGCCGGACTTCGGCACGAGATCGGGCGTTAGTTCTGGCGCGGCAAGGGCGGTGTTGCCTGGTCAATGCGCCCGGTGTCACCTTGTTGTGGCGTCGATGTGGCACGGCCGGCCGCTTCGTCGCGTGTCGGTGGGTCGGGGTCGCTAGTGGCCCCTTGTTGTGGCGGTGCCCGCCGGGGGGCGGCGGGGTCGCTGGTCACGGCGCCCGCACTCGGCCTGCCGGGTTCGCTTTGTTGTCGCGTCCGGGGCCGTTTGGCCACGGGCGCCGCAGTGGCCCAGGCGGGTCGCTTGTTTGAGGCGTCCGCGGTGGCGCGGTGCGATCGCTTGGTAGTGGGCGACCGCTGTAGGGCCGGCCGGGGTCGCTCGGCCACGGGCGTCGTTGCGGCCGGTGTCGTTGGTCGTGGCGCCCGCGGTGGCGCGGCGGGGTTGCCGGTGGCTCCTTGGGGGCATGGAGCCAAAGTACCCAGGGTGGTCGGCGCCGGCAGACACGTTGCGAAATCGACACGCAACCCCGGCAGCCCCCCCGCAATGCCGGCTCTATCTCTTAGTTGCCGTGCTCATCTACCGATCGATAGAGGGATGCGGCGGTGCATTGGAATAGCATTGGTATTCCAAGACTTAGGTAACTGTCCAGCCACTCACATCATGAGCGTAGACGATCTGACATTGGCCCTTTACGGGATCGGCGCGATATTCCCGCTCATCGCCCTGGGCATGTCGCTTTTGGAGCGACGCAGCGGTGATTCGAGTCGCTCGGACCGATTCCCGGACCGCTCTTAGGGGCTAGTTGGGAGTCGGCGCGGGCGCTTCTTCATGAGCGTCTGCGGCGGGCCCGGGATTGGTTTCGTCGCCCGGCGGCGGTCGAGCACAATGGTCGGCCGTGCGCTCGAATCCAGGAAAGCACAGCCAATCACGCCCGGATGCATCCAGATAAGCGTGTGCTGGCGGAATGATCTCCTCACACCGCGCGGCGACCCTTCTAAACCCCCAGTCACACTCCCAGCGATCCCCCTCTCCAACCAGCGTGGCGTGCTCGGGGGCGGTGGGAGGCGCACAAATGCCATTCGTGCGGCTATAACCTGCGCGACAGCGCCACTGCCCATCATAAACCTCGGAGGCGCTCTGGGCCGGCGGGTCCTGGATATCCTCGACGCAAAATCCCGCTACCTGCTTGAATCCGTCGTTACATGTCCATCCCTGATCGGTGGCCATGGCATGCGAATGCGTCGGGATGTCGGGATGGATATCCTGGGTGTAACCCAGGCTCCAACACAACGTCATGCCGATTAAAACTGCAGGATATCGAAGCAGGGAAATCATCGCGGACGAGCGGGTTGAGTTGGTTGCGGCGTGGCCCCACCGATCTGCGCACCGAAGGTGCCACCGCTAATCCTGTAGAAGACGGGGTCGCTCCATTTCATGCCCCTGCGAACGAGCAGCAGACCCGATCCGCCGCGGCCGCCGGACACCAGCGCAGCC
>JAXDQF010000082.1:0-14692 GCA_034668025.1 Gammaproteobacteria bacterium | reverse complement strand
AGGTCCAGCTCGCCATCCTCGCGACCATTCCCGGTCTCGAACGGGTCAGGATGGTCCGGCCGGGCTACGCCATCGAATACGACCATGTCGATCCCCGGGAATTGGAGCCGACGCTGCAGGCCAAGCGGCTGCCGGGCCTCTTCCTCGCCGGCCAGATCAACGGCACGACGGGCTATGAAGAAGCAGCCGCGCAAGGCCTGATGGCCGGCATCAACGCGACCCTCAAGTGCAAAGGCCGCGAGGCCTGGCTGCCTAAGCGCAGCGAAGCGTATATCGGTGTGCTCGTCGACGACCTCGTGACCCGAGGTACACGCGAGCCGTACCGTATGTTCACGAGCCGCGCCGAGCACCGCCTGCTGCTCCGGGAAGACAATGCCGATCTGAGACTAACGCCCATGGGTCGTGAGCTCGGATTGGTCGACGACGAACGCTGGCGACTGTTCGAGGAAAAGCGACGGCTTTCGGACCTCGAGTTTCAGCGGTTGAACTCGACGCGCATACAGCCGAATGGCGTGTCGTCGGAATGGACAGATCGAGTGCTGGGCGCGCCCCTCAGTCGCGACTTCTCCGCGTTCGAGTTGCTTCTGCGTCCGGAAGTGGATTACGACGATCTGCTGGAGATTGCAGGGCAGCCGGATTGGTCGCAGGTCGACGATCGTTTGCCCGCCCAGGTTCGGACGCAAATGGAAGTCCGCGCCAAGTACTCGGGCTACATTGAGCGGCAGCAAGATGAAATCGAGCGCCAGCAGCGCAACGAAGAGACGCGCCTCCCCGATGACCTCGATTACCTACAGGTCGCCGGACTGTCGAATGAAGTCCGCCAGAAGCTCAGCGACGCTCGTCCGGTCACAGTTGGGCAGGCGGGCCGCGTGCCCGGCGTGACGCCAGCCGCTATCTCCATCCTGCTCGTACACCTCAAAAAACGCACGTTGAAAGACAGGGCTCGCGTGGCATGAGTGCCTTCATCGACAAATTGACGGTCAGTTGGGAGCGGAGCAACTCGTTGGTCTGCGTCGGTCTCGACCCCGAGATCGAGCGCCTTCCGCGCGACATCGCCATGCAACCGTCGCCGATCTTCCAATTCAACAAGGCGATCATCGACGCGACGGCTGATCTCGTCTGTGCCTACAAGCCGCAGTTTGCGCACTACGCCGCGTATGAGGCGGAAGATCAGCTGGAACGTACGATCGAGTACATCCACCGCAGCTATCCCGGAATTCCGGTCATTCTCGATTCCAAGCGGGGCGATGTCGGTAACACGGCGGTGCGCTACGCGATCGAAGCTTTCGAGCGCTATGGCGCTGACGCCGTCACGGTGAATCCGTACCTGGGCGGAGACTCCCTCGAGCCTTTCCTCCAGTACGAGGACAAAGGCGTAATCATCCTGTGCCGCACTTCGAATCCGGGCGGTCGAGACCTGCAGGATCTCGATGTCGGTGGGCGGAAGTTGTATCAGGTCGTGGCGGATATGGCTGCGCGGCAGTGGAATAGTCGTGGGAACTGTCTGCTCGTTGTGGGCGCTACACAGCCTCGCGAGCTCGCGGAGGTTCGCGACATTGTTGGCAAGATGCCGTTCCTCGTTCCGGGGGTAGGCGCGCAGGGCGGGGATGTTGCAGCGGCGGTAACCAACGGTCAGACAAATGACGGTACCGGTTTGATCATCAGCTCTTCCCGCGGCATCCTGTATGCCGGCTCCGACGGCGATAATTTCAGCATGGCGGCACGTGCAGCAGCCCTTGCACTTCGTGATCAGATCAACGTCAGCAGATCCAAACGTGCTCGCTGACGCGGGGCGTGCGGCCCCCACAACGCAATCCTGATGCCCGAGCGTCAAACCCTCTGGGTTGCGCTGGCGGCGGTTCTCCTTGTAGCCCAGGCTGGTTGCTCGCGAGCACCCAACACCAATACCGGCGCCGTGACATCGGCTCCGGCAAGCGCAATTCTACTTCGCGGCTCAGGCGCCGAGCCGGACTCCCTGGATCCTCAAAAAGCCCGCTCGGTCGAGTCACAAAACATTCTGCGTGACCTGTGCGAGGGTCTGACCACACTCGACAAGAGTGCAGGCGTGGCTGCGGGTGTAGCAACCGACTGGACTGTCAGCGCAGACGGGAAGAAGTACACCTTCAACCTGCGCCCGGAAGCGCGCTGGTCAAATGGCGAACGGGTTGTCGCCGCGGATTTCGTCGCCGCCCTGCGGCGCCTGGCCGATCCGGCGACTGCCTCGTCTTACGCGCAGGTGATTGATGTCATCGAGAATGCGAGTGACATTGTTGCAGGTAAGAAGCCCCCCGAGGCGTTGGGCGTCTCCGCACCGACAGATTCGACGCTGATCATCGACCTGGCGACACCTGCTGCCTATCTGCCGAGCCTGCTTTCACATACGAGCGCATGCCCGGTTCATCGCCCAACACTGGCTCAACATCCGGCGGAGCTGGCAAAGCCCGGCGTCATGATCTCGAATGGCGCCTTCGTCTTGAAGGAATGGGTACAGGGCTCGCACATCCTGGCCACCCGCAATCGGCACTACTGGAACGACGCAGCGACACGGCTCGATGGCGTCAAGTACCTGCTCATTCCGGATGAGAGCGCCGAGCTCACACGTTACCGGGCCGGCGGCCTGCATACCACGTACGTGGTCCCTCGTGGCCAGTTCGACTGGATCCAGGCCAATCTCGCGGACCAGTTGCACATTGCGCCGCAGTTGGACACCTACTACTACGGCTTCAATCTCAACAAGCCCCCGTTCAAGGATAATCCCGGACTGCGCCGCGCGCTGTCACTGGTGATTGATCGGGAAATGCTCGTGCAGCGAGTGCTGCGCGTCGGCGAGCTGCCCGCGTATGGTTGGATTCCCCCCGGAGTCAACAACTATACGTCGCAGTCATTTGACTATCGCGACAAACCGCTTGCCGGGCGGATTGCCGAAGCGCGCCGCCTCTACGCGCAGGCCGGGTATTCAGCTGCCAGACCGCTGCGGTTTGAGCTGCGTTACAACTCCGGAGAAGTTCACAACAAGGTGGCGGTGGCACTGACCTCGATGTGGAAGGAAGCGTTGGGGGTCGAGGCACGCATGACCGCCGTCGAATTCAAATCGCTCCTCCAGGATATCGACAGCGGCAACGTGCAGATGTTCCGCTCCAGCTGGCTGGGTGACTACAACGACGCCTATACGTTCGCGCAGTACTTCAAAAGCAACTTCGGTATCAACCTGCCGCACTACCGAAGCGCCGAATATGACTCACTGATTGGCAAAGCCGGCGTGGAAGCGGACGCGACGCAGCGACGGGAGCTGCTGGAGGCGGCAGAGCGTGTGATGTTGGGTGACCATCCACTGATACCCATTTACTTCTACGTTAACAAGCACCTGGTCAAACCCGAAGTAGAAGGCTGGTACGATAACGTGATGAATGTGGTTTACAGCAGGGATCTCAGTCTGCGCAAGCAACACTGAAGCTCGCTCAGGCAGCCGCGCGCCGCAATCCCGCACCCGTCAGATCGTGAACGAACCTGCCATACCAATTGTGGATATCGTGCTGTCTGACCGCAGCCAACATCTGCTCGTGCCGCTGCTGCCGCTCGGGCAGCGGCATGTTCAACGCGGTCTGCAGCGCCTTCGCCATCCCGCGCTTGTCGTACGGATTGACTTGCAATGCGCTTCGAAGCCCCTCCGCGGCACCGGCCATCGGTGACAGAATCAACACTCCCGGATCCTCGGGATCCTGCGCGGCGACGAATTCCTTGGCCACGAGATTCATTCCATCGCGCACGGGCGTGACCAAGGCAACCTTGGCCGCCCGCAGAAAGCCCATGGTTGTAGCATGCGTGTAGTCGCGGTTTAAATAGCGTATCGGCGTCCAGTCAGCTTCCGCAAACCGACCGTTGAGCCGGCCGGCGCATTGCTCCAATCCTCTGCGGATCTCGCCATAGGCCAACACATCCGAGCGGCTGGGCGGCGCGATCTGCAGAAAAGTCACTTGCCCCTGGTTCTCGGGAAATTCTTCGAGAAACTGCTCGTAGGAGGCAAAACGTTCGGTCAGTCCCTTGGTGTAGTCGAGGCGATCGACACCAATAATCAACTTGCGGCCCATCAGGCTGACCGCCATGCGTTGCACAGTGTCCTGCGAGTGAGTCATCTGCGCCTCGGCGATCACGCTATCGACGTCGATCCCGATGGGATAGGCACCAAGACCAACGCTCCGTCCGGCGATCTGTACGCGACGGTTCGCAGGAAATACTGCCGGTGGTGGGTCGAGGCAGGAGACGAACGAGCGCACATCGTCCTCCGTCTGAAATCCGGCGAGATCGTACTGGCCCATGTCACTGACCAACTCCGGGTAGTTCGGCAGCAGGCGCAGGATCTGCAGGTGCGGAAAGGGGATGTGCAGGAAGAATCCGATCGGCCCGTCAAAGCCCAGCTGCCTCAGGTACCGGCCCAGGGAAATGAGCTGGTAGTCGTGGACCCACACGGCATCGCCTGGCTCGAGGATCTTCATGAGCTGGCGGGCAAACTGTGCGTTAACTGCCTGGTACGCCTCGTACTGACGATGCTCGTGTGTAAAACGATCCGGAAAATAATGGAAGAGCGGCCAAAGTGTCCCGTTGCAGTAGCCGTTGTAGTAAGCGTCGAACTCGGCGGGTCTGAGGTCGATGGTTGTAAAACGGATGTTTCCTCGCGTTACAACCTCTGGCTCCTCAGCGGGACTGTCTGAGGTCTCACCACTCCAGCCGAACCAGACGCCGCCGGTGTGATGGAGTGCCGCCAGCACGCCCACAGCCAAGCCTCCCGGCGCAGCGCCGCGTCGTGGCAGCGAAATGCGATTGGAAACACAGACTAAACGTCTCACCGAGGGAAAACGGCCGTGACCCCGGAGGGTTCCGGGAACGCCGCACAATGCAGTCCGGGAACACCGGACAATGTAAAATAGGCCAGCGCGCCGCGCCGCGAGCGGCGCCAGCAGGCTACCTACCGCATCTGCAGCCACCCCATGCTGGGCCTGAATCTCAAAGCCCGCACCTGCCCCGATGCCACGTCCAATGGCAGCACCCTGACGCCGGCGTCCGTGAGGAAGTGCTGGACCATAGTCAGTATGGTCTCGAACGTCTCTTGTGCCTGGGGGTGGTCGGACAGGTGGGCCACCACCCGGGCCTGAAGATTGCGGGCACTGGGAGCTACCTCACGCATTGACTCGACGCAGCGGTCGAGCAGGAGCAGCTCAGTAGCCAAAGTAGAATCCGTCATATCCACAGGCTTGGGAGTCCGCACGATGCAGCGCAAATGCAGCAGGGCGCCGGCCTCCTCAACCGCGTCGTAAACGCAAACCGCGATCGCGGAACGCAGTTCCGTGATGAGGATCGCATCGTCGGCGGCGACCTCAAAGCGGTCGGGCGCGACGGTAATTTCCCGTTGTGTGGGCATCTGATGTTGTATACCGCCACGTCGCATGTGGGTGGGCTCCCTGATTCTCAAACTATGACGTGCAGCACGTTGCGGTGCGTAGAATACGGTAACCCGTAACGTTGGACATGCACTCATGAAAATCTTTTTTGCAGCGTTGCTCGCGTGCGTCGTGTCACAGGTCAATGCTCAACAAATTACGTCACCCTTGTCGTCAATCCGCGTCACGGGGGATGCGATCGTCACTGCAAAACCAGACCGAGCCTGGATCGATGTCGGTGTTCTGACACAGGAGAAGCAGTCGCAGAACGCGGCCACACAAAATGCGAAGCAGCTGGAAAGCATCGAGGGCGCGTTGCACAAGCTGCTGGGCGCGGATGCAGACATCAAAACAATCAACTATGCGCTGAACCCGGATTATCAGTACCGTCCCATCGGCGGCAAGTCCTCTGTCAGCTCGTATACAGCGTTGCACGTCGTGCGAGTTACAGTGGACGATCTGGATAAAGTCGGTCCCGTGATCGACACTGCAACACAGGCCGGTGCGAATCATGTCGAGAGCGTTCGCTACACCGTGCGCGACCAACAGGTGTTGCATTCACAGGCGGTGCGGGAAGCAGCCTTGAAGGCGCGCGCCACTGCCGATGCGCTCGCAGCGGCACTCAACTTGAAGATCGCTCGCATCGTGTCAGTTGAGGAAGGAGGCGATGGCTCGCCACCGGGAGCCGATGCAGGCGACCTGCGGGACCCGGCCGGAGCTGCGCCAGCTCCGGTACAGTCGAGCTCATTTGTCGTCACCGCCAACGTTACGTTGACAGTGGAAGTCAGTACGCATTAGAACTGGCTATCTTACCCGGCGCCTTGCGCCGGCTACACGTCGGGGGTCGCGCCCTGCGCGATCCCCCCAAAGGCGTTGGCCGCAGGCCATGAGGGGGTGCGCCATGACGATGGTTAGACAGCTCATCGATCGGAAGGGCCGGACCTTGTATTCAGTCGAGCCCGAGGACCCCGTTCTCGAGGCCATACGGCAGATGGCCGACCATCACGTCGGCGCCCTCCTCGTCATGAAGGGCACGGAGCTGCAGGGCATCATCTCCGAGCGCGACTACGCCCGGAAAGTCATCCTGCATGGCCGCTCCTCGGCCGAGACGCCGGTCTGGCAGATCATGAGCTCGCCGGTGATTACCGTCTCACCCGACCAGACTGTGCAGGACTGCATGCATCTCATGACCGAGCGCCGGGTCCGCCACCTTCCGGTGGTTGATGGCGGCCAGGTCGTGGGCATGGTGTCCATCGGGGACCTGGTCAAGGCTGTAATTGAGGAGCAGCAGCAGACGATTGAGCAGCTGGAGAGCTACATCCACCACTGAAGAGGGGTTGCGGGACCGGGGAAAGGGAGACTGCGACCCGAAGTAGTTGATTGGCAGAAATAATCCCCAGTCGGCCAACCGTTTGCAGGAGGAACCGCAGGCCGCAGCCTCCTCACTAAGATGCCTGGATTTCGTAATTGGTTGCAGTGAAGTGCGCCGAAGTGACACTGGACTGCGTTAAAAAACGCGAAGTGGTCTCGTCGCAAGTCGAGATTTCTCGTTTGTTGCAGCGCAGCTGAAGCTTTTGCACCGTGTTGGTGCGAAGGTCACTTTCGCCAGAAGGCGGGCGTGAACAACACAATCACACTGAAAATCTCGAGTCGGCCGAGGAGCATTGCTCCCGTACAAATCCAGGTCTGCGGCCCCGTAAGCGCATGCAGGTTGCTGGTAGGCCCATCCGAATGCAGCCCGTGCGCCGTGTTGTTGATGGACGCAACAGCCGCCCCCACAGACGCCGGCAACTCCAACCCCGTCAGCAACAGCGCAAATGTCACCAACGCCGCGGTCATGAAGTACAGAAAGATGAAGCCGAGCACCGCGCTTGCCACGCGATCCGGAATCGGCCGGCCGCCCACCCGGACAGGTGCCACTGCACTGGGGTGAACGAGAAGCTTGAGCTCGTGGCCAGCCTGCTTCGCCAGCAGAAGCGCGCGAAACATCTTGATGCCGCCACCTGCCGAGCCCGTGCTACAGATGATGCAGGACAGAAAAAGCATCCAGAAGGGCGCGAACACGGGCCACGCATCCACGTTCTGAGTCACCAGGCCCGTGGTCGTCGCCATCGATACGACGTTGAACGCTGCGTGACGAAACGAGATGAAGAAGCTCGGGTAGGTATCGTGCCACCACAGCAGCACTGCGATCACCACGATGCTGAGTCCGAGGACGGTGACCACCGCTTTGAATTCCGGATCGCGGGTGTAAGGCTCCAGGGACAATCTGCGCAGAGCGACAAAGTGCCGTGCGAAGTTCAACGATGCAATGAGCATCAGAGCGATCAGCACGAATTCGATGGCTGCGGAGTTGAAGTAACCCACGCTGGCGTCGTGCGTCGAAAAGCCGCCCAGTCCCACCGCTGAGAAAGCGTGGCAGATGGCATCGAACCAGGACATGCCGCACACACGCAGAGCAACGATCCCCACCGCCGTGATGAGCGTGTACACGAGCCAGAGTGACCGGGCCGTCTCGGCAATGCGCGGCGCGAGCTTGTCATCCTTTACCGGGCCCGGCGTCTCGCCTTTGTAGAGCTGCAACCCGCCGACTCCCAGCAAGGGCAGCACCGCGAGTGCCATGACAATGATGCCGAGGCCACCGACCCACTGCAGCTCGTGGCGCCAGAAATTGAGCGAAGGGGCCAGTCTGTCCAGGCCGACCAACACCGTGGAGCCCGTCGAGGTCAATCCCGACATCGTCTCGAAAAAAGCCCGCGTGAACGTCAGGTCGGGCAGCGCCATTAAAAGGGGAATGGTTGCCAGCGCCGACGTGGCAATCCAGACCAACGTCACCAGCAGGAAGCCGTCTCTGGGTTTCAACTCCCGTTTCCAGCCCGTCGTTGCCGCCACCATCAGCAACCCCGTGCCGGTACTACTCGCGGCTCCTACGACGAAATACAGCGAAAGCCCATCGCCCGTGAAAATCGAGCATCCGAGCGGCAAAAGGTAGGTCGCGCCGAAAAACGCAAGTAACAGCCCGAGAACGTGCGCTACTGCGAGCACTCGTGCGGGTCCCTAGCGCGAAGTTCGCAGGAACAGCCGCTCGACAGCCTCGAGGTGCCGGCGGTCGGAGAGGAACAGAATCGCATGGTCGTCCGACTTCACCACGGTGTCATGGTGCGCCATCATCACATCTTCCCCGCGCACAATAGCGCCGATAGACGTCCCCTCGGGCAGAATAATCTCCTCGACTCTTCTGCCAACGACGCGCGAGCTGTTTTCATCGCCATGAACGACAGCCTCGAGTGCTTCTGCAGCCCCGCGCCTGAGTGAGTGCACACGCACAACATCGCCCCGCCGAACGTGGGCCAACAACGAGCCAATCGTGATCGTTTGAGGCGAGATCGCGATATCGATGCTGCCGCTCTCAATCAAATCTGCGTACGACGGCTTGTTGATGAGTGCCATGACCTTGTGTGCCCCGAGCCGTTTGGCCAACATAGCCGACAGGATGTTGGCTTCCTCAGAGTTGGTGAGGGCGGCAAACACATCAGCGCTGTCGATGTTCTCTTCGATCAGCAACTCTTCGTCCGCCGCATCGCCATTGAGAACGATCGCGTTCTCGAGCAGCTCGGATGCCTTCCGGGCGCGACGCAGATCCCGCTCGATGAGCTTCACCTGGCTGCTCTTCTCCAGCGCACGGGCGAGCCTGAAGCCGATGTTGCCGCCCCCGGCAATGACGACCTTCTTGACGGGATCGTCCTGCTTGCGCATCTCGCTCATGACCCGCTTGATGTCCGCGCGAGCGGCGAGAAAGAACACCTCGTCACCGCTTTCAATCACGGTGTCGCCCTCGGGCGGGACGCTACGGCCCGCACGATAAATGGCGACAACGCGCGCCTCGGCCTTGGGCAGATGCTCCGGGAGCTCGCGCAATCGTTGGCCGACGAGAGGTCCGCCTTTGAGCGCACGTACGCCGACCAGCTGTACCTTGCCATCGGCGAAATCCAACACCTGCAATGCGCCGGGATACTTGATGAGTCGCTCGACGTACTCGGTGACCAGCTGCTCGGGGCTGATAAACACGTCGACGTTCAGGGCGTCGTCGCCGAATAACTCGGGCCGGCTCGTGTACTCGGCCGAGCGTATGCGAGCAATCTTCGTCGGCGTGCGATACAGCGTGTACGCGATCTCGCAGGCCATCATGTTGACTTCGTCACTGCTGGTGAGCGCGACGATGATATCGGCTTCGGGAGCGCCCGCGGCCTCGAGGACCGTTGGATAAGAGGCATTGCCGGCTACGGTGCGGATGTCCAACCTGTCCTGCAGGTTGCGCAGAATGTCTTCATCCAGGTCAACGACCGTGACTTCGTTGGCCTCCTCGCGAGAAAGACTGTGGGCTGCGCTGCGACCCACCTGCCCTGCGCCGAGGATGACAATTTTCACATCGGCTCCAGGTATTCAACCATCATCCATTTCGAGCCTTGATGCTCGAAATTCACTTCGACACGTGCCGTGGACCCGTTGCCCTCGACGTTGAGGATCACGCCTTCGCCGAATTTCCGGTGACGGACACGTCCACCCAACCGCATGCCCGGCATGACAGGCTCCTCGGAGCGAGCCCGCGACATCGCGACAGGACGCACAACCTGAATACGAGGCCGCACTTCCTCAATCAAGTCGTCCGGCACTTCCTTGATGAAACGAGAGGGCATCCCATAGCTATCAACGCCATGCAGCCGGCGTTGTTCAGCGTACGTTAGAAAGAGCTGCTTCATCGCGCGCGTCATTCCAACATAGCACAAACGACGTTCTTCCTCGAGGCCGTCAATGTCGTTGAGAGAGCGTTGATGCGGGAACAGACCATCCTCCATTCCGCTCAGGAACACCATTGGAAATTCCAGGCCCTTCGCGGTGTGTAGCGTCATCATCTGCACGCAATCTTCCCAAGCGTCGGCCTGTCCCTCGCCAGACTCCAGTACGGCGTGTGCAAGGAACGACTCTAACGGCGGCAATTCACCTTCAACTCCCTCTGGGGTGAAACCGCGCGCAGCGCTCACTAATTCGTCCAAGTTCTCGACGCGGGCTTCGCCACGATCAGCCTTGTCGCGTTTGTAGTGCTCGATCAAGCCGCTGCCTTGGAGGACGTGATCAACCTGTTCGTGCAAAGCCAGTCCGTTGACCTCACGCGCCAGGCGTTCAATGAGGCCCATGAACCCACTCATCGCAGTCGCCGCTTTGGCACCGAGAGAGCCGTGGCCACTGATGCAAGCCGCGGCAGCGTCCCACAGCGAGCAAGCCGCCCCCTTGGCGTACTCGCGGACGGTGTCCAGGCTTTTGGCGCCGATGCCCCGCGTGGGCAGATTGACCACCCGCTCAAAGGATTGATCATCGCGTCGGCTCGATACGAGACGCAAATAGGCCAGTGCGTCCTTGATTTCGGCACGCTCGAAGAACCGCAGTCCCCCGTACACCTTGTACGGAATCCGCCCTGACAGAAACGCTTCTTCAAACACCCGGGACTGGGCGTTTGATCGATAAAGGATGGCGATCTCGCGGCGTTGGCCGCCATGGGCCACCCAATCGCGAATCCGGTGGCTCACAAACTCCGCTTCGTCACGCTCATTAAACGCGGCATACAGCCGGATCGGGTCGCCGCGCTCGCCGCTCGTCCACAGGTTTTTGCCCAGGCGCCCCGAGTTGTTGGAAATCAGGCCATTCGCAGCCGCCAGGATGGCGCCGGTGGAGCGGTAGTTTTGCTCTAGTCTGCACAGTTTTGCGGTTGGGAAATCTCGGCGGAACTGATGCAGGTTCTCGACGCGCGCGCCACGCCAGCGATAAATCGATTGGTCATCGTCGCCGACCGCGAAGGGATGGCCTTCGGTGCCCACGAGCAGCTTCATCCAAGCGTATTGAATGGCGTTCGTGTCCTGAAACTCGTCGATCAACACGTGGCGAAAGCGTCGCCGGTAGTGTGCGAGCAAATCGGCGTTGTCGCGCCAAAGCTCAAACGCACGTAACAACAGCTCCGCAAAATCGACGACGCCGGCCGTAGCACACGCGGCTTCGTACTCTGTGTAGAGTTTGATTAACTGGTGGCGCGTTGGATCGTTGCCGTCCTTCAGGGACGCGGGCCTGTGCCCTTCATCTTTGTTCGAGTTGATAAACCACTGCACCTCGCGCGGTATCCAGCGGTTCTCATCGAGGTTCTGCGATCGAATGAGCTTCTTGATCAGACGCTGCTGATCCTCGGAGTCGAGAATCTGAAATCCCTGGGGAAGCCCGGCCTCACGCCAATGCAGACGCAGGAGCCGATGGGCAATGCCGTGGAAAGTCCCGATCCACAGGCCACCGCCGGGGATTCCCAGCAGTTGCTCGACGCGACCACGCATCTCGCCCGCGGCCTTGTTCGTGAACGTTACGGCCAGGATGCCGTGCGGCGAAGCGCCTTCGGCCTTGATTACCCAGACGATGCGATGAGTGAGCACCCTCGTCTTGCCGCTGCCGGCGCCGGCCAGCACCAGCACTGGCCCCAGCGGTGCGGTCACAGCCTCGCGCTGTGCCTCATTCAGCGGGTTGAGTATGGGGGCAAGCTCGTTGGAAGGATCTCCTGGCATGGGGGGCGCATTCTACAAAATTACGGGGGCCCCTATTCGCTTTCAATGACCCCTTTTTCCGCGAACTGCAGAAGTGCGGCAATGAAACCGAGCAGTACGGGTCCGATGATCAGACCTAGAATTCCAAAGGCCGAAGCGCCACCGATTGCCCCTACGAATACCGCTAGAGTGGAAACCTCGGCCTGCTTCGCCGTGAGGTACGGCCGCAGGAAGTTATCCATCACACCGACACCGGCGCTCCACACACCGAGGAAGATGGCGGCGCCCCAGCGGCCTTGAGTCATCAGGTACAGCACGGCGGGCACCAGCACGATCGCCGACCCGACCGGGAGGAAGGCCGCGATGGTCGCCAGGACGCCGAACACCACCGGCGACGGCAAGCCCACCAGCTCGAAGCCGATGCCTGAAAACGTTCCTTGAATCAGCGCGGTTGCAACCGAACCGAATACAACGGCTCGCGTGACATCACCGAGATAGGCCATGAGTTGCCCTCGCGGCCGCGGCTCCATCGGAATGAATCCGATGAGACGCTTGAGCATGACGCGCCCGTCGCGCAACAAGAAGTAAAGCAAGAACAGCATCATAAAGAATCCAAGCAGCGATCCCATGATGCCCAGCGCGAGACTGCCGCCCATGGAGGCAGCCGATTTCAACACCGTCTGAGCGCTATCCATGATCCAGCCCTTCACTTGCTCGGCAGAGATGGGCGCGGTATCGCGCATCCACCGCACCGCGCCGCCGATGAGGGGAATCGTATCCAGACGTGCCAGCAGATCCGGATACGTCAGCGTCATCTTCGACATCTCAGACAGGATGTTCGCAACCTGCCGCGCAAATACGACCCCTAAAAACGCAATCGGAGCCATGACGAAAAACGGCGTCAGGGCCGTCAAGAGCCCGGCAGAAAGCGAGGCACGTCCTTTCAATTTGGCCGTCAGTCGTTCGTGCAGCGGATTCAGGAGAAACGCCAGCACGGCCGCCCAACCCAGCGTGGCCCACAGTGGCTCCAGCATCGAAAGCAGCGCCCAGCCGAGAATGGCCAGCGTGACGAGGACGAACGTCCGGCGGTAGAAGGATGAATACATGGCGACCCCACTTTACCCCACAGGCAACGCTCGCGTATGGGCGGGGTTCCTGCGCAAAGCCTAAGATTTCCTTGCCCTCGGCCGCTGGACTTCTCTGTTGGCAGCAAGCTGCGCCGCGCTCAATAATGCGCCCCGTCAATGGAAGCGGCAAAGGGCTGGGCATGTTTACCTTGTACGACTACCTCGACTCCGGTAACGGCTTCAAGATTCGTTTGCTGCTGGCGCAACTGGGCAAACCGTACCGCTGGGTGGAGCTCGACATCCTCTCCAATGAGACCCGCACTCCCGGGTTCCTGGCGAAAAATCCCAACGGCCGCATCCCCGCGCTGGAGTTGGATGACGGCACCGTCCTCGCAGAATCGAATGCCATCCTCTGGTACCTTGCCGAGGGCAGTCCTTTCATTCCCGGCGACCGGCTGCGGCGCGCGCAAGTTCTGCAATGGATGTTCTTCGAGCAGTACAGCCACGAGCCCTACGTCGCGACTCCTCGCTTCATCGTGAAACACACGCCGGTTGATTCACCGCGACGCGGCGAATTGCCCGACCGGATGGCTCGCGGTCGGGCCGCGCTGGCGGTCATGGAAACCCATCTCGCGCGACATCCCTATTTTGTTGGTGAGGCCTACAGCCTTGCCGACATTGCGCTGTATGCCTATACGCATGTGGCCCACGAGGCTCACTTTGATCTGACACCCTACCCGGCGGTGCGTGCCTGGATCGATCGTGTTGCCCGACAGCCGGGCTATCTGCCGCTGACTCAGCGGCCGGAAAATTCTGCGTCCGTCAAAGTTTGAAGAAAGGCGATCAGGTCGGCGCGCTCGTCGGCCGACAGGTTGAATGTCCGGAGCTTGGCATCGCTCCCGGGCAGCGATGCGACGCGGGCATAGTGATCTAACACCGCGTCCAACGTGGCGAAGCGGCCGTCGTGCATGTACGGAGCAGTCAACGCGATGTTGCGTAAGGTGGGGACTCGCATTGCCTGATCACCAACGCCGTTGTTTGCAAACGCCGGTTTGCCCGTGTCGCCCCGACTGTCGCGCCAGTTGCCATTGAAGTTGAATCCGGAGTGGCAGGCGCCGCACCCAGCACGGGGCGAGTAGAACAGCTGCATGCCACGTTTGGCCTCTGCGCAGATCACATCGTGGTCACCACCGAACACATACCGGTCGAACGGTGAGTTGCCGAAAATCAAGGTGCGCTCGAATGCGGCAATGGCCTTGATCACGTTCGGGAAACTAACCGCCGGTTCGCTCACCGCTTTGTTGCCGGTGCCCGCCACCGGACTCAACATCGGGTTATCGCCCGCATGGACGCTAGACGCGGCATTCGCGTCTTGCGGAAACGCTTTGGCAAACGCCGCGCGGTACTCAGGATCCGCCGCGAGCAGTGCGCATACGCTCGCTTGCCTCCCGGCGAGCCCGAGCTCCACCGGATGCTCATTCAACTGCGGCTCGAGCATCTGCGCCTCGAGCGACTGCACCTCAGGTTTGGACCAGCCGAAGCTGATGTTGTAAGCCACATTGACCAGCGACATGGCGCTGTGGGGCAACGGTTGGCCGGTGGCCCCCACCGC
>JAXDQF010000081.1:0-2903 GCA_034668025.1 Gammaproteobacteria bacterium | reverse complement strand
CGCGATGCCCGCGACATGTTGGGGGGCGCGGGCATCAGTGCCGAATATGTCCCTATCCGCCACATGCTCAACCTGGAAAGCGTCATTACCTACGAAGGCACTGAGACCATTCATCAGTTGACCATTGGCCGCGAGCTGACGGGCGTCAATGCGTTCTAACTCACGACCCCGATCGCCAACAACACCAGCAATCCCAACACGTTAAAGATCCACTCTTTCCGACTCAGACCCAGCGCGTTCATAAACTGATCTCCATCCCACCAATGGAGCTATTTCGCCGCACCGCCCCCGCATCCCCGGGGCGGAAAAATGTCATACCACCCCGCAATTGTGGCGAAAAATGGCAGCTCTTCCCGCGCTTTAACCGGCGCCTCCCAACCTGTAGCCTATGGCCATGAAACGCATGGTCGCCATCGTCGAAGACGAACCCGCAATCCGCGACAACTACGCCGCCGCATTCACGCGCGAAGGCTACGTCGTCCGCACATACGCCAACCGGTCACAAGCCATGACTGCCTTCGCATCGCGGCTGCCCGACCTCGCGGTCATCGACATCTCCCTGGAAGAAGAGCCGGAAGGCGGCTTCGAGTTGTGCCGCCAGCTGCGCGCACTGTCGCCCGAGCTGCCCATCATCTTTCTCACCGCCCGCGACAGTGAGCTCGATGCCGTGTCCGGATTGCGGCTCGGCGCCGACGACTTTTTGACAAAAGACCTGAGCCTCGCGCACCTCATCGCGCGCGTGAACGCGTTGTTCCGCCGCGTTGATGCATTACGGCGACCTTCCGAAGCCACGCAGATCATCCGGCGCGGCTCGCTGACCCTGGATGCCGAGCGCATGCAGGTCGAATGGACGGGCCAGGTCGTACTGCTGTCGCTCACCGAATTCTGGATTGTGTATGCACTCGCCCGGCACCCGGGCCACGTCAAGAATCGCCAACAGCTGATGGATGCGGCCAACGTCGTGCTGGATGACAACACCATCACATCGCATGTGAAGCGCATCCGCCGAAAATTTCAGGTCATCGACCCGAAGTTCGACGGCGTGCAGACTGTTTATGGCATGGGTTATAGGTGGGTGGACTGAACAGGCCGTCAGGCTCCTGAAGCCTGCCGCCCCCAATGTCAATTCGCCTCAAACTGCTGCTCCTGGGACTCGCAACGCTCGTGCTCCCGTGGGCCGGATGCCGTTATGCGCGCGAAATGGAGACGGCCCTGCGTGAAGGCGAGCAGAGCTCACTCCTTTCGGTAGCACAAACAATCGCAGCTTCCCTCCAGGGTCGCGGCGATTTGCTCTATCGGCAGCCCGCTCCGCTGCAGATTGCGGATGACGCGCAAACAAGCGAAACAGCCGCAGTCGAACCCGACGCGAAACCCAGCCCGTACGATCTGCGCCCCGTTCTCCTCAGCGCGCAGCCCTTTCTCGACGGCTACGTGGAAGAGTGGCCGCAGAATAAAGGCGCCTGGCGCTATTTCGCCCGCGACCAACACCGGTTTGGCGTGCTGACGGGCGTGTTCGAGCGAATGCTGTACGTGATGCTCGACGTGCACGACGATCATGTCGTTTATGACAGCCCCGGCGCGAGCCCGCTGGATCCCAGCACATTCGGTGATCGCATCTGGATTGGATTTGAAGGCCAGGACGGTCACGAGCACCAGGTCTTCGTCGCCGCTATGGGCCCGGGTTCCGTCACTGCCCGCCGCATCGAGACCGGGGAATATGGTCAGCTGACTGCTGTCAACGAGACGCGGATCCTCGGGGCTTTGCAACCCACTGCGCAGGGGTACCGGTTGGAGCTGCGGATCCCTTTGTCGATGTTGGGTGAGCACTTCGGCGTGCTGATCGACGATCGCAATCAGCGCGGCGCGGACCCGGTGAGCTACGGCACTCTGCGCAGCGATGACCTGCATACTGTCGGCCGGCTCATCGCCGCGGCCCCGGAATTGACGGGGTACCTCAAGCAGTTCAGCCAACCCGGGCTACGAATCGCGGTGGCGGCGCCGGAAGGGCGACTACTGGCCCAGGCGGACGCCCTGTCCGTAACCAATGTGCTCGGCCCGGAGCGTGGAATTCTCGCTCAGTTTTATCGCCGTTTCGTCGACCGGCCCGGCACGCGGCGGGTCATCGACTCCTCCGCGGACATCTACGACCGGGAGCACAAACGAGTGATCGGCTCGCTCCTGGTATCACAGACCGAAGACCGGTGGCTCGTGCTGCGCGACCGGGCGCTGACCCACATGTTGAATTTGACGTTGATCATCAGCGGTATCGCGGTGATCGCCACATTCATTTTTGCGGCGTCGCTCGCGGTGCGGCTGTCCCGGTTGCGCGCCGCAAGCGAGTCGGCGCTGACTCGCGAAGGGCTCGTGACCACGTTTCCCGAAACGGATGCTTCCGATGAGCTGGGTGACGTGGCGCGAGGGTTCTCGACGCTACTTCACCGCCTGAATGAATACACAGGCTATCTGCGGACTCTTGCCGGCAAGCTCGCGCATGAGATCCGCACTCCCCTGACAATCGTGCGGTCGTCACTCGAGAACCTTGAGTCAGAGGGAGTTTCCTCTTCAGCGCGTGTGTACCTGGACCGAGCGCGGCAGGGCAGCGAGCGTCTGAACGGAATACTGGTCGCCATGGGCGCCGCGACACGCGTCGAAGAGGCCATCAGCAACGCAGAGCGCATGCGCTTTGATCTAGTACCTGTAGTCAAATCAGCCGCGGACGCCTACCGCATCGCATTTCCGGAACGCGCGTTCGCGACCGAAACGCCGGATGAGCCCGTCGAGATCGAGGGCGCACCAGACCTCATCGTCCAGATGCTGGATAAGCTCGTCGACAACGCCGTCGATTTCAGTCCAGCAGGCGCGCAGATCGTTCTGCGCGTGAGGCTGGAGCCACACGCCGCCGT
>JAXDQF010000080.1:0-15676 GCA_034668025.1 Gammaproteobacteria bacterium | reverse complement strand
CCCTTGCGCTGCAAGCAACGCACACCGGTCATGCCACGGCAAGTGTCACGAAGGGAACGGAGCGCATCGAAGCGGCTCTGACACGCGACCAGTTTTCCCAGGCGGCAGAACCGATCTATCGTGCGATAGTGGGCCTCCTGCACCAACTGCGTCCCGCAGGCACGCCGGTCGCAATCGTGATTCCGCAATTGGCGGCGCAACTGCCAGGTTTGCGTGAGCAGTTGGAGCAATTCGTGGGCTGCGAGTTGGTGAGCGTCTCTGACGGATTCGCGGGAGCCGCGACGTCGTTACTCGACCTGCCCGAACCGCAGGCAGATGACGCAGCGATTCGCCTGCTGCGACGCCTGCCGCTTGCGGTATCTGCCAACGGCGTAACCCGCGAGTCTCTAGGCCAACGCCGTTTCGGCGGCCCCGCCCCATCCCACGTCCTGTGGGACGGCCGTGCCCACTCACTGAATGCCGACTCCCTGGTAGTTGGCCGCGGCCCGTCGGACTCCTCCCGCTACATAACGTTGCCAGATGGTCTGGCTGGAGTATCACGCCGCCACTGCACGTTCGTGCACGACGGCAATGAGCTCGTGCTTCTCGATCACAGTACCTTTGGCACATTCGTAAACGGCGAGCGCGTGCAAGAGAGAGTGCGAATTTACGCCGGCGACAGGGTGCGACTCGGAGAGCCTGGGGTTGAGCTAACCTTGATCGCCGTCGGCGACGTGGCAGCAGCGGCCACTCAACAACCCTAACGATGGCATCGCGCCGACGCACAGTCGAAGTCTTCACGCTCTCGTTCCTGGACTGCATCTGTTGCGGGTTCGGAGCGGTGATTCTCTTTTACACCATCGTAAGTGCCCAGGCAGGAATGCAGGGGGTACGCAGCACTGACGCATTGAGCGCGGAAGTCAATCGCCTCGAAGATCAGGTCCAGGCCGGTTCCCGCAACCTGGTGGTGCTGCACAACCAGATCGAAAAGACAGTCAGTGAGACGGTCAGCGATGAAGCTCGCACCAGGAGCCTGGCCTCGACTCTCGAGAGCCAGCGCGAGCAGCTGTCTACGTTTGATACGAGCAGCGTCGCCCGGCGCGAGCAGATCGAGAAGTTGAAGGCAGACATCCGCTCGCTGCAGGAAGGCAAGCGCCGCCTCGAAGGCGGGAGCCTGGACAAAACGCCCCCCGGTCAGCAGATCAGTGCGTTCCGCGAAACCGGTGGCGATCGCCGTTACATTACGGGCATAAAGCTCAGAGGCAAGCGGATCCTGATTCTGCTCGACGTATCAGCCAGCATGCTTCACGAGGATCTCGTAACAATCCTGCGCCTGCGCAACTCCGACGACGACCACAAGCGCAACGCAGCGAAATGGCGCCGTGCTGTCGACACTGTCACGTGGCTCACAACCCAGCTACCGCCCGGCAGCCAGTACCAGATCTACACATTCAACACCCAGGCGCATTCGTTGTTACCGGATCTGGCGGGAAAGTGGATCGGGTCCGGGGATGCACCGCAGCTCGCTCGCGAGCTGGCCAACCTACACACCATCGTGCCGGCAGAAGGCACCAGCCTTTACAACGCCTTTGCCGCTACCAGGACTCTCGCACCGCTACCGGATCAGATCGTTCTGATCACCGATGGACTTCCCACTCAGGGCAAGTCGGCGGGCCTGCGAAAATACGTGGATTCCGGAGCGCGTATGCGCTTCTTTGATGATGCCGTAGGGCAGTTGCCCGACCGCGTTCCCGTCGACTCCATCCTCCTGCCCATGCTGGGCGATCTACAGGCAGCGCATCGCTTCTGGAACCTCGCGCGTCTGACCAACGGTACGCTGCTGATGCCATCCAAGGACTGGCCGTAGTGTTGAGACGCCGCAATGTCGAAGTATTCAGCCTGGCGTTCCTCGACTGCATCTGCTGTGGCTTCGGAGCCATCATTCTGCTGTTGGTGCTCACCGACTACCAACGACCCGCCAAGATTGAGGAAAGCCGCGTCAATCTGCAGGCACAGGTGCGCAACCTGCAGCAACAACTGCAGGTGATTCGCGGTGAGTCAGATGATCTCGAGCGTCAACTGCAGGGTCGCGTCGAGAAACTCGAGCGCGAGCGCCACAAGCTGGAGCATCTGTCCGGCGATCTCAGCAGCCTCCAGGGCAAGTACTCGGCAAGCAAGCAGGAAGCGTCGGTTACCAACACGATTGAAACCGAGCTCGTGGCCGCCAAGCAGAAATTGAGCGCCGAAATGATGCGGGTCCTCAAGGATCACGCCAGTCGTCCGGCTACGGAGGCGATTGCGGGTATTCCCATCGACAGCGAATACGTCATCTTCGTCATCGATACATCGTCGAGCATGACGGCCAATCACTGGGACGTGAATCTGGCTATCATCGATGAAATCCTCGGCATGTATCCTCACGTCAAAGGCCTGCAGGTGATGAACGACCAGGGAACGTACATGTTCAACGGTACGAAGGGTCGTTGGCTGGACGACACACCGGCGCAGCGGACTGAAATTCATACGCGTGCCAAAAACTGGCATGCATTCAGCCAATCCAACCCCGTGCCGGGGATGGAGGAGGCGATCCGTACGTATTGGGCAGCCGATAGAAGAGTCAGCGTGTTCGTCCTCGGCGACGAATTCACAGGCGATTCCATCCAGGCCGCGCTCGACTCCATCGGCACCCTCAACAAACTAGACGCAAACGGCCGCCGCCCCATCCGCATTCACGCCATCGGTTTCCCCGAAGGGCCTGGCATGTCACCGTTCACCAGCATTCGCTTCTCGGCATTGATGCGCCTCGTGACCGAGCAGAACAACGGCACGTTTGTCGGCTTGAGGCAATGAAAGCGGCGCGGCTCGCCCCGCTGCTGTTGGTGGGTGCGTTGGTCGCCTGTGGTGATGTCAGTATCAAGCCCGAAGCCCACTTACCGAAGCCGCTCATTACCCCGATCCCTGCGGCCGTGGGCCTGATCATCCCATCTGACACCCGTAAATACGTCGACAAGGAGACCCGCTTCGGCGTCGACTGGAAGGTCGATCTCGGGCCCGGGGAAGTCCGCCTCATGCGGGACACCTTCGGCGCCTTGTTTCAGCACGTTGAAGAGTTCAAAAACCTGGAGTCAGCCCGGGCGGCCAAGGACCTGAAGGCGCTCTTCGAGACGCGCGTGGATCAGTACTCGTTCGTGACAGCTCGGGAGACCGGTGGCCGTTACTACGCAGTCACCATTCGATATCGCATCAACCTGTACACGCCGGCAGGCGAGATAGTCGACAGCTACACGCTGACGGGATACGGAAACTCGCTGGCCATGGGGATGTCAGGTGGCAAGCCGCTCACACAGGCAACAGTCGGTGCCATGCGAGACGCCGCCGCGAAATTCCTGGTGCAGTTTCCTGAGCAACCGGCCGGGCAACAACTGGCCCGGAACGAGGGGGTGGTACCTGACAAACCCGCCAGCACCGCCGAGGCGGCCCAAATTGAGGCGGTGCCCATCGACGAGCCCGCAGACGACCTCGCACCCCCCAAAACCTAGCCCCGCGGCTTCTTGGAAAGCAACCGCTCCCGAAACCTCACCCCCACCGTATCAACCGGCTCCCCATTCTCCATCCGCGGCGCATACCGCGCCCTGCGAACCGCCGACATAACCGTTTTCTGCTGCGACTCCGTTGCATCTGTCTCCGCAACAGTGACCTCAGCCGTTCGGCCCTCATTGGTGACGGTGAAACTCACCTCGACAAAGTGTTCCTCCATGTTGTCATGGTCACCCTTGGCCCGACTCACCGCTGCCAAGGGCGACCGGTACGCCAGTTGCCGCGGTGCAGCGAGCGTCGCGGTAGACCCTCCCCGCTCAAACTCCTTCCAGGCGTGCCTGTACGATTGCAGACCCCGTAACAACACCCCGCCACTCATGTACCAGTCACCGAGCTCAACAAAGGCCGTGCCCCGGCGCATGTGATCGACCGGTTCTGTCTTGTCGATGGCCCTCAGTGCCATCAGAATCGCACGCTCGCCGTCCGGATTGAGCCGCTGCGCATTCTCAACAGCCGGGTCCGCCGCCGGTGCCGGCGCATACATATCACCGCCACTTGTCTGACCCTCATTGCTGTTAACAAACTCGAGCCGGTAGGTCCGGGCAATACCCTCGAGGGGATCGACGGTGCTGATGGCCGCGCCCGCACCCGCCTGTTCGGCTATCTGCAACGCGCGTGCGTACAGGATCCGGGCAGTTGCATAGCGACCCATCTTCTCCTGCCAGAGTGCTGAACGATCCAGTGGCCGCAGGACATGCAGATCAGTCTTACCGTACGCCGTCTCCGCCACCCGTATCGAGTAGTCATACGCGCGCTCCACATCGTCATGTCGATCCAGAGCGACGAGACTCTCAATCAGCGGATCCAGGATCGACATCTGCTCGAGATTGAACAGACCATCCAGGTTGCGGCTGAGATCCAAAGCACGTTTGAGTATCAGGCTCGCGTCCTCGTACTGGCGGGTGGCGAAATACGTTGCTCCCAAACCGTGCAACGGTCTCAGCAGCGCACGGTCGGCGCCTCCCCCGGAGTCCTCAACGATCTTCACGGTCCGCAGAAAAGTCGCTTCGGCCGTCTCGAAGTCATGCAGCCGATACTCAGTTGTGGCGAGATTGCACAGCGGAATGGCCAGCGCGCGGTCGGCGGCGCCGTATTGCTCGTCGGTCATCGAGACGAGCATTGCGGCCAGCGGCAAGGCTTCCGGGTAGCGCCGCGCGTCGAATTCCGTTCGGAAGTCGTGGTACACCTGCACCCGGTCAGCATCGGTCACCGCCGCAACGGATCGGCAGAGCAGGCCGATAGCGACTATGACGATGAGACGCATATTGTGAGGAATCGTAACTCGTTTATCCTGTCAATCAACATCACAGTCGGATACAGGCATGGCAGACGGTGACCAAAAAGTAATTCTGCTCGCAGGCGCCAGCGGCTACGTGGGCAACCTCGCCCTCACTGCGCTCCTCGACGCCCCGGACATCAGCCGCGTCTGGGCGATCACCCGCCGCCCACTGGGCCGTGAGCATCCGCGCCTGGCCAACCGCATCGTGCCGTTCGAGCAGATCGAATCACAGCTGAAAGGGATCACCTGCCACGCCGCTGTGTGCTCACTGGGAACGACGATGCGCCAGGCCGGATCGCAGAGCGCGTTCCGGCAGGTTGATTTCGATGCCGTACTCGCCTTTGCGCGGACCGCCAAAGCGGCGCAGGCACAGCGTTTTGTCCTCGTGTCAGCGGCTTTCGCCGACAGTGCCGCGAAGAATTTCTATCTGCGCACGAAGGGCGAAGTGGAAGAGGCGTTGCAGGGTCTCGGCTTTGCGAGTCTCGACATACTCCAACCCAGTCTGCTGCTCGGATGGCGTGGTGAGATCCGACCCCTCGAGCTGCTCGCTTCAGTGTTCATGCCGTTGGTCAATCCATTTCTCACCGGCAAGCGCGAGCCGTTGCGTGCCATTCCCGCGCGTACAGTGGCTGCTGCCATGGTCGGAGCGACGAGGTCTGGTCGCCGGGGTGTGCAGCGCTACACTTATTCCGGAATACACGCGCTCGCACGGATCAAGCCGGTGCGTACCGTGAAATAGCGCACACTCGCCTGCAGCCCACTCCGCGCACAATTTTCCAATAGCTGACGCGTCGCACAATCGACGTGCGACCGTATGGATACATTGAGGAAAGTACGTGCAGGAAGCCAGTGGAATGGGTTGGACGGCCTTCACGAGCCGCATGGGCAGGCGTATTGCATGGGTACTGGCGCTGTGTGCCGCGGTACCTGTGGTGCTGTTTGCAATTGCGGCCGCGCGTGAGGCCAATTCCGCCGGCGCTGAGGTCGAAGAGCGGCGTCTCTCGGGCGTCAGCTCCCTGTACGCGGATGTCATCAGGTCGCGTCTCGGTGTTGCTGAGACCATAGTCGAGACCTTCACCGTCGGTGACATTGGTCCCGACAGCTCGATCCTCCGACATCAAGTGACCAACTCGCGGGCGTTCAAGTCCGTCGTCGTGGTGAACCGCGACGGTCTGTTGGCCGATGGCGAAACAACATTGCGCCCGAGTGCCGCGCAATCGCTGGCCCTCGAAGCGGCACAGACGATTCTCATGCCCGTGACCCTGGACGGACAGCTCACCGGGACCTTCATGGTTCGTCAGGTGAGCGCCGCGGGAGTCGGCAAGCTGGCCTACTTTGAAATGGCTCCCGACTGGCTGTGGAAAGACCTGAAGGAACTGCCGGGTGCCGCGATCGTGGTCGTGGACGCGGATGGCAAAGTTCTGCACAGCCCGCGATCCGTTGCCAACGATACCAACCACATGTTCGCCGAGCACATCACCCTTCTGGGCGAGCGGGGCGGATCACTCGATACTCTCTCCTGGCAGGATGGCGGCGCGGAATGGCACGGTGTGCTCAAACACATACCGCTGGTCGACGAGCGCATTACGACAGTCCCGTGGGGCGTCGTTGCGTACACCCGGGAGGTTCCGTTCCTGGCGCGCTCGCAAAATGTTTGGGCGATCCTGCCCTACATGCTCGGGGTGTTGGTCATCTGCGGGCTCGCGGGCGCACATTATCTGTCGCGCCGCTACCTGGCTGCCCTGCGGGAACTGCGGATTGGATTGCCCGGCCTGCAGGCGCGCCGTTTTGAGCCGCTGCCCGCGGCCGGAACGGATGAGCCGAGCGACCTGATTGAGACTTTCAACCGCTCCGCTGCCAGCCTCCAGGAGCAGTTTCATGCCCTGGAGACGCTCGGGGAGATCGACAAGCTCCTGTTGGGATCGGCGGAGCTCGAGCAGGTGCTCGAGGGCATTCTGGCGCGGGTGCAGACCGTGACTCGCTGTCATTGTGTTGGTATCACGTTGCGGGATGCGGATGCGCCCGGGCGTGGCCGGGTTTATCTCGCTGCCAACGGCCTCTCGGATCTGCCCGTCACCCGTGTCGAGCTCGATGACGACATGCTGACCACGCTCATAGCGGAGAGTCGTGGGCTGACGGTTGCGCGCTGTGAGGACACTCGCCACAGCTTCCTGCGGCCCCTGAAGGAGATCGGTGCCGAGTTCTTCTGGGTCTGGCCCGTGAATGTATCCGAGCGCGTCGAAGCGATTCTGGCCGTCGGCTATCGCGAGGCACCTGCGGCGGATCCGTACCTGGCGCGCAGCGGCAGTCAGTTTGCAGAGCGGCTCGCAGTGGCTCTGTCCAAGAGCGCGCGCGACGAGCGGCTGTATCGCCAGGCGCATTACGACCCGCTGACTTCGCTGCCCAACCGCATCCTGTTCCGTGACCGGCTGGCCCAGGAAATTGCCAATGCGACGGCTGGCTTGAGTCGCGGCGCACTCCTGTATATCGACCTCGACCACTTCAAACGCGTGAACGACTCGGTCGGGCACAGCGCCGGCGATCAATTGTTGACCATCGTTGCGCAGCGACTGCGCTCTTGCGTGAAGGAAGGGGATACGGTCGCGCGGTTGGGTGGGGATGAGTTCACCGTGATATTGCGCAATGTTGCGGATCCGAGCTCTGCGCGGGCGGTGGCCGAGCGGATCATCGAATCGCTGCAGTTGCCTGTGAACATCGGCGGCCGGGACCACTTTGTGTGCGCCAGCATCGGTATCACCCTGTTCCCCGATGATGGATCAGCCATTGACGATGTCATGCGCAATGCTGACACAGCCATGTATCGAGCCAAGGATCTCGGCCGCGGCTGCACAATGTTCTTTGACCCGCACATGAATGCCAAGGCCACCATTCCTACGGAGACGGGCCTCCACAGGGCCTTGCGGCGCAGGGAATTCTCGCTGTTTTATCAACCGCAGTTCACCGTTTCCAACGGCGCGCTGGCGGGGGTCGAAGCACTGCTTCGCTGGCAGACGGCGCGCGATGGCATGCGGCAGCCGAGTGAGTTTGTTCCCGCGGCTGAAGAGAGCGGTCTGATCATCGACATCGGCGGCTGGGTGTTGGATGCTGCGTGCGCGCAGCTCGCGAGCTGGCGCGACCAGAATATCGCGCCTCCCCGACTGGCGCTCAACGTCTCGGCCCAACAGTTGAAACACTCCGAGTTCCCGAAGCTGGTCCGTCGTGCGCTCGACAAGTATGGTCTTGCGCCGGCGCTGCTCGAGTTGGAGCTCACCGAGAGCGTCTTTGCGGATGAAGCCGCCGGCGCCACCCTGGAACGGTTGCACCAACTGGGTGTGCACCTGGCGTTGGATGATTTCGGGACCGGGTACTCGTCCTTGTCCTATCTGCGGCAGTATCCGATCGGCACCGTGAAAATCGATCGCACCTTCCTGGAGGAAGTGCCGCAGAACCCGGCTTCGGCGACGCTGGTGGAAACGATCATCGTCATGGCGCATGCCCTCGGCAAACGGGTTGTAGCCGAAGGCATCGAAACCGCCGATCAACTCGAGTTTCTGCGCGAGCGCCGTTGCGACATCGCGCAGGGTTTCTACCTGGCCCGGCCCCTGTCGAGCCAGATCGTTACGGAATTACTACAGGCGCGCACTCAGTCGGGCGACGAAGAGCTCCGGGATGTCCGCGAAGCAGGATAAGAAGTTCGGCGGATTTCCCCCGGCGCGCAGCGCCGCCACATGTTGCCGGTCGTTTCGACCGGCAGGACAGTTGGGCGCAGCCCATGAGAAGTGTGCGGTACGTCACAGTTGGGGGTCGCGACCTAAGGCTCGGACAGCGTCGCCACATCGAGACAATTCAACATATGCTGGCGGTAGTTCGAGTGCAACCGCTCCCTGAGAGGCTGTACACAATATAAACGCTTGACTGTCATCCGCGACGCTTTGACACTTGCAACCTGTAGTGACAAGGGCAAACCCGTCGAAAGACGGGGACGCAAAGCCACCGGTCTAAAGGAAGTATTCCTATGACGGCGGGGCTGCCACGATCGCGCAGCTGGCGCGACGCTCGCACTCCGATCTCGTCGGGAAACTCTTCCTGTTTCTGGTGGCGGCTTTACGCATCGGTCCGGGGAAGATTCTATGACACCAACGCCTAAGTCTGCATCTGGCGGCACAGCACGCCACGGTGCGGTTGAACAGGGCAAGCCGCAGGAAGCGGCCGGCCCGTTCGTACTCAACTTAACTTCTTCGACAACGCCCATGGCGTTGGCGAATCCAGAGCAACCGGAGCTCAAGCGCTTCAGCTTTTTTGTCAGTCGCCGTTTTGAGGAAGGCCGCGAGCGGTTCCGCTTGCACATGGGCTACTTCTCAACACTCGCAGAAGCGGAAGAGTGGCTGGTCGCCGTACGCGACATTTATCCAGGTGCCTGGGCCGGTGAGGCTCCGGGCAAGAAGTTGCGCGAGCGTGCCGTTGCTGCCGCCGCGGCCCAGGCCCAACACGCTGCCGGCCCTCCACCGCCGGTGGCGCCGCCCCGTAACGTTCCCACACTGCCCGTTGCCCAATCCGCGTCGGTCGACGTACCGGCTCTGAATGTTCCGACGATCCACGCCGCGACGCCCAGCCCGGCGCGACCGGCGACGCTCGTTGCTGCCCAGGTTCCGAGGAATGTGCCGGTCGCCAGGCCCGCACCGCTGATGGGCCAGCCTGCGATGTTGAATTCCGGTATGACTTCGAAGCCAGCGTCCGCACTGGCACGGCCGCCTGTCGCGGTGCCTTCGTCAGGTCCGAGTGTCATCGGCATGATGCGCTCCCCGAAGGAATCCCCGCCGAAGGCTGCGCCAGTTGTGCCGGTCGCTGCTCCACGCTCTGTGGCGCCCGCTCAGGCTCGTTCGGGATCTCCCCTTGCCTCGGTAGCTCCCGCTCAGGCCGCCGCCGCACGACCGCCAATGGCCGCCGTCGCGCGTGCCGCAGCTCCGGCTGCCGTACGGACAGCACCCCCCGTTGCTCAGCCTGCAAGAGCAGCTGCTCCGGCCGCTGCCGGTCAACAGCACAAGCCTGCGGCGCCGCCCGCCGCCGCTCGAGCTCACGGTGTTCCTACCGCGGCGGCTCGCCCGAACGCCAAGGCGAATGCACGAGCCACGATGCCCGATTCGAATGTCCGTGAGGTGCTCAAGGCTCTGGGCGAGACGAGCAACGACTCTGAAATCACGGGCGAGACCCGCATGATGCCGGCACCGTCGCTTGCCGGTATGGACACGATCTCGGACAACAACAACTTCACAGACACTCAGGTGTTGAAGTTCCTCGAGACACGCCGTGCCGATGGCTCGGAGCTCACCGGTATCGATGTTGAGACCGGTGCGATCTCTCTGCTCAAGCCGGATGACACGGGTACACGTCGCGCCCTGAAGGAAGCGGTCACAGAAAACGCGCCCGTCTGGTTCGCCGTCCAGTTGCAGTGGTCGGTGTCGCCGGTCGAGTTGTCCAAAGTACCCCCGCTCGCGATCTTCAGTGCCTACACGCTGTACACGGTTGAAGGTAGCCGCGATGGCCGCAAGTGGTTTGGCCTGCGCCTCGGCTTCTTCAGTGACGCGATTTCCGCGAAGCAGGTTGCCTACTACGTGCGATCCGAGTTCACGTCCGTTGCGGTCGTGCCGGTGAGCCCGCAAGAGCGCACTCGCGCGTCGGATGTGGAAAAGAAATCCGACCTGGCTTTCCCGAAGAGGACCCGCACAGAGCCGGTCGATGAGTTCAAGCTCATCGATTCGGACGATCACGATGTACCGGCTCCTGCACGTCCGCGCCCGGCAGTAGCCACCAAGCAGGCCGCGCCCGCCAAGACGGCGCCGCCTGCTACCGCTCGCCGCCCGCAGCAACCGAAGGCCAACAACGGTCGCGTCCGCGCGCGTGAGGCACGCACTCCGCAGACGCTCGAAGAGACGCTGGAGATTCTGGGCGCCGGTGAGCTCGAGATGGATTCCAACCATGGCGAGAACATGAACGAGAGTGGCGTGCGCCACCTGCGTGTTGAAGTTCAGAAGAACACGCCGTTCGGTCGCCTGCTCGAACGATTGAGTGAGCGCGTTCGTAAACCGTAGCGAATGACAGAGCCGTTCGTAAGGACGGCTCTTGTTATAACCCCGCGCGCAAGCGCGGGGATTTTTACGCCGGCTATTTCTTACCGAACAGCTTTTCCAACTCCGATTTAGCTTTATCCACTTCGCCCGTGTTGGGTGCCGTGTAGGCGCCCGCACGCGGCTTGAAGTGGTCGCAGAAGTTCGCCTGCGTTTTGTTGCTGACTTCCTCAGCCGTAGGCTCGCGGCAATGCTTCGCAACGCGCGTGTCGTAGTCGACGCACATCTTGCAGACGTGCAATTCGGCGCGGCACTTCGAGCACTCGTCGAGCCGCCGCAACGGCAGGCTCAAATGCGCCAGCGAAGTACCGCAATTCCAGCAGACGAGGTTGTGGCTCACGGCTGCGAGTTTACCTCGTTCGCTTAGTTGCGGCCCTTCCGGGCCCCGGCGGCCTTTCGCGGACGCGCAGGCGCCGCGGCCTTGCCCGTCGCCGAAGCCCGCGCCGTGGTAGCGGCAGCGCCGATTGCCTTTCGGGCCCGCGCCGGTGCGCTGGCCACCGCCGAGACACTCGCCGCCGGGATCGCGGCAGCCCTCGTGGCCGGGTTGGCCAACAGGGCAGCCACCTTCGCTTTTGTCGGCGCTGGTGCCGTCCGGTCGCGCAGGAAGCCCTCCAGCACCCGCCCCGTGTGCGACTCCTTCTTGCGCTTCACAATCTGCGCCGGCGTGCCCTGGGCAACCACCTCGCCACCGCCCTCGCCGGCCTCTGGCCCCATGTCCAGAATCCAATCGGCTTCGGCCATGACATCGAGGTTGTGCTCGACCACCACAGCGGTGTTGCCGGCGTCGACGAGCCGGTGAAGCACGTGGATCAGCTTCTCCACGTCGGCCATGTGCAGGCCGACGGTGGGCTCGTCGAGCACGTAGAGCGTGTGCTTCGGCTTCTGTCGCGGGCCGGCCCGAACGTCGTTGCGGACCTTCGAGAGCTCCGCGACCAACTTGATGCGCTGGGCTTCACCACCGGACAGTGTTGGGCTCTGCTGACCCAGGGTCAGGTAACCCAAGCCCACGTCCTGCAGCAACTTGAGCGCATGGTGAACCTTCGGATGAGCGTGGAAAAACTCCACGGCGTCATCGATGTTCATCGACAACACATCGCCGATGCTTTTCTCACGCCACAGAACTGACAGGGTCTCGGAATTGAAGCGCCGTCCCCCGCAGACGTCGCAAAGAACTTTGACGTCCGGCAGGAAGTTCATCTCAATCGTCTTGACGCCCTGTCCTTCGCAGGCGTCGCAGCGCCCGCCCGCGGTGTTGAACGAGAAGCGGCTCGAGGTATAGCCCCGGATACGCGCTTCGGTCGTTCCCTCGAAGATGCGACGGATGTCATCCCAGAAGCCGATATAGGTCGCCGGGCAGGAACGCGGCGTCTTTCCGATCGGTGTCTGATCGACCTCCAACACGCGGTCGACGATCTCGATGCCGCGAATGGCGCTGCAACCAATCAGGTCCCGAGCCTTCGGCGGGCCCTTCTTTTTCTGACGAGAACCATTGTTGTTGCTGTCGATGAGCAGGCGGCGCAGATTTGTGTACAGCACATCCCGCGCAACCGTCGACTTGCCTGAGCCTGAAACACCCGTCACGACCACGAGGCGCCCCAAGGGGATGCCAATATCGGTCTTTGTGACATTATGCAGCTGAACCTTCTCTAGCTTCAGTTGCGGAGTATCGGCATCCACCGAACGCAGCGGCTGCGCCGGATGTTGCAAAGGCTCGCGCAGGAATCGGCCGGTGGTTGAGCGGGGATTGGCGATCAGGTCGGCGACAGTGCCGGCGCCTACAACCTCGCCACCGCGAACACCCGCCTGCGGGCCGAGGTCCAACACGTAGTCAGCGCGGCGGATCGTGTCTTCGTCGTGCTCAACGACGACCAGCGTATTTCGCTGACCGGCCAACTGGGTGAGTGCGCCTAGCAGCACCTCGTTATCCCGCGGATGCAGGCCGATCGTGGGCTCGTCCAACACATAGCAGACACCTTGCAGGTTGGAGCCCAACTGCGCGGCAAGCCGGATACGTTGGGCTTCTCCGCCCGACAATGTCGGTGCGGAGCGATCCAACTGCAGATAGCCCAGCCCAACTCGCCCCAGGAACTGCAGCCGCGCGCGAATCTCGGCCAGCAGATCGCGCCCGATCTGCGTCTCGCGGGGATTCAGTTTCAGCTTCGAGAAGAACTCGCTGGTATGGTCCACCGAGCCACTGGCCAGCGAGGCCACGGATTGATCCCGGAACCGCACGTTGAGCGCGATTGGGTTGAGCCGATGTCCATCGCAGGCCTTACAGGGCGTGGGCTCGTGCTCATACCATTCGTTCCACCAGATCTCTTCGCCACTCTGCTCCTCGTCGAAGCCCGTCATTTCCACGCCCGTGCCGAAACAACTGTCGCACCAGCCGTGCTTGGAGTTGAACGAGAACAGGCGGGGATCGAGCTCCGCGAAACTCTTGCCGCACGAGGGGCAGGCTCGCTTGGTGGAGAACACCACACCCCGCTCTGACTTCGACCCGAGGACATGGACCAGTCCCTTGCCGAAATCCAGAGCGCGCGTCAGCGCCTGGTGCAACTGAGTATCGTGCTTCGCGTCCACCTCAACCTGTGCCACTGGAAGCTCAATGGTGTGCTCTTTGAAGCGCGACAGCCGCGGCCACTTCGCAGTCGAAATATGAGCGCCATCCACCCGAAGGGTTTTGAAGCCTTTCTTGGAAGCCCACTTGGCCAGGTCCGTGTAATAACCTTTGCGGGCGACGACGAGTGGCGCGAGCAGGGAAATGGTCTGTCCCTTGTAGTCGCGCAGCAGGCGGGCCGCGATGGAAGCCGAGCTCTGCGGCTCAATCGCAACATTGCAGTCGGGGCAATGCTGTGTTCCCAGCTTTACGTACAACAACCGCAGGAAATGGTAGATCTCGGTGAGCGTCGCTACGGTGCTCTTTCGGCCGCCGCGACTCGTGCGCTGCTCGATGGCCACCGTCGGTGGAATTCCGAAGATGGCGTCCACGTCGGGTCGGGCAGCCGGCTGCACAAACTGCCGGGCGTAGGCGTTCAGTGATTCGAGATATCGCCGCTGGCCTTCGTTGAACAGGATGTCGAACGCAAGTGTTGACTTGCCGGAGCCCGACACGCCGGTAATGACTGTGAATTTGTCGCGCGGGATTTCTACGTCGACGCTCTTGAGGTTGTGTTCGCGAGCGTTGTGAATGACGATCGAGTTGCGGTCGCCGCCGTTTCCGTAGCGCGCGTGCGGTTCGGCGACGCTCTTGAAGTTGGAGCCCGAGATGGCATCGCTCAGGGCCGTTCCGGCCGGGACATCCTCAGCGAGTGCCTTTTCATAGGCTGCCAGCGCCTGTCCCGTGTACGAACGATCGTGAGCCGCGACTTCCGTGGGCGTGCCCGTGCAGACGATTTCGCCGCCGCGGTCACCGCCTTCGGGTCCGAGATCGATGATCCAGTCAGAGGCGCGGATGATGTCGAGGTTGTGCTCAATCACCAGCAGCGAATGACCCGCGGCCAGGAGCTTGCGGAATGCGCGCAGCAGCTTGGAGACATCCTCGAAGTGCAGGCCTGTCGTCGGCTCATCGAACAGAAACAACTTGCCGCGATGAGTCGTGCTGGAGACGACCGAGCCGGCTTCGGCGAGATGACCCGCCAGTTTCAGTCGTTGCGCTTCGCCGCCAGACAGTGTGGGTACCGGTTGGCCCAGTTTCACGTATTCGAGTCCGACATCCGCCAAGGGTGCGAGTCGCGCCGCGACCTCGCGTGAGTCGGCAAAGAAGGCCAACCCTTCCGTCACGGTCATGTCGAGAACTTCGGCGATGCTGGCTCGTAATCCGTTGGCACCTTCGCGCTTGATGTCGAGAACTTCATCGCGATAACGGCGGCCGTTGCAATCCGGACAGCGCAGGTACACGTCCGACAGAAACTGCATCTCGACGTGCTCGAATCCATTGCCGGAGCAGGTCGGGCAGCGACCGTTACCGGAATTGAAGCTGAAAGTACCCGCGGTATATTTGCGGTCCTGCGCTGCGGGTTCTGTCGCGAATATGGCGCGGATGGCATCAAACGCCCCCACGTAACTCGCAGGATTGGAACGGGTGGTCCGTCCAATCGCGCTCTGGTCGACCATGACAATGTCATCGATCAACTCGGCGCCCTTCAGACCGGTAAACTCACCGGGCGCTTCAGTGGGTTTCCCCCTGTACTTTAATAATGCCGGGTACAGAACGTCCTCAACTAATGTCGACTTCCCCGAGCCCGACACGCCAGTAACGCAGACCAGGCGCTTCAGAGGAATCCGGACATCGATGTTCTTCAGGTTGTGCTCGCTGGCACCGTGCAACTCCAGCCACCTGTTGGAGACGGCTTCCGCGATGACCTCGCCGGGAGCCGCTGCGTCAATGAAGGCCTGCGGCGCTGTCTTCCCTTTGCGGGGCTTCGCGCCGACCTTCTTGCGCCCGCTTAGATATTCGCCGGTAAGCGAGGTGCCGCTGGCACGAATCTCGCGAGGCGTGCCGAAGAACACGATGTTGCCGCCGCGCTCACCCGCGCCGGGCCCGATATCGAGAATCCGGTCGGCCTCCAGCATGATCTGCGGATCGTGCTCAACCACGATCAACGAATTGCCCGCGTCACGCAGCTTCTTCATCACCGAGATGACTCGCTGCATGTCGCGAGGATGCAGGCCGATGGAGGGCTCATCCAGCACGAAC
>JAXDQF010000079.1:0-46794 GCA_034668025.1 Gammaproteobacteria bacterium | reverse complement strand
TCCTTCATGGCCGTCTCCGATTTTCTTTTGGAGCATCCTACCTGTCCTGTTGCCGCAAGCCGTGTTATCTCACCTGACGTCGGCAATCTCGGTCTGAAAAACATGTGCTGCGACGCAACTTCCCGGTGCATCCGGAATTTCTGGGGCAGGGACGCGACCATCATTGAGTTGTAAAGCGAGAATCTGTACCGCTGCGCCACTCGAATTGCGCGGTCGTAGGTATCGACAGTCAGTGGGCGCGTGTCGCAGATCGTACGAACCGTTTCGAGAACCTCGCCGACTTCTTGAAGGGAAAGCCCGAGTTTCCGCGTGGCGACCGATGTGAATTCGGGTAGAGCGGGACGCTGGTGTCAAAGAAAGCATCCGCGTCGCTCATTGGCTTCCAACGGCCTTCTCCTAAGACACTCGAGAGAACAAAATCCCCCATCTGAGTTGGGGAAGTTGCCGCGGCGGGTTTCCGGGCGTAGGGTAAGTTGGACGGATAGCACGGCGATGCCGACGACATCTGATTCCCCCACCGAGATTTTCACGAAGCTCTTCGCCGAGTACGGCCGGGCGTTGCATCGCTACATCCGGCGCTTTGCCGAGTCCAATGAGACGACCAAAGAGATTGTCCAGGAAGCGTTCCTGCGTACCTACCGGGAGCGCGATTCGGTGAAGACACTCAGAGCCTTCCTTTTTTCGACGGCGCGCAATCTTGCGGCGAATGAATACCGGCATCGACAGAACGTGGAGAGGGTCGGGTTACGGAATCTCGATGATGCCTGGGCTCAAAACCAGAGCGAGTCGCCGGAGACCGAGCTCATTAGAGACGAACGGAGCCGGCTCATACAGGAGGCGGTCGATCAGTTGCCGACGCAATGCCGTGCCGCATTTGCCCTGCGCATATTTCACGGATGTTCCTACAAGGAGGTTGCGAACCGCCTCGGCATCTCGGCGAAGACCGCTGAAAAGCACATCGCGCGTGGCTTGCGGGAGACGCACGTGTACTTGAATCGTCGGTATAGCCCTACGAGGCAGGACCATGGATAACATCCATAGACTGCCGAGTGCGGACGACGCAGAGCGCGAGGCGAGCGAATGGGTCGTTCGCATGCAGGCAGACGACGTAACTGATGACGATCGGACTCGCTTTGAGGCGTGGATCTGCGCTCATCCGTGCAATGCGAGGGCCTATACAGCGCTTTGCGCGACCTGGGACGAGCTCACGAGCTCCGGCCCGTTGGTTCGGGCTGTTCATTTCGGTCAGGTGATGAACGCAGCCTCAACGCCTCCTGCGCCGCGCAGACGGTGGGTGACCATTGCCATGGCCGCCGGTGTCGCGGCGGTCATTCTCGGCGGAGCCTGGGATCTGTACAGGCAAAAGCAAGAGACCGGCTTTCAGACGGCCATCGGCGAACGAGCCGCTGTGGAGTTGCCTGACGGCTCTTCGGTCGATCTCAATACCAATAGTCGCGTGCGGGTAGACTATAGCCAGCGAGCGCGCGTGATTCTTCTGGAGCGCGGGGAGGCCTTTTTCAAGGTAGCCCATGATACTCGGCGGCCGTTCTGGGTTCGCGCCGGTAACTCATGGGTGCGCGCAGTTGGTACGGCGTTCAATGTCTATTTGAGGCCCACCGGGCCGGAAGTGACGGTCAGTGAAGGCACGGTCAACGTGGTCACTGCGACGTCGAATGACTTCCCTCCATCGGATACAGTCACCGTGTCGCCAGCGTCCGTGACGGCAGGTGAGCAGGTGGCCGTACAAGGGCTCGCCAAGATGATCCGCGAGCTCAATTCGGCGCAGCTCGCCCGCTTGCTGGCTTGGAGAAGCAACAGTTTGTATTTCCAGGACGAGCCGTTGAGTAATGTGGCCAGTGAGCTGATGCGCTACACCACGCTGAAAATCGATATCAGCGATGGGTCGCTGCGTGAGCTGCCCATCGGCGGCACGTTTCAGGCGAATCCTGAAGGGGCGGAAGCCCTGCTGACGTCGCTGCAGGACGGGTTTGGCATGACCATCCGGCGAGACCGCCCCGGTCACGCCTATATCGAAGGACCCGCCAAGTAGTGCCCGGCTCGGACGTCGAGTGGGGCACGAGGCTGATACTTTTTTGCGGCGCTGACGACACAAACGTTCTGCCTGGATTGTGCCTCGCGCGACCCCCGAAACATGGCAGCGCTTCCAGCCCATAAGAAGAGCGCTTCATGAGATTTCGCCAAGGCCTATAGGCGATGATATCGGGAAGCGCCGTAAGGAGTGGCGGCGCGAGGCGATAGAGGGGGGCGTTCTTGAGAGCGAGCAGCGGCTCGGTTCGAAAAGCTGTGTTGCGGGCGCTGACATGCGCATCGGGGCTGCTTTTGGCTGCGCCCGGCAGGACGGTCGCCGAGCCGGCCGCATTCGACATCGCTGCACAGCCACTTCCCAACGCCCTCAGGAGCTTTGCCGTACAGGCGAAGATGCAACTGGTCTACCGCTCCGATGTGGTCAGTCACGCGACGGCAAGCCCCGTGCAGGGGCAACTCGAGAAGCACGTCGCTCTGGAGCAATTGTTGCGCGGGACGGGATTGGAGGCGGTCTACAGCAACGAGAACATTGCGACCATTCGGCTGATGGAGACCGGGAAAGCTGCGCTCGCCAATGCGACTGCAGGTGACCTGGGTCCGTCGAAATCACCCCCGAGTGGTGCCAGGGCGCCCGATGGCAAGGCGCAGTCCAGCAGGCAGACGCAGGCGGGCAGAAGCGCGCAGGCGGCGCACGGCGGCAGCTCGAGTGACTCCGCAGATCAGGGGCCAATGCCGGAAGTCGTGATCGTGGGAGTGAAACAAGCGATTGCGACCTCACAGCAGATCAAGAAAGATGCCCGGACGTTCGTGGACTCGATCACGGCCACTGATATTGGCGCCTTTCCTGACAAGTCAGCTTCGGAGGCGCTGCAGCGCCTGCCCGGCGTCAACGTGAATCGCCTCCAGTCGAACGACGACAGCACGCACCCGGCAGGCGAGCCGACCAACATCCTCATTCGCGGGCTGTCGCAGGTACGCACCGAATTCAACGGGCGCGATACCTTCTCGGCTGACTCAGGGCGCGGACTGAACTTCAATGACATTTCCCCGGAATTGCTCAGTCGGGCTGATGCGTACAAGAATCAGACCGCGGATATGATCGACGGGGGCATCGCCGGTACCGTGGATCTGCGCACGCGGCTGCCGTTCGATCAGGAAGGGCACGTTCTCGTTGCCAGCCTGCAGGGTGACTACGGGGACCGATCGAAACAGCTGACACCGGCTTTTTCTGTCCTGGGTAGCGATTCCGTCAGCACGGATCTCGGCCGCTTCGGATTGCTTGCCGACTACGCACATTCGCACGTGATCACGCGCACTGAAAGCGTGATCATGGACAAGATAGATACGTATTGCTCTGCCGGATTTGGCACTGCGAGCCGGGCTATCGTCAATGCCGACGGCAGCATTCCGTGCACCTCCAACCCGTTTGGCGGCACAGGCTGGGCGTTCGCTCCGGATGGCATTCGCTACTCGCAGGTTGACTACGATCGCAGTCGGACCGGCAGTACAGTGGCGATACAATATGAAAGCAACTCCAAAGCGGTGCTCGCAACAGTTCAGTACACGGGCGCGAGCTACCACAATGCGTGGCGGGAAAACGCCAGCCACGCGATCCTGGACGGCACCTATTTTGGAACGCCCGCTTTCAATCCGCGCACCACGACTATCCTGGGACCCGCCGATGGCACGGGGCCGCTGATCTTCGGCGCAAACGGTATGCTGCAGTCAGGAACGCTGACGCAACCTCATGGCAGCTGGTTGGGAAGCAACTCACCGAACCTGCAGGACGCGATCAACACAGGTTCGGCCGTACCGGGCGTGCCGTTTGTCAATAATTGTGGCCCCGGATTCAACTGCGCGAGCTCGCGGGACGGGCTGTACTTTCAGAACGAGGCCCGGGACTACAACCACAGCGAGCAGACGAAGGACGTTTCGGCGAACCTCCAATGGCAGCTCTCACCGAAGCTGCATGCCGACTTCGATGCGCAGTACATCGATGCGGGCGTGTTCAACAACGATATCCTGGTGGCCACCGGCTCGATGGCCAACTACCAGTACGCTGTAAACGGCGATGGGACCCCGCAGATTCAACTGTTGCCCGGCTCGAACGTCAATTATGCGGCCGGCGGGCTCGCGAATCCGCACAATTATTGGATTCCATTTATTCAAGGGCACGAGGAGAACGACAGCGGCCACGAATCTGCGTTTCGCATCGATGCGAAATACGATATCGACAAGGGCGGTTGGCTGGATTCGCTCAAAGTGGGTGTTCGCTATGCAGATCGAGCCCAGGTGGTGCGCTATTCTTCGTACAACTGGACGCCGGTTGCTGCCAACTGGAGCTGCAATGGGCCTGGCTTCAATGCGGACAATACTTCCCCGGGCGCCTATCCGTCCTGCGCACCAGGGCATCCGGACTTCCGCGGTTACGGCGCGGGAATCTGGGGTACGGCCAACTTCAGTCCGTTCTATAACGGCAGCGTTTACCCCAACGGTCCACTCGTATTCCTCAATAATGCGACCCTGACCAACTTCCCGGGACTGCTGCAGGCGCTGAGCGGCGCCACGACGGCCTCACCGATTGCTCCGGGATATATCCCGATCTGCGCCCGGCCCGAGGCAACTGCGGACGGCTGCTTTGCGCCCTCCGAGGTGGAGCATGTCGACGAGCGGACCTCGGCCGGCTATGTCATGTTGAACTTCGGTGGCGATGGCACGAACATCTTCGGGCATGTCAATGTTGTAGGTAATGTGGGTGTGCGTATCGTCGAGACTGACGAGAACAGCAAAGGAAGCGTTGCCTATCCGAGCCCGACGAATCTGCTCGCTCTTGCGCCGTGCGCCGCGCCGTTAGCACCGAACAGTGTCGTCAATCCGAGCTGCTACCTCTCGCCCGCCGTCATGGCATTTGCCAATGGCGGCGGCTCGCCTGACACCTTCAAAGGGTCGCACACCGACTGGCTGCCGAGCTTCAACGTGCGCTTGGGCCTGGATGCTGAGGACTTTGTTCGCTTCGCCTACTCACGCGCGATTTCCCGGCCGGACATCGGCTTGCTGCGCAACTTTGTGCAGATCAATTCGCCGCTCATCAATACTTCGCCGGATTCGCCCTACGTCGTATACAGCTCGCCGACGGCAGCTCACATTGCAGCCAATGTTGTCGGTTACCATTTCGTCTTCGCCGCCACCGCCGGCAACGCACGGCTGGCGCCGGAAATTTCCGATCAGTTCGACCTGTCGTACGAGCGATACTTCGGCTCGAGCAGCTCGCTCACCTTCGATCTGTTCTACAAGAAACTCACAAACAGCCTGTCCTATAGCAACTTCGGCCGCGAGTTTACGAACAATGGCGCGACCCAGACTGCGGAAATCCTCGGGCCGATCAACGAAAAGGACGGCGGCCGGCTCGCAGGCATCGAAGCCGCCTATCAGTCCTTCTTCGACTCTCTACCTGGTGCATGGAGCGGACTCGGGATGCAGGCCAATTACACTTATGTCGGGCAGCACGGGATTCACAACTCGAATCTGATCGAGAGAACTTCCAGTGGTGGGGTGGGCGCAATTGGCGCCGGCGTGCCGGTTGTTACGGGTGTCGTGATCGATTCTCATCGTCTGGCAGGGGTTTCCACCCATACCTTCAATCTGGTGGGGCTGTATGAGCGCGGGCCGATTGGCTTTCGTCTGGCCTACAATTGGCGCTCCCGCTATCTCACAGCCAACCTGGATTGCTGCATCGGGTTGCCGGTGTTCCAGAAGGCTGCGGGCTTCCTGGACGGATCGATTCGCTATTCGCTGGGCAGTCATCTGGAGTTGTCGCTCGATGCGACCAACCTGCTGGATACCAAGACCGTGTACCAGCAGCAGATATTCGGTGACTCTGCGGCAACCCCCGGCGCCGCCGCAGCTTTCCGTGACGCGGGCTGGTCCCGGGTGGATCGGCGCTACCAGTTTGGCGTCCGGGCCAAGTTCTAAGACATCGAGCAACCGGGCAACTCACCCAGGGCACGCATGAGCAGCACGCCTGAACAAATTGCGGGCTGGTCTGATGTGGACCGAGTCACGTTTCGCGATGAGATTGTTCCGGGGAATCAACCTGCCATTCTGCGCGGCGTGGTCCGGGGCTGGCCGGCCGTGCAACAGGGCTCGGCATCGCCGCAAGCGATGTGTGCTTATCTCATGGGTCTGAGCCAAGGGAAGCCCGTGCCACTGGTCACGGCCGACCCTGCCACAAAAGGGCGGTTGTTCTTCCGGGAAGACATGCGAGGGTTCAACTTCCAACGCCGGCAGGCAGCACTGGCGGTGGCGCTGCGAATGCTGCTTACCCATCTCCACGATACGCAGCCGCCGGGGATTTTCGTAGAAGCGGCCCCGTTGCCGGACTGCCTGCCCGATTTTGCAGGTGGCAATCGGCTCGATCTGTTGGATGATTCGATCGTGCCGCGAATCTGGATCGGCAATGCGGTGACGGTGCAGACGCACTATGATCTGTCGAGCAACGTTGCGTGCGTGCTGAGCGGCCAGCGTCGCTTTACTTTGTTCCCGCCAGAGCAGCTACCCAATCTGTATCCCGGGCCGATGCATATCACCCCGGCGGGCGTACCCATCAGCATGGTACCGCTGCAGAATCCGGATTTTGGGCGCTACCCGCGGTTCCGGGACGCGCTTGCCGCCGCGCGTGTCGCCGAGCTCGGGCCCGGAGATGCGCTCTTCATTCCCTGCGGCTGGTGGCATCATGTGCAGTCGTTGGGCACGTTCAATGTTTTGGTCAACTACTGGTGGGCGAACAGCAACCCCGCCACCTCGCCGCTACACTCGCTCTTGCATGGGTTGCTCGCGCTTCGGGATATGTCGGCAGCCGAGCGCGCAATCTGGCGGAATCTGTTCGATTACTACGTGTTTCAAAGCAACGGCGATCCTGTTGCTCATCTGCCGCCAGACATGCGCGGTCCCATGGGAACACACAGCCCAGAGCTGATTCGCGAGATCAAGGCGCTGCTTGCTCACGAGCTCAGCCGCCCTTGACACGTAGATAACATCCTGCCTGCACAATCTGCGTGACACGCGAGAGTGCAGAAACCCCCAGTCGAGTCGGCAAAAAAAGAAGAACAGGACCTTGGGGGTTTTTCGGCACTCGGGGGTCCTAATAGTCGGTGGCCCGCGGCGAGTCGCGGCATCAGACAACAAGAGGGGGGTGCATGAGGACGATCAACAGGTCGGTTCGGATGGCGGTGTTGCAGGCGTTGGCGTGCGCGTCGGGGCTCGCCTTAGCTGTCCCCGGCAGGGCGAGTGCAACTTCGACGAGCTCGCCGGCGACAGCCAACGAGCCACAGGACATCAGACTGGCGCAGGCGAGCACGGGCGCTTCACAGGCCGCGAGCGGTCCTCCCAAAGACTCCTCGGAAGCCCCACTGCAGGAGGTGGTCATTGTCGGTGTGCGGATAGCGATAGCGACTTCGCAGGAAGTGAAGAAGTTGGCTCCGACATTTGTCGACTCGATCTCGGCGACCGACATTGGTGCATTCCCCGACAAGTCAGTGTCGGATGCCTTGCAGCACGTGCCAGGCATCAGCGTCAATCGCCTGCAATCGAATGATGACAGTACGCACCCTTCCGGGGAACCCACGAACATTCTCATTCGCGGCCTGACGCAAGTCCGCACTGAATTGAATGGGCGCGACTCCTTTTCAGCCGACTCCGGACGTGGCTTGAACTTCAATGACGTTTCGCCGGAGTTGCTCAATCGCGCCGATGCCTACAAGAACCAGACGGCCGACATGATCGAGGGGGGCATTGCCGGTACGGTGGATCTGCGCACCCGGCTGCCATTCGATCGGGAAGGCCCGGTTGCCGTCTTCAGCGCGCAAGGGGACTACGGCGACCGGTCAAAGAAAGTGACACCGGCCTTTTCAGCGTTGCTGAGCGATACTTTCAACACGGATATCGGCAAGTTCGGAATTCTCGGCGACTACGCTCGATCTCATGTCAAAACACGTACTGAAAGCGTGATCATGGATAAGATCGATACGTATTGCTCCGCTGGATATGGCACCGCCACCCTTGCAACCGTCAATTCCGACGGCAGCATTCCCTGCACCGCGAACCCGTTCGGCGGGACAGGCTGGGCATTTGCTCCTGACGGCGTCCGCTATTCCCAGGTCGATTACGACCGCACCCGGATCGGCAGTAGTGTGGCTGTGCAGTATGAGAACAATGCCGGATCCCTGGTGGCTACGGCTCAATACACTGACTCGAGCTATCACAACGCATGGCTCGAGGACGCCAGCCATGCGATTCTCGAGGGTACCTACTTCGGAACGCCTTCCTTCAACCCGCGAGGTACGACGATTCTGGGGCCGGCCGATGGCACGGGTGCGCTCGTGTTCGGATCGAACGGCATGCTGCAGTCAGGAGTGCTGACGCAGGGTCACGGTAGCTGGGCCGGCAGTTTCTCGCCCAACCTGCAGGATGCGATCAACACGGGTTCGGCTGTGCCTGGCGTGCCCTTCGTCAATGACTGCGGCACTGGATTCAACTGCTCGACTCTGCGGGACGGTCTGTACTTCCAGAACGAGGCGCGGGACTTCGACCACCGGGAGGAAACGCGGGATATCTCAGCCAACGTCAAATGGGACATTACCTCCCGACTGCATGCGAACTTCGACGGCCAGTACATTGATGCGGGAGTTTCAAACAACGATATCCTCGTGGCCAGCGGCTCCATGGCCAACTACCAGTACAATGTGAACGGCGATGGTACTCCGCAGGTGCAATTTCAGCCGGGCTCCAACGTCAACTACGCCTCTGGCGGCCTGACGAATCCGCACAATTATTGGATTCCTTTCATTCAGGGTCACGCGGAGGGCGACGGTGGGCACGAATTGGCCGTGCGCGCCGATCTGAAGATCGATCTCAATCAGGCCGGCGGCGGCTGGTTGGACTCGCTCAAGACCGGCGTTCGTTTCGCAGATCGAACCCAGAACGTACGCTATTCGACATTCAATTGGACACCGATAGCCGCGAACTGGAACTGCAACGGCCCCGGCTTCAATGTCGACAACACTACACCCGCCGCGTATCCGGCCTGCGCCGCGGGGCATCCGGACTTCAAGGGCTACGGTGCAGGAATCTGGGGCACCACGAATTTCAACTCGTTCTACAACGGCAGTGTCTATCCGAATGGCCCACTAGTGTTCCTGAACAATGCGACCATCACCGATTTTTCGCGGCTCGTCTCGGGCTTGGGTGGCGCCGCGACCAACTCACCGCTTGGAACGGGATATACGCCGATCTGCGATCGCAGCGATGCGACCGAGGGCTGCTTTACGCCGTCCGAAGTGGAGCATGTGGAGGAGAAGACCCATGCCCTCTATGCCATGTTGAACTTTGGTTCGCCGACCACGGAGATCTGGGGGCATGTCAATGTTATGGGCAATATCGGCGTACGCGCCGTTCGGACCGAGGAGATCAGTACGGGGAGTGTGCAGTACCCCACTGCCTTGAATCTTCTGACGCTTGCTCCGTGCAACACGCCATTGGGACCCAATGTTGTGGTCAACCCGAGTTGCTACCTGACGCCAGACATCCTCGCATTCGCCGCTGGTGGCGGCTCGCCCAACTCGTATAGGGCTTCGCATATCAACTGGCTACCCAGTTTCAACGTGCGCTTCGGCCTGGACGACAAGGATTTCGTGCGCTTCGCGTATTCGCGTGCCATGTCCCGGCCGGACATCGGCCTGCTGCGCAACTATGTGCAGATCAATGCGCCTGTAATCGATACGACGCCGAATTCTGCTTACGTTGTCTACAGCTCCCCGACTGCTGCGCACGTCCCCGCAAACGTGACCGGTTACAAGTTCCTGTTCAATTCCACTGCAGGTAATGCTGCGTTGTTGCCGGAGATGGCCGATCAGTTCGATCTGTCGTTCGAGCGCTACATGGGCGCGACCAGTTCGGTCACATTGGGCTTGTTCTACAAGAAGCTCAGTAATACGCTCGACTACGAGAACTTCACCCGCACCTTTACCAACGGGGGTGCCACCGAAACGGCTCAAATCCAGGGTCCGATCAACCGCAAGGATGGCGGCAAGGTCAAGGGTGTCGAGTTTGCTTATCAGACGTTCTTCGACTTTCTGCCTGGATTGTGGAACGGCTTAGGGATGCAGGCCAACTACACGTACGTGGGTCAATCCGGAGTGCATAACACCAATCTGATCGATGCGACCTCCGGTGGCGGCGTCGGTGCAGTCGGCGCCGGTATACCAGCAGTGACGGGTGTTGTACTCGATTCCCACCGTCTGCAGGGAGTCTCCGACCATACTTTCAACATCGTAGGTCTCTACGAGAAGGGGCCGATCGGGTTGCGTCTCGCTTACAACTGGCGCTCGCGCTATCTTACGCAGAATCTGGATTGCTGCATCGGACTGCCGGTATTTCAGAAGGCGGCAGGATTCCTCGACGGCTCGGTGCGCTACTCGGTGGGCACCCATATCGAGTTGTCGCTGGATGTAACCAATTTGCTGGATACCCGGACGGTGTACCAGCAGGAGATATTCGGTGATTCTACGGCAACACCGGGTGCCGCGCCGGTCTTCAGGGATTCGGGCTGGTCGCGGGTCGAGCGGCGGTTCCAGTTTGGTGTCCGCGCGAAATTCTGACGGGACTGCAAGGGGGCGCACGGGGGAGGTTGATGCGCGAAAGCATGCAGGGTGAGAGGCAATCACGGCCGCTGCACGTCGTCATTCTGGGCGGCGGCACGGCCGGGTGGATGAGTGCGGCCGGCATCAGGCGGCAGCTTGCCGCCGCCGACTACTCCGTCACACTGATCGAGTCCGACGAGATCGGGACTGTCGGGGTCGGCGAAGCGACGCTGCCGCACATCAAGATATTCAATGACATGCTCGGGATCGACGAGGCGCAATTCATGCGCGCGACCCGGGCAACGTTCAAGTTGGGGATTCAGTTTTGCGACTGGGACCTGCCGGGTGACCGCTACATCCATCCGTTCGGGGCGTTCGGCGAGCCCTGGGGAGGAGTGGAATTTCAACATCATTGGGCGCGGGCGCAACAAGCGGGAAGTTCCTGCTGCCCGCTCCAGGACTATTCTTACGCGGTGGTTGCAGCCCTCAACAATTCGTTCGAATTTCCGAATGAAGATAGAAATTCGATCCGCTCGACTTACGCGTATGCGTATCACTTTGATGCGGGGCTGTACGCGAATTACCTTCGTACCTGGGCCATTGAGCGGGGGGTGCGCCGTATCGAGGGTAAGGTGTGCGACGTCACCCGCCACGCGACGACGGGGGATGTCGTTGAATTGACACTCGAGTCGGGCGAGCGTGTGGCCGGTGACCTGTTTGTCGATTGTTCGGGCTTCAGATCTGTGCTGCTCGACCGCACGCTGGGGGTTGCATGGCAGGACTGGGCGCATTGGCTGCCTTGCGATCGCGCACTGGCTGTGCCGTGCAAACGGATCGGCGCGCTGACGCCATATACGCGTGCTACAGCCCGCAAGGCGGGCTGGACCTGGCGAATCCCACTCCAGCATCGCACCGGCAATGGCTATGTATTTTCGAGCCAGTTCATCAACGAGGATGACGCCCGGGTTGCGTTGTTGAATGCGCTGGAAGCCCCGGCAGAGGCGGAGCCCCGTTTGCTGCGGTTTTCACCCGGCCGCCGCGAGCGGGCCTGGTCTGCCAATTGCGTGGCGATCGGTCTTGCGAGCGGCTTTCTCGAGCCGCTCGAATCCACCAGCATTTTTCTGATCCAGGCGGCGGTGATCGACCTCGTCAACCTCATGCCACTGCCGGGCTCCGGGCGCGTGGATCCACGGTTGACGAACGAGTTCAATCGCCTGAACGCGATGCAGTATGAGCGGGTCCGTGATTTTCTGGTTCTGCACTACATCGCCAACAGGAGGGTCGGCGAGCCACTGTGGGACTATCTGCGATCAGTGCCGTTGCCGGACACTCTGGAACACAAGCTCGCGCTGTTTCGCTCACGCGCGGCTCTGCCGAATTACCAGTACGGACTGTTTGCCCGCGATAGCTGGCTGTCGGTCCTGGTGGGACAAGGCATCATTCCGCAGGGATATGATCGGCTTGCGGATCGATTCGCGTTGCCCACAGTTGAGGCGCGGTTGAGCGATTTTCGGAATCGGATTCGGACGAATGTTGATTCCATGTCATCGCATGGCGATTTCATCGCGAACTATTGTCAATCCTGCGGGGCTGGTCAATCCTGCGGAACTGACGAGGCTGCCGCATGAACGCGTGTCGGCCGCTGACCCGCGTGGTGGTGTTGGGACGCGATGCCGACTTGTGGTTGTGTGTCAATGCTCTCAGCCGTGCTCTGCGGCCGGCGGGTGTCACCGTTGTAGCCATCGAGCTGCCGACTCGATTGCAGCCTTCTCATGTCAGTGCAACGTTGCCACCCCTCGAAGCGTTGCACGCAAAGCTCGAAATCAACGAACCCGCACTCATTCGCGCCACCGGCGGCAGCTTTTCGTTCGGCCAGAATATCGTGGCCCCCACAGGAGCGGGCCCCAACTTCTTTCACGCCTGGGGAGCCTATGGCACCCAGGTCGACGGGAGTGCGTTTTTTCCGTGCTGGCTCAAGGCGACGCGCCACGGCTCGAATATCCCCTTGCAGAATTTCAGCCCGACCGCCGTGGCGGCACTGAACGGCCGGATGCTGCTGCCCGATGCGGCTACGGCCGCATTCGGTCGAACTGACTACGGGTATCACCTGCAGACGCTGGCCTACGTGGGATTTATCAAGTCAGTGTGTGCGAGGCTCGGGGCGGAAATATACGAGGCGCGGACCGTAGCCGCGGAGCGGGATGAGATGACTGGATTCATCACCGCGCTGCTCGTCGATGGCTCGCTGCGTCTCGAGGGTCAACTGTTTGTCGATGCAACGGGCGAAGACGCAGTTCTCATTGGCGGATCGCTCGAAGTCCCCTGTGAATATTGGCATCAATACTTCGGCGTCGATCGCATCCTGGCGGCACGAGCCCCTGCCTTCACGTCGACTCCACCCTTCGCGGAGATCCGAATAGGGCGCGCTGGCTGGACTGCACTGCATCCCAACCAGGTCGCGACGGGCATTTCGCACGCGTATTCGAGCGACCTCGTGAGCGATGAGGCTGCCCTCGAGTCGGCGACGGCCACTTCGGGCGCGAAGCTCACTGATGTGTGTTTCCGCCGCGTGAATCCATACATCAGATCCAAGGTATGGGAAGGGAATTGCGTCGCTGTCGGCGGGTCCGCCTGTGTTCTCGATCCGATTCACGATGTCGAGCTGCACGCGCTGCAACTGGGGTTGGTGCATTTGTTATCCCTGTTCCCGGTCACCGGACAGTTTGCTGTCGAGCGTGCCGAGTACAACAGACTCATGCGCTCCAACTACGAGCGTGTGCGCGACTTTCAGTGCGCATTTTATGCACTCTCGCCAACCCACGACGGCGAATTCTGGCAACAGGTGCGCAGTCAGGCGGTGCCGTCGGCGCTCGGGCACAAGATCGCGACTTTCCGCGCGCGCGCGGTCATCGCGCCTTTGGAGGACGAAACGTTCTTTCCCGACAGCTGGCAGGCACTGTTCATCGGCCTTGGGGTCGTGCCGGAGAGCTGGCCACCGGCGATCGACACAATTGCACCGCGGCGCCTGCAGGAGGAATTCCGCCGGATGCTCGAGTTCATCAAAGGCAAGGTTCGCGAACAGCCTTTGCACAGCGGTTATCTCGAGAGTCTTTGCCGGAGCTCGGTATGACAACAACGGGTACACCGGCACAGATGGAGGACAACCGAGCGGCTAGCGACCGAGCGGTTAGCGAGGGAACCCCCAGCGGGGGCGAGGGAATCCCCAGCGGGGACTTGCTGAGCAAGCTGCCCGGAACAGCGGTTGGGTCCGTCGAGACCGCAATGGAGCTCGACCTGGCGGTGCGGGCGGCGAAACCACTGATCCTGCGAGGCCTCATCGAACAGTGGCCGGCGCTCGCGGCCGGCCGCAGCTCGCCGGCAACACTGAACAACTACCTCAAGTCCATGGATCGGGGCATCCCGGGTCCCGTAATGGAGGCACCTGCCAGCACGCAGGGACGGTTCGGATACACGAGCGACCTTCGGGAATTTACCTTCTCGACGCGTCAGCGCGGCATGAGTGAGACGCTCGATCGCATCGAACGCCAGCTCGATCGTCCGCAGGCGCCTGTCGTCGCGATCCAAATGCTGCCGCTCGCTACGCATCTGCCGGATTTCGTGCAACAGAACCCGATGTCGATACTTCCGCAGATCGGGCCACGGTTGTGGCTGGGCGGGCCGGTCAAAACGCAAATCCACAATGATCGGGACCACAACCTCGCATGTGTCATCGCAGGTCGGCGGCGCTTCCTGTTGTTTCCGCCGGAGCAGGTCGCGAGCCTCTACATCGGTCCGATCGACAATCCTCCCCCCTTGTCGATCCTCGATGTGGAGGCTCCTGATTTTGCCCGCTACCCCCGTTTCGCACAGGCATTGAGGAGTGCACAGGTCGCCGAACTGCGCCCGGGCGATGCCCTGCTCGTGCCCCGGCACTGGTGGCACCATGTCACGTCGCGCGACTCCTACAACGCCATGGTGAACTATTGGTGGGGAGCGTACCCGCAGGGACTCGAGAATCCGTACGATTGCTTCCTGTCAGCGTTGCTGGCACTCAAGGATCTGCCACGCTCCGAACGGATCTACTGGCAGGCGATGTTTGCTGCCTATGTCTTCCAGGCCGAGGGCAGTGCGATTGAGCACATTCCTCCTGAGCTTCGCGGCGCGCTCGGGACGATGCTGCCGGGAGTGCGCGCGGTACTGAAGCAGAAGCTCAGAGCTTCCTTTGGAAGCTCCACGTAGCGCAAGGCGGTTCCAAAAAAAAGCCCCGCGCGAGGCGGGGCTGCAAATCAACTCATTGCTGGAGGAATTCAGAGGGTGTATTTCAGATTGATATAGAAGTTGCGCAACAACGGGTCCGCAACGAGCGCGTTGTAACCCGACGCAAAGTTGTTTTGCGACGCGTTGGTGAACGGCGGACTGGTGTTGAACAGATTCTTGATTCCAAACAACACGCTCAGATTTTCGATCGGCTTGACGCTCACGTAACCATCGACGAGCGAATAACTGCCCACGTGCAGCTGATTGCCGTTGGCATCGGGGAATTCATCGATGTACCCCGAGTAGAAGCGGTCAGACAGTCCCGCACCATACATCTTCTGCGGGCTGGTCCAGTCGACCCTCACGTTATGCTGCCACCTGAACGCCGGGTTGATTGTCTGGATCTGCAGATTGCCCACCAGGTTGAGCGTCGGGCCGCCGGTGTATTGCTGCTCCAGAAACTGCGTGACCGCCGTCCCTTCCAGATCCTCTCGGAACGTCCCTATCGGCGTGTGTTGCACGTATTGGACGCTCAAGTCGAACCCGTCGGTCGTGATCCTGCCCGTATTCGCAAATGCCCGATTTATATATCCACAGGTCGGTGCCGTGTAAGGCGTGCAGTTTGCGGCCTGTGCGATCGTCGGAGGGAGTGACCCGGCGTACTGGCCACTCGTAGCTGTTGTGATATAGCTCGCGAACGTGTCGGGATCACCGTAAATGGCCGAGGCTGGAACGCGTCCGATGGTGTTCTTGAGGAGGATTCGGTAATAGTCCAGCGTAATGCCCAAATCCTGGATCGGCTGGAGGACAACACCTAAATCGAAGTTTTGCGATGTTTCAGGCGTCAGCTTTGTGTTTCCGCCGTTCAACCCGATTCCCTGCGCCGCGCAAGTCTGTGGAGTCCACTCCGCGTTGTAGCTGCCCGGCTGGCAAAACGGGTTCCCGTCTCCCATGGTGCCGCCGCTCGCCGCGGTCAAGAAAGGCGGCGCGTACAGATTGAAGAGCGTGGGCGCCCGAAAGCCGGTGGAGGCGCTTCCCCGGAAGGTCAGCATATCGAGCGGCTGCCACCGCACCTTCACCTTCGCGTTGTTGGTCGTGCCGAAATCGCTGTATCGGTCCTGACGATCGGATACATCGAAATCGAGGGCCTTGGTGATCGGCACGTCCAGTTCGATGAAAGCTGCCTGTATCTTGCGGTTGCCTGCCACTGAACTGTCCCCCAGTCCGGTTGCGGCGCTCGTGAGGTCGTTATAGGGCGTAGTGTAGTTCGTGAAGCTTTCGCCGCTCGCATTGGCGCCAAACGCCACGGTCGCGGGAGTGCCCGCATCGAACGCATCGCCCAACGAGTGGCTGGCAGTGAGGTCGACGCTCCACCGTGTATCCTGCCCAAGCTGGTATACGCCGTTGATGTACGACGAATTGATCAAAGACTGTCCTGCCGCGCTCTGGGGACCGAAGGGGTTGATCAGCGGGCTGAGGACGCCACCGGGCGCAAGTACGTCTTCATTAGGATAGCCACCGACATTGCGACCGTCGTTGTGGTTCTTGCTGTAATTGAAGGCCGCAGAGTAGTCCCAACCGGCGTTGCTGCCGGAGAACGTCAACAGAACCCGCTGCTCGACATTGAGGTAGCCGTTGTAGCGGTAGTTGTTGGGGTCGGTCCAGATCGCATTGACCGCTTGCGGCTCACCGGTCGTACTATTAACACCGCTCAGATTCAGCGGGGTAGCGCAGTTCTCCGGACCCCTATCGCATATGAGCTGCGACGCCGACGGGAAGTAAGGGCTCGTCGGGTCCATCGCGAAATCATAGAACATGGGACCGGAGTAACCGGTCAGTTTGGACTGGCTCCAGAAGTACTGCACCTGCACCTGGTTGTTGGCCGGCAGTGTCTTCGTGAACGCGGCCATCCCGGAAATCGTACGGGTCTGCGGGATCAGATCCGTCGCGGCGGAATACCGGTACGAGCAGTCGCCGTAGTACGTGGTGAGTTGCGAATTGCCCGCACAGGCCGGATAGCCCGACTGATAAAGGTTACTGTCTGAATCCTGTACTATCCCGGGCCACGATCCCGGAAAGTTCGTAGCGGTGACGCCGCGCGCGGGATCAAAACCCTGGGCGGAAAACCCCCGCTGCGTTGCCTGGAGCTCCTGTTGCTTGGCGTAACTGGCCGTAACCATGAAGTTATAGCCGTCGTTCACCAGATCCCCATGTCCGAAGGTGAAATCCGCCTGGCCCGAGCCGCCGCCGGCTTTCTGCGGGTGGTCGAAATTAATCTGGAACTCGGCCCCCTGGTAATTCTTCTTGGTTTTGAAGTTGATCACGCCCGCGATCGCGTCCGAGCCGTACAGCGCCGAGGCGCCTTCCCGAAGCACCTCCACGCTGTCGATGGCCGAGAACGGAACGCCACTCAGGTCGACCCCTTGGCCATCGAAGGCGTTGACGGCCACCCGTTGGCCATCAAGCAGAATCAGGGTGCGGCTACGGCCCAGGCCGCGCAAGTCGGCGTAAGTACCGCCCCCGGAAAACGTTCCTACGGCTGTGGCCATGTTGACCGATGGGTTGGCGGAAGTCAGCGTGTTCAGCACCTGCTCCACATTTGTGATGCCCTGGTCCTTGAGGGCGTCCGCCTTGAGGATCGTGACGGCTTCCGCGGTTTCCGCGTCGACTCGCTTGATCATGGTGCCGGTGATGACAACTTCCTGCATTTCCGGGGTAGCGGCGTTGGCAGAAAGGGGGGCCTCCTGTCCTGTAGCGGTAAGACTGATCACAGAGGCAGCCAACCCGGCGGCAATGCCATTGACGACGCGGCAATTGAGACTGGCCAAATTTGCGGCAATCGCCTTGGCTACCAAAGTGCGCTGGTTGTTGAATCGGGCAAAGGTGTTCCGCGGAGGCGCTTCATTGAAGAAGGGTCTCTCATTTTGTGAGTTTTCCATGAGACTTCAGGTCCTGTCTGAATAAAGGTGTCGCGTCTACGCTGCGTTGTTATGCGACGTCGGTGCGTATGCAACGTGAGCAAATTTCTGACACGGCGCGGCGAGTCTGTCAACACTCGTGGGATTAATACAACAGATAATCCAACCTTGCGCCCCGAGGAACATCGAGATGATTGAAAGCTCCTCGGCCGGGAACGGGAAATTTCTTAATAACACGCTGACATACGTTGTGGCATGTCACTTTATCTTTTCCCACGCTTGATGTTCGTCGAGCCGAGCGCACAGTCCGGGCATCGTCGTCGCCAATCGCGCTGTGTACATCCCTGCGCTTTTCAGCGCATTCTACGGATCACGTTGATGTGTATCTCGAGCTCGAGCCTCACATGTGAGCGCCCCGCTCACTGAGTGCCTGGGGTGCTCGCGGGCTCGTGCTGCAGACCACGAAAACGAAGAAATTCCGCGAAGGACAGCGGAAATACTTCGTAGCAGACGGGTCGGTTTCACAGCGGATCCAGCTCGCAGTGCGCGGGCTAAGGGTTCTGACGAAGGGCGTGCGCCGCGGCGCACACGGCGCCAATGAGCCCCGCTCGATCGCCAAGTTGGCTTGGCGCGATCGTAATGGGTCGAGAGAAGAGGGCGGGAAGGGCCCTTCGGACCCGCTCATACAACTCGGGACGCACACCGATGCTTCCCCCGAACACGATGAGCTCCAGATCGAGGAGCGATTGCAGTGTCACTACGGCGAGGGCCACCCAGCGCGCTGTCGTGTCGAGGACCGACGCCGCCACTTCGTCCCCTTCCTCCAGGAGCCTGAAAATGTCGCGCACCGTGACGGCCGCGGTTCCACCCTCGCGGCGGTATCGATCGACGATGGCGAGTGAGCCCACCTCGAGCTCGAATGCGCCGGTGGTAGTTGGGATCTGCGAAGTTGGGTCGCGCGCGATTGGCAGGTCCGCGATTTCCCCCGCCGCGCCGCACGCGCCCCGAAACAGTTTGTCGTCGATGAGCAGGCCGAGCCCTGCACCTGTTCCGAGCGCCAGGAACGCCGCGTTGTGGCACCCGCTGGCGCACCCGAGCGCCTGCTCGCCGAGCATCGCGAGATTCACGTCGTTCTCGATTGCAACATCCGGCCCGAAGCGGCCGCGCAGAAACCTCAGGACATCGAAGTCCTCGAGTCCCGCGATGTTTGGAATCTGAGAAACACGGCTCGTGCGAGGATCGATCGCTCCAGGAACGCCCACCATGACATGACGCGTCCGCGTGACCTCGATCCCGGCGGCCTGCGCCAGCTTGTCGGCGCAGGCGGCGATCTGTTCGGCCACGTACGCTCCGCCGCGCGGGTCCGTGGGCTCGGTTAATTCCGCGACGATCCGACCACGCGCGTCGGCCAAAGCTGCGGCGAGCTTCGTGCCGCCCAAATCTGCCGCAAAACAATAGGCAGATTCACGAGTCATTGATGTGCGCTACGGGGCGGGGGAAGGGGCATAGCCGCCGCGAGCTCCGCGACCCCGAAGGCATCATCATGGAGACGGCGCAAAGCAACAGATAAGGCGCCCACGACACCTGCTCGGTGGCCGAGCGTGCTGGTGCGAATCTCCACCGGCCGCGGCGCAAGTTGTAACAGCGCGCGCGCGACCTTGTCCGCAAAGTCCGGACGCGCCCCGACCGAGCCACCCAGAACGAGCAGTTGAGGATCGACTGTTGCGATGACCGTCGCGGCAGCAAGAGCAGTCAGCCGCGCTGTCTCGTCGACCACGTCGGCGGCAAGCGAATCCCCCGCCTGCGCTCGCTCAAAGACCTGTCTGACCGAATCGACTTCGGAACCGCCGGCCTCCCGATATCGCCGCACGACACCCGTGGCGCCTACTTGATACTCGAGGCAGCCCTGCAGGCGGGCCTCGGCTTGCAGCGGATCGCCACCGATCGGCAGATAGCCGATCTCACCGGCAGCGCCGTTCTCGCCGCGAACGAGCTGGCCGTTGACATAGAGTCCAAGGCCTACGCCGCTACCGAGCGCGAGGAAGGCGACGTTGGCGAGGTTTTGCGCGCAGCCGTGCCATATTTCCCCGAGCAGCGCGAGATTGATGTCATTTTCAAAGACGACGGGGCTGCCGAGTTTCTCACCCAGCAGGCCCACGACATTGAGATGACCCAGGCCGGCGATGTTGGGAGCCATCTCGATGGCGCCGCTCTTCGGGTTCACCACGCCGGGGGTGGCTAACACGATGGAGCGAATTCGGCTGGGGTGTGTGTGGTTGTCACGCGCCAGACGGTCCGAGAGTCGGGCGATCTGGTCGAGCACCCAGGCTCCGCCGCGGCTGTCGGTGGGTTCATCGGCCTCGGCGACGACTCTGCCTGCAATATCGGCCAGGGCGACTGTCAATCGCCGGGCTCCCAGGTCGATACCCAACACGTGACCGCCTTCGGGGCTCAATTCGTACAACACGGCGGTCCGTCCGACATTGCCGCTCGTTCGTCCGATCGGGCGAACCAGTCCCTGCTGCTCGAATGCGTCGATGACTTCAGAAGTGGTCTGTTTCGACAGACCGGTCACCTTGGCAAGGTCCGCCCGTGAGATGGGGCTACGGTGCAGAAGGGCTTCGAAAACACTCCGTTGCGACAACTGGCGGGTCAGGCTGGTCGTCGGTTGGGAAGGCATAGGGGTTCTCATTGATTCGTCTTCTATCCGAACTATCATAGCCGCATTCGCCGCTAAATCCACCCTGCTTGACGGAAATGGCCCTTAGGGGCAGTATTGGTTCGTCAGGCGACCGAATAAATAAGCTCAGACAAATGGAGCAATCGGTCATCGGGGTCGACAAGCGGGAGTATCGATGGCGCCTTTTCTGGCGACGATTGTCGGTGGCACGCCTGCCTACGTCCCGTCGGTGTTCCGACGGCCGGGGGCGGTGGCGGCTGGACTCGCGATTGCCTTCGTGTGGCTGGCGTCAACGGTGACCGCAATTGCGGCACAAGCAGCATTCACATGGTCGCTGTTGCCCCGGCCCGCCGACGTGCGTCTTGCCCCGTCGGGTGTGGTGAAGATTGCGGATGGCGCACTCGTCGCGGTGCGTGGAGCGGACCGCCAGCAAGTTCAGCAGACGGCGGATCGGTTCATGCAGTTGGTGGCCAGCACGCGCGGGCTGCAGTTACACGCGGCGGCTAGCACGGCGACTTCAGCTGACGCGCACCCCGCAATCACGTTCGACGTGGATCCTCACGCGAGTGTCGTGGGGGACACTGGTTATCGCATCGAGGTTGGCGCCCAAGGAATCCGAGTTATCGCGCGCTCGCCAGGCGGTGCGTTCTATGGGGGTGTCACCCTGTGGCAGTTGCTGACGCCACCTGGCTGGATCCGCGGCACCCCTGCTGAGATTGCCGAGGGCGTTATCGACGATCACCCGCGTTTCGCATGGCGCGGGCTGCTACTCGACTCAGGACGGCATTATCAGAGCGTGGCCGACATCAAGAAGTTGATCGACTGGATGTCGCTCGACAAACTCAACGTGTTGCTCTGGCACCTGACCGAGGACCAGGGCTGGCGCCTCGAGATCCGCAAGTACCCCGAGCTCACGAAGACCGGTGCATGTCGCAAGGCGGTGGGCCTCGACGTCGAATTGACCGGCGCTCCTGACAAACCCTACTGCGGCTTCTATACCCAAGCCGAAGTGCGCGACATCGTGCGCTATGCCGCCGACCGCTTCGTCACTATTGTGCCGGAAATCGACCTTCCTGGACACTCGCAAGCGGCGGTGGCCGCTTATCCATGGCTTGGCGTCACCGGCAAGCGTCCGTCCGTGTGGACGGACTGGGGAATCAGTCCTTGGTTGCTGAAACCCGACGAGAAGACCTTGCAGTTCGTCGCCGACGTGCTCGACGAGGTGATGCAACTGTTTCCCTCCCGATACATCTCGATCGGTGGCGACGAAGCCGACAAGCAGCAGTGGAACGCGTCGCCTGAACTGCGTGCGCAGATGCAGCGGCTCGGACTCGCGAACATGGATCAGCTGCAGGGTTGGTTCATTAGCCGGGTCGCCGACCATCTCATCAAACACGGGCGCACGCCGGTTGGCTGGGACGATGAGTTGGTTGCGGGTGAGAGGCTTCCGGCATCTGAAGTTGTGATGACTTGGCACGGGGAGCACGTTGCACTCGAAGCGGCCAAGCAAGGCCACGATGTGGTCCTGGCTCCCACGGAGTCTCTGTACTTCGATTACTATCAATCGGACTTGCCCGACGAATGGCCGGGGCAGCCTCCCGTGACGACGCTGCGGCAGACCTACGACACCCCCGTCATCCCTAACGGTGCAACCGCCGCAGAAGCGAGGCGTGTCATCGGCGCGCAGGGCCAACTCTGGACAGAGTTAGTGCCGAGCTTCGCACACGTTCAGCATGCGCTGTTCCCGCGGATCGCGGCGTTGTCGGAAGTTGGGTGGTCGACCTCAAACGAACATGACTGGAACGGATTTCTGCAGCGCTTGACCGCTGAGCTCGCGCGCTACCGCGCGCTCGGCATTGGCTATTCCGACACAGCATTTGCACCGGTATTCGATGTGACTGCAGGTCGCGAGGGTATGCTGCGCGTCGCGCTGTCCAACCAATCGAACTTCGGCGAGATCCGCTACACCACGGACGGCTCTTCGCCGACTTCGACGTCCTCGCACTATGTCAGCCCGCTGGAGTTTTCCGCACAAGTCAAAGTGACCCTGCGTGCGGCGACATTTGAGCCCGGCGGGTTCGACCTCGCCGCGCCGCGAACGCAGGTGTTGGATGCCTCGACTCTGCTCAGCCGCGATGGCAGCGAGCTTGAATCCTGTTCAAACCAGCCGGGAATGCGCTTGGGCGGCAGTCAGCCCGACCAGGGCCCGAGGCCGGTTTACAAGGTGGATGTCGGCAACATGTGCTGGCTGTGGCACCGCGCGCCGCTGGAAGGCATCGAACACGTCACCCTGACGGTCGGGCGCGTGGCATGGCGCTTCGGCGACGAGGCCCGGGGAGCCGTCGTACGCCCCAAGACTAGTGCGCCCGGCGAGTTCGAGATCCACGCCGATTCCTGCACGGGGCCATTGCTCGCCAAATTGCCGCTGGCACCTGCGGTGGTACGCGGGCAGCACGAACTCAAAGCTAGTGTTTCCACGTCGAAGCTGAATGACGCTCGTGACCTTTGCATTTTCGCCACTGGCGATCCACGCGATGGCCAATGGGTGTTGGCGCGAATGGCATTCGGAAGATAACAATCTAGAGGGAGAGGCCGTGTCAACAGTACATCGCAAGCACCCAGTATCAATTGCCGTACGCATGGCGTTGCTCGCCGCGGCGGCGACATCGGCCATGGCGTCAGAGTCCGCGAGTGCCCCGGCGGCGAGCCCGGGGGCAGCGGACCCTGCCGTGCAGACTACGCCACCGCCTGACGCCGCGAAAGACAAGGTGCCGGACGAGTCAGTAGTCACTGTCTACGGCGTACGTCAGTCGCAGATAAAAGCGATCGAGGCGAAGCGTCTGGCTCCAAGTATCATGGACAGCATTTCGGCGGAGAGCATCGGTGCATTGCCCGACGTGACTATCACGGATGCGCTCCAGCGCATCACCGGCGTGCAAATCAATCGCGATGCGGGCGTCGGAACCTCGGTAGACGTTCGTGGCTTGCCTCAAGTCGGCACCATGCTGAATGGCGAAGTTTTCATTACGCCGGATCAGATCGACTCGCAGCAACCCGACTTCACCACGCTGCCGGCCACTTTGTTCAATCAGGTGGATGTCATCAAGTCGCCCACTGCAAGCCAGACCGAGACTGGCATCAGCGGCTCGCTCAATCTGCACACCTATCGGCCCTGGGACCTGCCGCATGGATTCACGTACAGCTATTCCGCCGACGGCGAGCGAGGCAGCACTGCCAGAAAAACGGGACCTGAGGCAAACGGCCTCATCTCATTCAACGACGACGGCCGCTGGGGTCTGCAGGTCTCCGGTGATTTCTCCGACACCACGCGGACGGGCACGGCGGGCGGTCCTGACGCGGGTGGAAACCCAACCCAGAGTTTCGACCAGTATCAAGCTATCTTCCACGGCGAGAACGCCCAGAGCGCCGGCGCCTACAACGGTTTTATAGGGGCATGGAATGGCGCGCCGATTCCTTCGCGGATCGTGCAGAATCCAGACGGTAGTGTTGATGTGAACGGGGACGGCAAATCCAACGGTGTTTTCATGGGCAGCCAGAACATCGGTCTGTACGACTCCACTATTCAGCGCAAGCGGCAAGCCGCCAATGTGTCGTTCCAAGCTGACCTGAGCCACGGGCTCACGTTGACGAGTGACTACTTTTACGCTCATCAGAATCAATGGGAGCGCAGCGTCGGCCTCCAGTTCAATTCCACCAATTGGCAAGGCGCGACCTACGTGCCATTGCAGTCCAGAGACACCGGCAGTACCGCGCTGAGTCAATACAACACGCCGCCGCAGGACGCCTATACGGCTGCGCAATGGGCTGGTTCGCACATCTACACCACCCAGGTTTACCAAAAATATCCGGGTGATGTTGAATCGTTCTCACAGGTCATCCGCCGGGGCTCCACCGCGCAGAACGCCAATCTGCAGCTCGATTTCGATAATGGCAGTCCCTTCACGGCGAGTGTGCGCGGCATTCGCGAAACAGCTCAGCAGCAGTTCATAGAAACCGACGTGAACATTTCGGATTCGGACGGCTGCCTGTGGGCGGACCCCAGTAGTGCTCTACCCTGTGGGACCTTTGTGTATCCAACTGAGCTGGGCGGGGATCGCGTTTTCAACGCCATCGGCATTCCCCAGAATACGCAGCCGATCACTGCGAACTTCACGGGCCGCAATATCGGGATCACCTTGCCCCCAACCCTCGCGGCCGCCTTCGCCAACCCCAACGGTTGGGCATTCAAGACGTTGGAATCCAACGAGGACTACAACCGCAGAACCGCTATCACCGCGTTGCGCTTCGATGGGCACTACAAATTCAACGAAGGCATTCACCTCAATTTCGGAGTGCGCAACAGCATCCGCACCGCCGGCAACGATGGCTACACCCTGGTCACCCCGGTGTACGCTGGCATGGGTGCCAGCGACCCGGGCGGATGTCTGGTGCGTTATGCCGGTTCCGATGTGATCCTGAGCGGCAATGCGACTGACACCACGCCCAGTACCTGGTGTACTGCGGGCAATGCAGAAGGGGCCTTTCGTGCCGGCCCGTTGTCGTCGCAGGCGCTGTCGAAAACACCGCCGCCGCTCGCCAATAACTTCAAGCAATACAGCAACCTGCTCGGGTCGGGGATCAACTTCTGGGCGATCGACCCACATGCCATGGACAACCCGCTGGCATTCTGGAAGTCGCTTTATCCCAACACCACGACACAGGCATCGCCTGGAACCACCTGGCGCGTATCGTTGAAGGAAACGGCAACCTACCTGCAAGGCGATTTCAATGGCAAGTTGGGAAGCATGTCGTACAGCGGTAATGTAGGTGCGCGCCTGATTCACACCGACCTCGATATCACCCAGCATTTGACTGGCGCGCCGGGCCAATACGGCACGGAGTCCGCCGATGCCGGTGAAGATGTCACCCGGCGCAGCTACAACGACGTACTGCCGGCGGTCAACTTCTCGCTGAATATGACCGATCAGCTCACCCTCCGCCTCTCTTACTCCAAGAACATGATGCCCCTCAATCTGAGCCAGTGGGGGGGAGGCCTGCAGCTCAATTACTCGTTGCAGGAAACCAAGACGGGCCCGATATACCAGGTCGCGAACGGCCAATCGAACGGCAATCCGACCCTCAACCCGTGGCGTTCCACGAACTACGGCGCTTCGTTCGAGTACTACATCAACCCCACGAGCCTGGTCAATCTCGAGCTGTTCCGCATCAACGTGCAGAGCTTCATCATCAATGGCGCCGTGACCGACTGCACTCGGCCGGACGAGGATGGCGTGGTCCGCAACCATTGCATCACCATCACCGAGCCGTTGCAGGGCTCGGGCAACAGCATCCAGGGTGTTGAATTCGACTATCGCCAGGGATTCACGTTCCTGCCGGGGTTCCTGGCCAATACCGGCATGGAGTTCAATGTGACGTACGCGCCCAGTAAAACGGGAGATAGGGATCTGGCCGGCAATGAGATTCCATTTCAGGACAATTCCACCGAGTCCGGAAATTTCATTTTGTGGTACCAGGACAAGCGCTTCCAGGTGCGCGCCGCGTACAACTATCGCTCGAAGCGGGCATTTCAGTCGAATGTCGGCGGCATCATCGGTTTGGAGGAGTACGAAGCCCCGCAGAGGTACCTCGACGCCTCGGTCGCCTACAAGGTCAGCAAGTACGGCGAAGTGTTCGTAAACGCAACCAACCTCACCAACGAGTATCAGCGGTTCTACCTCGTGTGGCCCGACCAGTACGGGCACGCCAACTTCTCTGAACGCATGTTCACGTTTGGTGTACGCGGGCAGTGGTGAGCATGCCGACAATCCGAGTGATGTTGGCGCTGGCGGCGTTGGCGAGCACCCCCCTCGCCAACGCAGCGTCCTCCACTGCCATCGACCACTGGCTGATTCAATCCAGCTCCAAAGCGCAGGCGAGCGGCGCCGATATTTCCTCCTCTGGCTTCTCCACCAAAGACTGGTACCCGGTGAGCGGCCGCGCGACAGTGATGGCCGGGCTGTTGGAGAACGGCAAGTACGAGAACGTGTTTTACAGCGACAATCTGCGTGCGGCAGCGGAGCCCGAATCCAGCGGAGTTGCGTTCGTGGTTCCCTGGTGGTATCGCACCGAATTCACTGTTGTCGAGAACGGGCAACATACCTTGCTGCGGATCAAGGGCATGATCCCTAGCGCAGATGTCTGGTTGAATGGCAATCCGGTCGCTGAACACACAACCGTTGCCGGCGCCTATCCCGTGCATGAGCTCGACGTGACACGCTGGGTTCATGCAGGCACCAATGCCCTCGCATTGCGCGTGTATCCGGGTGACCCGAGGACCGACTTGACGATTGGCTGGGTCGACTGGAACCCGACGCCACCTGATAACAACATGGGTCCGTGGCGGGGTGTGGAGATCGTGCGGACGGGGCCGGTGCAGATACGGTTTCCACAGGTGACGTCGAAACTATCGCTGCCCGATCTCGCGAGCGCTGCGCTGACCGTCAAAATGGAGGCGCGAAACCTCGATACGTCTGCACACGATGCGACAATTGACGGTGTCGTCGCAGGAGTGACACTGCGGCAAACGATTCACCTCGCACCCGGTGAAGCGAAGACAGTGTTATTTTCCCCCAAGAGCGACCCAGCGCTCAACCTACAGCATCCAAAGGTTTGGTGGCCCGTCGGGATGGGTGCGCATCCGCTCTACCAATTGAAGATGAATGCAGCCGTCGATGGTGCGATCTCTGACGAGACCAGCGCAACATTCGGCGTGCGGACCGTCAGCTCCCACCTCACCAAACAGGGTTACATTCAGTTTGTCGTCAACGGCAAGCCTGTCTTGATACGTGGCGCGGGCTGGGCGCCGGACATGTTTCTACGCGACGATCCCAAGCGAATGGAGGCCGAGTTCAGTTACGTCCTCAACCTCGGACTGAATACCATCCGGAGTGAAGGCAAGCTGGAGGACGAGCGCTTCTACGATCTCGCCGATCGTGACGGCATCATGATCCTCGCCGGCTGGGAATGCTGCGACAAATGGGAGTCGGCCGCTCAGACGGGGGGCGCTCCATGGGACGCCTCGGACGAGAAAGTGGCTGCTGCTTCGATGGCCAGCGAAGCGCGTCTCTTGCGAAACCACCCATCTGTGATCGGATTTCTGATCGGCAGCGACAACGCGCCGCCTGCGTCGATCGCAAAGATGTACGTGGATACATTACATGCCGAAGACTGGCCACTGCCGATCGTCTCGGCGGCGGTACCGCAGGGTACCGAGGTGACCGGGCCGTCCGGCATGAAAATGGCCGGGCCCTACTCGTGGATTCCGCCCGCGTACTGGTATGCCGACAAGTTGGGCGGCGCGTTCGGATTCGACTCCGAAGTCAGTGCAGGCGCATCCATCCCGCTGCTCGAAGACCTGACTCGCATGCTTGCGCCGCAGGAGTTGGAGGCGCTGTGGAAATATCCGGCGTTACGGCAGTATCACGCGTCCGCAGCCTGGTCGATATTCGCAACGATCACGCCATTCAGCGATGCGCTGGCCAAGCGCTATGGCGCGCCCAAGAGCCTCGAAGATTTCGTCGCCAAGTCTCAGCTCGAAAACTACGACAATGTTCGAGCGCAATTCGAGGCATTCAATGCGCACATGGGTGCGGCCAATCCCTCGACCGGCGTTATCTACTGGATGCTCAACAACGCATGGCCGTCGCTGCATTGGCATCTGTACGACTATTTCCTGAATCCAGCCGGCGCCTACTTCGGTGCCAGCAAGGCCAATGAGCCGGTGCACATCCAATACTCCTACGACACGCGCGCGATTGTGTTGGTCAATCACACGCTCGCCGCTGAGCGCGGTTTGCGCGCCAGCATCCGCGTGCGCAACCTGGACGGCAGCATGGCCTACGAGCGGCGATTGCCGAGCATCGATGTCGCCGGAAACAGCGCGCGGCAAGCGGCGATCCTGCCGGCACTGACGGGCTTATCTCGCACCTACTTCATCGAGCTCGAGCTCTCATCAGCAAAGGGCGAATCGATCAGCCGCAACGTCTATTGGCTCTCCACCCAGACAGACGAGCTCGACTGGGCACATTCGAACTGGTATCTCACGCCTTTGAAGCAATACGCGGACATGACCCCATTGCAGTCCTTGCCGGTCGCGACGAGCGAGGTCCATGCAACGATGCGGCACGAGGGAGCCGAGGACGTCGCCACAATCACGCTGACTGTACCCCCGTCCTCCAGGGCCCTAGGGCTGTTCCAACATGTGTCGATCAAGCGTTCCGCCGGCGGCGAGCCGATGCTGCCGATTCTATGGAGCGACAATGACGTCACGTTGTGGCCTGGGGAGTCGGTTACCCTGACGGCGACCATAGCGACGTCAGGAGCGGTGAATCCGACAAGCGCGACGGCGGGAGCGGCGACGCCGGTCGTCCCCGCTGGGGATTCCCTCGCTAGCCGCTCGGTCGTCGAAGTGAGCGGATTTAACGTTCCGGCCCAGAGTGTGCCGCTCGCTATCGAGAATCGGACAGCCGCATCGCAGCTTTTATACAATCCTCAGCCACGATAAACCGGCAGAGGGCCCTCCATGCCTGCGGCACCCCACGTTGCGAAACCAGCTCGAAAGTTCCACTTCATTTCCGGGATGCCGCGCTCCGGCAGCACGCTCCTGGCCGCCATCCTCAACCAGAACCCGCGTTTTCGCGCGGGCATGACCAGTCCGCTTGCCGACATCATGGGGGTGGTGATGGCGGAGGCGAGCAGCAAGAACGATTTTTCGTTCGACGTCTCCGACGACCAGCGCGTTGCAATGCTGCGCGGCCTGGTCGAGAACTTCTACGCAGGACAAGCGGATGCCGGCGACCGAGCGGCTAGCAACCGAGCGGCCAGCGAGGGAACCCCCAGCGGGGGCGAGGGAATCCCCAGTGGGGACGTCGTATTCGACACGAGCCGGCTGTGGTGTAGCCGGATGCAGTTGCTGGAGACACTGTTTCCGCAGGCGAAGGTCATCGCATGCGTTCGCCAGTTGTCCTGGGTGCTGGACAGCATGGAACGGCTCGTGCGCAGGCAACCGGTCGGCGTCAGCAAGGTGTTCCGGTTCGACACCAACACAACAGTGTACTCGCGTGTCGAGGCGCTGACCGATCCGCGCGGTATGGTGGGGTTCTCCTTCCAGGCCACCAAGGATGCGTTCTATGGCCAATATGCCCCGGGCCACTTGCTGCTGCTGACCTACGAAAGCCTGGCGCGCAATCCGTCGGCGGCCATGCGCGCGGTCTACCAGTTCATCGGCGAACCGTGGTTCGAACATGACTTCGACCACATTTCCTACGAGGCGCATGAGTTCGACGCCCGCGTCGGCATGCCCGGCCTGCATACTGTGCGTCCGAAGGTGGAGCCGATCGAGCGTACTCCCATCCTGCCGCGTGAAATCTTCGGCCGCTTCGTGAACGAATCGTTCTGGATGGACCCGAAAAACAACATCAGCCAAGTGCCCGTCGTGTAGCGGCGCGCAGGAATTGCATGAGCCGCCGCGTTCTCATCATCTGTTACATCATGTTGGTCTGGTTCGTCATCTCCTTTGTGACGAATCTGATCGGCCCGCTGATGCCCATCATCATCGGCGACTTCCACCTGAGCCTGGGTCTGGCCGGTTTTCTGCCGTTCTCGTTTTTTCTCGCTTACGGGCTGATCTCGATCCCGGCCGGCGCGCTGGTCGAAGCGCGCGGGATTCGTACGACATTGCTGGCCGCCTTCGGCCTGAACCTGCTCGGCTGCTCGGGGATTGCACTGTACCCGTCGTACACAATCGTCATTTGTGGACTGTTCGTGATCGGGCTCGGCATGGCGATGCTGCAGGTCGTCATCAACCCGCTGACTCGTGCGACCGGCGGCGAAGGCCATTTCGCTTTCTTTTCAGTCATGGGACAACTCGTGTTCGGTCTCGCGTCGTATGTCAGCCCGTTGGTTTTCTCGATGTTGATGCACCGCCCGGGAGCCGAGCACCAGGCACTCGTCTGGGTGCAGTTCTATGGGTGGTTTCTGCTCGTCTTCGTATCTCTCATCGCCTTGACCGCCGGGCTGCCGCTGCCACGCGTGGAGCTTGCTGATAGCGAGCGCGCCGGCGGGCTGGAAGCCTATCGAAAGCTCATCGGCGATCGGTCCGTGCGCCTGTTCTTCCTCGGCATCATTGCCTACGTCGGCACCGAACAGAGCCTTGCCAACTGGATGTCCCAGTTTCTGAGCACCTACCACCACTTCGACCCTGCCCAGGAGGGGGCGCACGCGGTCGGCTCATTCTGGGGATTGATGTCCATCGGCTGCCTGCTCGGCCTGGTCCTGCTGAAGCTGCTCGATTCGAAGGTGGTGCTGGGCGCATTCACGTTGTTGGCATTCGTATCCGTGGGCCTGGCGTTGTTTGGACCGGCGCAGACCGCGCTCATCGCCTTTCCCATGTCGGGATTCTTTCTGTCAGTCATGTATTCCATTGTCTTTTCGCTCGGACTCAACTCGGTGAGCCGCTATCACGGCGCCCTGTCGGGCATCCTGTGCACCGGAATACTCGGGGGCGCCGTCGTGCCGCTGCTGGTCGGATTGCTGGGAGACCGGTTTGGCCTGCGAATCGGCCTGCTGAGCGTGTTTGTGACACTCGGATACATATTGAGCGTTTGCTGGTGGGCTCGACCCCTCGTGCGCAATGAGACGATCCTGACTGCCCGAAAAAGACCTAACTGGGAGTCACCGTGAAGACACGGGCGGGGGACCGTTGCGCTGGGCGCAACTAAAAACACTCCACGGATCAATCGAAGAGTGTTATCACTATTCGTCAATGTCAGAACCCACTCGAGGCGGAATCGGCGCCGCGCTTGCCCGGCTCGTTGAGCGCAGCCCCCAACGGCCCGTGGAGCGGGACGACCAGCGCAGCTGGTTCTTTCTGGCCGCCATCCAGGTCGGGATCACCATCTGCGTGCCCCTGTTCGCCCTCGGCGGGCAGCTCGGCCAACATTCCCGGTTCACGAGCCTCATCCCGGCGGTCATCTGTGGAGCATTGATCGCCTGCCTGTGCGCCATCTTGACAGGCATCGTCGGCGTGCGGGCGCGCGTGCCCACCGCCGTTCTCATGCGGCGAGCATTCGGCGAGGCCGGTGGGAAGGCCGTGGCTGGTATCCTCATTTTGACGCTATTCGGCTGGTTTGGTGTCCAGACAGAGATGCTGGTGGACAGCATTCGGATGCTGCTGGCCTCGAGCCTCGGGCTGACGATGCCGCGTCTTGCCGTGACGATCGCCTGCGGAGCGATCATGAGCTCGACCGCCATCATCGGATTTCGGGCCCTTGGGAAAATTGCTTATGTCGCGGTCCCGTTGCTGCTGGCCGTCATCACGGTGCCGACCTACATCGCCGTAGCCACTCACAAAGTGGCGCCCCTGCTCAGTGCTGCGCCGGCGAGTAGTCCGTATACGTTTGGACTGATTGTCTCGATCATTAGCGGCGGCCACATGGTGGCCGTAACCGTTGCCCCGGATATCACCCGCTTTCTACGCTCGCCGCGCGATGTTGTGGTTGGGATGCTCGTGAGCCTGGGCTGCGCGCTGCCGGTGTTGTTGCTTCTGTCCGCCCTGTTGGCAGTGATCTATGGCAACGCGAACCTGATTGCGATCCTGGTGGCGGCCGGTGTGGGTGCGCCGGCGCTGCTGGTCATCGTGCTGGCAACCTGGACCAGCAATGACAAGAATCTCTACGAGTCAGCGTTGTCATTGGCTACGTTGTTTCCCCAGCGCGAGCGTTGGCAACTGACGGCGCTCGCCGGGGCGGTGGGCACCGGGCTGGCTGCTGCCGGTATTTTCGAGCACTTTATTGAGCTGCTGATCTTCCTGGGCATTGCCATTGCACCGATCGCGGGCGTTTACCTGGTGGATTTCTGGCGGGAGCCGGCACGCTTCACTGCGGATATCCCGCCCTGCAAGGTGCGCTGGCGATCCTTCGTCGCGTGGATTTGCGGCATTTTCGCAGGTTTTGCTGCTCTGCCGCACAGCTCTTACGGCCTGGAGCTGGTGCGGTTGACGTCCATTCCCACTCTGGATGCCCTGTTGACGGCTGCACTGAGTCAGTGGATTCTGCTGCGCACTGCCCCGCATGGGTGCGGCGCGCTGCCTGCCAACTCCCAACTCGACAATTGCGAATAACGCAAACATCTTCGGTTCGTGTGTTATTGAACTGCGGCTGGAGCCGTACGAAGAATGGCCGCGTACCCGCCGAAGGTGCGCACAACGGAAACTGCAAAAAACACAGGAGAACCGGGTGAATATCCGCCATTGCCTGCGAATTCAATCTGTCCTCGTCACCGGGTTGGCGCTGTCGCTCCCGGCTGCCGATGTTCTGGCCGGCACGGCCGACGCCACTGGTGGCTCCCCGGTCTCGTCCATGGAGCTGGATACCATCACGGTCACCGCGCAGAAGCGCGAAGAGAAGTTGCAGGAGATTCCGGCTGCTGCCACCGCCATCACCATGGCTGACATAGAACGGGCCGGCGTCAACAACATCCAGGACGTCGCGCAGCTCACTCCCAACCTGGTAGTCATCGACCAGCTCCGCCCGGGCATTCAGACAGTGTCGTTCCGGGGTTTCACGACCGTGCAGGGCGGCCAGTCGCCCTTTGCCATCGTGGTGGACGGCGTTGCCGAGCCGGGTCAGGAATTCCTCAAGCAGCAGCTGGTTGATGTGCAGCAGATCGAGATTCTGCGCGGGCCGCAGGGTACGTTGTACGGCGCAGGCGCTGTCGCGGGCGCAATCAACATTGTTACCCAACGACCCACCAACGAATACACCGCCGCCGCGAAGCTCGGCTACGCGCAAGGCGATCAGGCTACCGGCCAGCTCACCCTGAGCGGCCCGATCGTGCCGGACAAGTTGTTTTTCCGCGCGTCGGCCTACAGTGACACTTTCGACGGTCTCATCGACAATCCGTCCGCGAAGAAGCATGCGGACTTCGTCAATGAGCGCGCCTTCAACGGCGAGCTGTTGTACGAGGCGACCGACCGGTTGGACATCGATCTGCGCGCGCACGCGGTCAATGGCAGCGACGGCGCCCTGTGGCTGGTCCTGGTCAACAACTCCGATTTCGACAACTTCAGCAAGGGTCCCGACGAGGACGTTCCCGGAATCGACAGCCGGCACCTGCAAACGTATTCGGGCAAGGTCGATTATCGATTCGAGGGCGTGACGCTGACTTCGATAACCGCCTATAACAACGCCGAGCAGTACGCGACCGCCGACGGCGATTTTACGGCGGCGCCGGTATTCGCCCAGACTTGGCTGAACAACACCAACTCCTGGAGCGAAGAGTTGCGCCTGACCTCGACAGCGCAGGGGCCGCTCAAGTGGAACGTAGGTGCGTTTGGTCAGGATTATCGCGTCCATGACGCCACAACTTTCTACAGCGTCGATCCAGCGTCACCGTTCTTGTCCGCCAGCGACGACCACTATCACTATCGTAGCTGGGCCGTTTTCGGCCAGGCCGCGTACGACATAACGGATCAATGGACGGCAACTGCCGGCGCACGGTATGACCGGGTACAGGCACATGTGGACGACACAATCAACGACGTACAGGACTCGCACACATTCTCGGAGATGCAACCCAAGGCGACCATTTCCTATAAATGGACTCCCGAGACTCTGACGTACTTCACTTACGGCAAGGGCTTCCGAACCGGCGGGTTCAACCCTGCGACTCCCTTGTCCATCCGTCTGTACCAGAACGAGACTTCTTCCAACTTCGAGCTGGGTGTCAAGAGCGAACTGCTGGATAACCGGTTGGTGTTGAATGCGGCTGTTTTCCACACTCTGTTCGATAACCAGCAGTTCTTTTTCTCACAGGCGACCACGGAAGGCATCTATCGGGCGATCATCAACATTCCCAAGACGCATGTGGATGGCGGTGAGCTCGAGGCCCAGGCCAAGGTGACGGACTGGCTGCGGCTGTTGGGGTCGGTGGGTTACAACAAGACCAAGATCGTCGAATTCAGCGATGCCTCGTATGATGGCAAGCGCACTCCGCAGGTCTACGGATTCACGGGAAATCTGGCTGCAGAAGCTTCGCATTCCATTGTCGAGCGGCTGCAGCTGACGGCCCGTATCGACTACCAGCATCGCGGTGATGTTTACTGGGACCTTGCCAATGATTTGCGCACGCCATCGAAGGATTTCCTCAATGCACGGATTGCTGTCGAGCGGGCGGACAGCGCCTGGTCGCTGGCCTTGTACAGCCGTAACATCACCAATGAGCGTACGCCGGCGGCTGTGGGTGCCAACGCGTTCGGCGCGGGTCTCACGCTGCGCAGCTTCAATGAGCCGCGACAGTCGGGTGTCGAGCTGCAGGTTCGCTTCTGACCGTCGATGAACGCTGTGCAACGATTCCGAATTGCTGTTGACATCGGCGGCACGTTTGTCGATGCCGTGGAGTTTGATCAGGATACGGGTGGCGTTCGTTTGCGCAAGGCGCCAACGACTCCGGGGCGACCGGCGGCAGGGGTCCTGGAGGCCATTCGCCGGCTCGGCACGCCTCTGTCTGAAACCGCACTGATCGTTCACGGCACGACCCTGGGTCTGAACGCCGTCATTGAAAGGAAGGGCGCCGTTACGGGCATCCTGACGAACGCAGGCTTCCGGGATCTTTTCGAGATCGGACGTGCCGATGTCCCCCGCGAGCACATGTATGATTTTGCGTACCAACGAGCTGCACCGCTCGTGCGGCGCCGTCACAGAATCGGCGTGCGCGGCCGCATCGATGCGCAAGGTAAGGTCGTCCAGGCACTCGATGAGAATGGGGTCCGTGAAGCGGCGGCCCTGCTCGTAGCCGACGGCGTGCAGGCGATTGCGATTGCCTTTCTGCATTCCTATCGAAATCCGGAGCACGAGGAGCGCGCCGCGCAGATCGTGCGTGAGGCTTTCCCGCACATCGCGGTGTCCGCCTCGAGCTCAATCACGCGTGAATATCGCGAGGTGGAACGTACGGCGACGGCGGTACTCGATGCCTGCATCCGACCGATCTTTGGCAAGTATCTTGGCGAGTTGCGCAGCGCACTTGCGGATGCCGGATTCAAAGGCCGTTTTCTGGTGATGCGCTCAGGTGGCGGCGCGATGTTGGCTGAGGTCGCCGCCCGAGTGCCTCTCTATACGGTGATGTCGGGGCCCGCCGGCGGCATCATCGGCGCGAGCCGATTGGCGAAGGACCTGGGGCGCTCGCGTCTGCTCTCGCTCGACTACGGGGGTACCAGCCTGGACGCGGCGGTCATCGAGAACGCCGAGCCGTTGGTGATGTATGAAGCGAAGCTCGAACACTTTCCCGTATTGATGCCCATCTTCGATATCCGGTGCATTGGCGCGGGGGGCGGCTCGATCGCCTGGGTGCAGGAAGGTTTGTTGCAGGTGGGACCCCAAAGTGCCGGTGCGGTGCCCGGTCCGCTGGCTTATCGCAAGGGTGGCACCGAGCCCACGACGACCGATGCTGCGCTGGTCCTGGGTTATATCGATGCGGAGCGGTTTCTGTCGGGCGCGATGCCGTTGGATATCGCAGCCAGCCATGACGGTGTGCAGCGACGGATTGCCGGGCCGCTCAACACGGATATCGGCACGGCGGCCGCCGGTATTTTCGATGTGCTCATCGCGAAGACCGTGGGAGCGATCCGCGAGATCACGGTGGAGCGCGGCAAGGATCCGCGCGAGTTCTCGCTACTGGCCTTCGGTGGCGCGGGGCCCATGATCGCGCCGATGATCGCTCGCGAAGTGGGGGCGGTGGAGGTGATCGTCCCGAACGTGCCCGCTGCCTTCTCGGCGTGGGGCATGTTGATGTCGGACCTGGTGTTCGAGGTTTCACAGACCGACATTCGAGTGCTGGACGAGAGCATCTGGGCCCAGGTGAATGCGAGCTTCGCGGAGCTGGAGACGAAGGCGCTCGCGCAGCTTGCGGAGCAGGGAGTGGCGCCGGGAGATCGCCTTACGGATCGCTTGATTGAGTGTCGATATGTCGGCCAGGAGCATGCGATCGCGGTGGCAGTGGAGGCGGGGATGACTGCAACAGTCGCGGTCCAACGCTTCAACGAGCTGCACAAGGAGCGTTACGGCCACGCTTTGAGCGCGACAGTCCAGGCGTCGACACTGCGCGTGCGAGCAACGGGTCGCCTGGAGAAGCCACCGCTGCGGCGGATTGCGGCAAGCACCGGCGCGCTGGTGCCGTCTCCAGCCCGAGTCCGCCAAGCCTATTGCTTTGCGCAGCGTGCGTATCGTTCTTTCGGGATTTATGAGCGTTCCGCGCTCTGCGCGGGCGACCTCGTCGAGGGACCCGCGATCATCGACGAGGGCACTTCGACGACCGTCGTCCATTCGGATCAGAGCGTTGCGGTCGATGAGTACGGCAATCTGATCATTCGCGTGAGGGCGGGCTGATGTTGGATGCAGCGACCACGCAGGTCATTCGCAGCTATCTGCTGTCCGCCGCCGAAGAGATGCGCCGCACGCTGGTGCGTACGGCCTTCAACCCGGTCATCTATGAGGTGTTGGACTTTGGAATTTCTCTGTATGACGACAATCTCGAATTGATCGCGGATGCACCGGGACTCGCCTTGTTCCTGGGTGCCAACGATTTCGCGATTCGCAAGGGTGTGGAATACATCGGCCGTGGGAATCTCGAGCGCGGCGACATCGTGCTGATGAATTATCCGTATTGGAGCTCTGCGCACACGATGGATGTCACAGTATTCGCTCCGGTGTTTGCGCCGGAGGCCACCGAGCCGTTCGCCTTCACGTGCATCCGCGCGCATTGGATGGACCTCGGCGCGAAGGACCCCGGTTACGTACTCGACTCCACTGACCTGCAACAGGAAGGCCTGATTCTGCCGGGTCTGAAGGTGTACAAGCGAGGGGTTGCGGACCGCGAGATCTTCGAGCTGATCCGTTTCAACTCGCGCATGCCCGACCTGGTCATCGGCGACCTGGAGGCGCAGGTGGCCGCGACCCGCACCGGCGAACAGCGGCTCATCGACATCCAGCGCAAGTTTGGCGCGCAGCGCCTGAAGGCGGCAACCCAACAGATCCTGCGGCACGGTGAGTCGCTCGCCCGGCAGGCTTTGGCCAAGCTCCCTCGCGGCACCTGGTCTGCTGAAGATCTCGTGGACGACGACGGTATCAGCGATGAGCCGGTGCCCATCAAAGTCACGGTGACCATCGACGATTCAGGGATGCATTGCGATTTCGCCGGCTCGTCGCCTGCCGTCCGGGGTCCGATCAATATGCCTTTCGGCCTCACGGAGACGGTCTGTAAGCTGGTGTTGAAAACACTCACGACGCCTCTCGAGCCGAGTAATGCCGGTCACTTCCGGCCGCTCACCGTGGCCGCCGAACCCGGAACCCTGTTCCATGCCGTCCATCCGGCGGCGACCTTTACTCTCTGGACGGCCCATTTAGCCATTGAGCTGGTGTACAAGGCGCTCGCGCAGGGCATGGGAGAGCGACTGGCCGCTTCCTCGGGAGGCGATGTGCCAGGATTCATGATGGTGGGGACCGACCCGTCCGGCAACCTGTACGCCGTCAGCAATAACGACGCGGTTGGCTGGGGTGCAACCGCTGCCCATGACGGTGTGAACGCCACGAATCACATCTCCGGCAGTCTCGTGCGCAACACACCGATCGAAGTTATGGAAATGCGTACGGGGATGATGATGGAGGGACTGGAGCTACTCTGCGATAGCGGTGGCGCGGGTCGGCATCGCGGTGGACTGGGGGAGATCCGCACGATTGGGTTCCGGTCCAGCGGCGAGTTCCTCACCGTCGTGAAGAAGACGAAAACCCGCCCCTGGGCCCTGGCCGGAGGCCTGGAGCCCGAAGCAATCTCGATGCTTCTTTTCCCCGGTACTGCGCGCGAGCGTCGTGTTGGAACCAGCCGCGTACAGGTGAAAGCCGGGGATCGAGCGATTTACACGACGGCCGGCGGAGGGGGGTTCGGGCCGCCGGCCGAGCGCGATCCGGCTCTGGTCCTGGAGGACGTGCTGGAAGGATACGTTTCGCGTGAGGCTGCGCGAGACATCTATCGTGTCGTCATCGTGAACGGCCGTGTTGATGAGCAGGCAACTGCGGCAGCCCGGAAGGCAGGATCTGTCCCGCGTGTGAAGTTGGCAGAGGGTTACGAGATCTCCCGAGTGATCAAGGGTGGGTGGCAGCTTGCCGGGGAGCACGGTTGTGTAGACTCCAGGACAGCGCCTGATGACATGGCGGCGTTTGTCCAGGCGGGCATCACAACATTCGATTGCGCCGATATCTACACCGGTGTCGAGTCGATGATCGGTGAATTCCGTGTTCGCTATCCGCAAGCGGCGCGCAATGTTCGTATCCATACGAAGTTCGTCCCTGATCTGCTGGCGTTGGACGATGTGAATGCCGACTCTGTCGAGCACATGATCCAACGCTCGTTGCAGCGCCTGCGCACGCAGAAGCTGGACCTCGTACAGTTCCACTGGTGGGACTTCGAAAGGAAGGGCTACGTGCAGGCTGCTCTCGAGCTGAAGCGGCTGCGCGATGTGGGTGTCATCGCGCACATCGGCGTGACGAATTTCGATATCCCCCGCCTGGCGGAGTTGCTGCACGCGGGAATTCCCATCCTGTCGCACCAGGTGCAGTACTCGGTGCTGGATAACCGGCCCGAGCACGGGATGGTCGAATTCTGCCGGCAGCGCGGAATCGCGTTGCTGTGTTATGGAACGGTGGCCGGTGGATTTCTATCCGACAAATGGCTGGACCAGCCGGAACCCGCTGAGGGGCTGACCAACCGGTCGCTGGCGAAGTACAAACTCATCATCGATGACTTCGGGGGCTGGGATCTCTTTCAGAAGCTGCTGCAGGTGCTGCGGGATATTGCCGACCGTCGTGGCTGTGATATCGCCACGGTGGCCTCTCGGGCCGTGCTCGCGCGTCCGGGAGTCGCCGCGGTCATTGTTGGAGCAACCAACGTCAGTCATCTCGCGGACAATTGCCGCATCGGCACGATTGAATTCGATGCCGCGGACGCGGCGGCCATTGAGCAAGTGACGCGATTGCGCAAGGGGCCGGTGGGGGATGTTTATGCCCTGGAGCGCGACCGTGAAGGTCGACACGGCCGTATCATGAAGTACGATCTCAACAACTGAGCGCACCGGACGCAAGACAACCCATGGGCCTGTCAGTCACTGGAGCCATCCCGAACGGCAGCATCGAAGTGGTCGATTGCTCCAACCCGGTGGATGTCCGGCTGCGTATCAAGCGCGATGACGGCCTGGACCCGCTGGCCGTGGGATACTACTGTTTTCGCGCGACGGGCGCGCGTGGGGTGCCTTGTGTTTATCGTTTGATAAACGCGGGGACAGATGCAAAGGAACGCCTTGCCGGGCGTGACGACTATGAGGATGAGTGGACGAATACGGGCCCTCACGTGTCATACGACAGAAAATACTGGTTCCGGATCCCCGGCCGGCTCCAGGGTGCCGGCTATGTCTTCGAGCACACCCCGGAGCATGATGTCTGCTACTACGCGAAATGGGCTCCCTATCCGCTCGACAGGGAGTTGGATCTGATTGCACGCTGTGCGCTGCAGCCGGGTGTATGCGTCGAGACGGTTGGACAGACCGTGCGCGGCGCGGAGCTCACGCTGCTGAAGATCGGCGAGCCGACTCCCGACAAGTCAGTCTGTTGGGTGATCGCGAGGCAGCACCCTTCCGAAATGATGGGCGGGTATTTCATTGAGGGATTGCTCGAGCGTCTGGTTGACCCGCTGGATGCGGTAGCGCGCGAGCTGCTGCGTCGGGCTGTGTTCTACATTGTTCCGAATATGAATCCGGACGGCGCAGCGCTCGGACTCACGCGTTGCAATGCCGCCGGAATCAACCTCAATCGCGAGTGGCTGTCGCCCAGCATGGAGCGCAGTCCGGAAGTGGTGCACGTTCGCACCCGCATGGAAGTCACCGGTGTTGATTTTTGTCTGGACGTGCACGGGGACGAGGAGTTGCGCTGTGTGTTCCTGGGTGGGCCGCTGGAGATTCCTTCGCGGTCTGAAAGGCTGGCCGGACTGTTCCGGGCATTCGAATCGTCGTGGGCGGCTGCCACGCCCGAGTACGAGTTGGGTCATCCGTATCCGGGCGGCGCACCGGCGCAAGCGGATCTGCGGATGGCCTGGAACTGGATTGCCGAGCGTTTCAAATGCCTTTCCGTGCTGCTCGAGCAGCCCTTCAAGGATACCTCGTGGTGGCAGGACCCGGCGCGGGGTTGGTCGCCCGAACGAGCCCACCGGCTGGGCGCTTCGTTGGTTCAGGCTTTGCTCGGGGTCGTGTCGAGCTGGCGGTAAGTCGGCAGGGACGACGGGTGATCCGGCGTAACGGCCGCCGGCCTAACTCAACAGTAGGATCTTGTCGGTGCTGGCGCGGCTTTCCAGCAAACGGTGGGCCGCGGCTGCATCCTGCAACTTGAAGCGCTGCCCGATTCGCGGCTGCAACTTCCCGGCTGTGTAGAGGCGGATGAGGCTCGACCAGACCGAGCGAATGTGATCGGGCCGGTGGGCGAATATGACGCTCAGATTCAAAGTAGTGCAGCTTGCCGACCGATCGAGCAGAGTGGCCACATCGGGAAGCGCGTCCTTGCCCCCGGCCATGCCGGCGATGACGATTCGCCCGAGCGGTGCGAGGGCGCCTTGTGCCTGTTGAAAAAGTTCACCGCCGACTGTTTCTACGGCGAGATCAACGCCTCGGCCGTCGGTGGCGGCGAGAACGGCTGCTGTCAGATTGTTCTCAGCATAGTTGATGACCGAAGCAACTCCCCGTGCGGCCAGCAACCGCCGCTTGGCCTCCGATCCCACAGCGGCAATGACTTGGGTCTGTGCCGCTTGGGCCAATTGAATCAATGCACCGCCCAATCCACCCGCCGCGGCAGTCACGAGAACGATCGAGCCATTACGCAGGGGAGTAACTCCATGCAAGGCCTCATGTGCAGTGAGAAAGACATGGGTGAATGCGGCAGCATCTTCGAACGGCATATTTGCAGGCAGCGGTAGGGCGTACTGCTGCGGAACAGTGAGCGCCTCCGCGTATGCGCCGCCGAAGGGCGAGTAAACTCCTACGCGTTCCTGAAGGCGCGCGGGGTCAACTCCCGCGCCGCATGCATCGATGACACCGGACGCCTCACAACCAATCACAATCGGTGGCGGGCGAATGCTGCGGTGGATGGCCTTGCGCCCCATGACGTCGGCGTAGTTCACTCCAATGGCACGAACACTGACGCGCACTTCGCCCGGGCCTGGTTCTGGAATGGGCAGATCGACCAATTCGAGGACGTCAGGTCCGCCCGCCCGCCGCGCCAGCACTGATTTCATTCGAGTACCTTCGGCGCTATGGCCTCGTTGCCTCGCACCCGCATACGCAGCCCCAGGCGGAAGGCGACTTCGAGACAGAGCACGATCGTACCCATCAGGATCGCCAGCAATTCCATCTCATTGCCCGGGGAAAGCACAGTTTGTCCTTCCAGCGATGGGGATAACCCCGAAGGAGCACTGTATCTGCCTTGCGATCTTCCAGCCAGTTGGCGACCCGGTTTGGCGTTCCAGGCTTCTCACCGGCGTCGCTGCCGGTCGCGAGCTGTCAGAAGGACAGATATTTCATCAGGCGACCGGGGTCTCGATATTTCAGGCTTCGCTGGATATCCAGTGCAAGCAGGTCCGCTTCTGCCAGCGCCTCGGTCCCCAGGGTGGCTGTCAACTCGTCAACAGCCGTATAGCGAACCGTGCAGCCGAGCTCGAGACCCGCTCTGCAGGGCGTTAAAGACAGGACATCATTCATGGGCCCACAGTTCGCGCCGTTGCGGCACGCCGCTAAAACCCACGCCGCGCCCATGATCGGTGCGGACTCAGTCGTCTCGTTCGCTGTGGCTTGCGACCAGCCGAAGAGCAGCATGGCTTCGGTATTTCCTGTGGCAAGCGCGCTTGCGAGCATCTGCGCGTGTTGGCCGGGCGAGTCCAAAGCGACCGCCACCATGGCAACCGGGTACCGGCTCTGAACCGCGCGCTCCCGCCAATAGTCGGCCGAATAACCGCCGCGGTGCTGTGGCAGGTCCTTGAACGGATTCCCGGTGCGGAATTTTTGGCAGTCCAGATACTCCTGACGTTCGAGCTCGAGAAACGCGGGAAAATAAGACACGTGCGACACGGCTTGGTCGGCGCTGTCGGCATCGCGGTACAGGGCATTCGTTTCCTCACATCGGGTCAACGCACGGCCGATGTAATACTGCGCCGCGCCATCGCCCTCGTAGGCTGCGCGCGCGGCCAGTCTCACGAACTCGAAATGGTTTGACCCGGCGATCTGATACTGCTCCGCCCAGCCTTTCGGGACAGTTTGCCCGTTGACTGTTACGCGCAGCGTGTTGGTTTGGTTAACCGGCGTGATGCGATCGTCAGCAGAGCCGACAGGCTGCGGGTCAGTCCTGGCCGATGGCTGGCTCATCGCGGTAGGTGCGCGGTCCGGCTGGCCGCGCAGCCACGCCCAACTCGAAATCGCCAGCACCGCGACAGCCAGTGACCATCGACCGAAGTTTCTCACGCGGACATCCATCTAGAGCTTTCGCAGGTATGCGAGCAGCGCTGCTATTTCTTCAGGCACCGGCGGACGATCTACGCGTGATCCGTCAGTAGAAATGGCCGGTGGATACTTGGCGGGGGGGATGCCGTTGATCGTTACGGTGGCCTGCACCCGCTTGAAGAACGCGGTGTAGTGATCGACCACTTCTTCCAGAGTGGCGGCGCTGTTGTTGTGGAAATAGGGCGCGGTCTTACTGATGCCGCGAAGACTGGGTATATCGAACTTGTTCCAGTCGTCGCCGGCTGGCGGGCCAACACCCGCAAACCCGGTCAGCAGCGCACGACCCGGATCGGAGCTCGTGCGACGGATGGTGTTAGTTCCATCGGGCGCGGTCATACCGTTGGGCAACGTGATTAAATAAGTACGTACGTTGCGGGCGAGGCTGGCGGGACAGGGCTTAAATGCAAATCGTGGCGACGGAGCGGCATCGACCGGACGGGGACACTGCGTGCTGATGTCATGGTAACGAACCACAGGTGCTTGCGCAGTGGACTGCCCCGGTCCCCCGTGGCACTGAGCGCAGGCTCGGGTGAAGACAATCTTTCCTGCCTGTTCGAGTGCGCTGAGGCGTGGGTCCGGATCCGGCAATGGCGTTACACCGGCGCTAACGGCATCGGACAGATGACGTACACCGGGCGAGGAGAACAGCACGCTTTGAAAAGCGCTGAGGTCGTCCAACATGCCCTGACGCGGCGCTACGTGAATTTCGGCGTGAGCGGTCAGCGCGGCGAGGGCCTGCTCCTGTAACGTGGCAAAGCGCCCATCCAGCTGGTAACCGCCTGAAACGTTGGGGCCCCGCACCCAGGGGTTGAGACCGTCGGGTCCGGTGAGTTTTACGTTATTGACCGTTGGTACCATTCTCCAGACGTCTACCGACGTCTCGTTAGAGGGACGATCGGTCGCCGGGTCGATCAGCCGTATGTTCGGCGGCAACGGAAACGTTATGCGAACCAAGGCGTTCTCGCGTAAATTGCTGAAATCGCTGGCACTGTCACCATTGATACGAAAGTCATCGGCGTCCACCGGGCGGAACAGCGGGTCGTCGGCGTGTCTGTTTCTCAACCGCCGCCTTTGTAGATCCTGGAATCGCGCCTCGACGTCGGCGGGGGACAACTGAAAACTGTCACTCGGCATGTGGCAATCGGCGCAGGATCGGCCATTGCCCTGCAGGCCGTGCAGCCGCCGGTCGAGAAAGTCAAACAGACCGCGAAAGACCGCAATGCAGCGTTCGCTGCCGCAATCGTCATCATCCATCGATTTGAACGAATCCTGACCGCGTTCCCGATCCTCCCCGGCGACGATCGGGTTTGATCCCGCGACGATGAGAATCAGGGCGCCGATCGACAATGAGACCTTTGAGGTTGTCATGATCGCTCCTACTGGAAGCCCGTTTTGCCGCCGGGCGACGCATTGCCCGGTGTTCCGGCGTGACTCTTGGCTCGCATTGCGCGAAAGTCCTCGGCGGATCGCTGAAAAACACTGATATTTTCTGAATAGCCGTATGGATGCCGAAAGACGCACCATTTACGAGTTCGGCGAGTTCACTCTCGAGAGCGGCCAGCGGCGATTGTTGCGGCGGGATAGCGGCGAGCCGATTGCGTTGACCGCAAAGGCCTTCGACGCGCTGCTCCATTTGATTGAGCACCGCGGCGAGACAGTCGATAAAGACAAACTTCTGGACGCGGTCTGGCCCGGCGTGGTCGTCGAGGAAAACAGCCTGACCCAGATCGTTTCGACCCTACGGCAGATTCTCGGAGAGACGCGGGCAGAGAATCGCTACATTGCCACAGTGCCCCGCAAGGGTTATCGGTTCGTGGGCGAGGTCAGCGAACGCACGGCGAGCGCGAGGCCCGCAGTTCCCGCCACGCCGCTTGGGCCGGTCGCAGCGGGCTCAAAGCGATTCCTGCGCCCCCTGTGGGTAAGTGCCGCGGCTCTGGTGCTGTTAGTTGCGACCGGGACTTATTTCGTCCAACGCGCCCGCGACGGACATTCCTCCCCGGCCGCAATGCAGACTGTCGCGGTACTACCCTTCAAGCCACTGCTCGCTACTGAACGGGACGAATCACTCGAGCTGGGTATGACCGAGTCGATGATCGCGAGCCTCGGTGCCCATGCGGGGCTGACGATCAGCCCCTTGAGCTCGGTTCGCCGCTTCGGCTCGATCGAGCAGGATCCGGTCGCGGCCGGCCGCGCGCTCCATGCGGAGTCGGTGCTCGACGGTTCCCTGCAACACCACGGCGACGAACTGCGCGTGTCCGTGCGGTTGTTGCGGGTCGCTGATGGTGGTCAGCTTTGGGCTCACCAGTTCGAGGGAAATGTTGCCGGCATCTTTGGCGTCCAGGAACAGATATCTGCAAAAGTCGCGGAAGCTTTGTCAGCGCGATCGAGCGCCACGAACGATGCATCGCCGGAGGCGGGCGGCACGAAGGATTCCGGGGCCTATCTTCTCTATGCCAGTGGTCGCTACGCCCTGGCCCGAGCGACTGAGCCGAGCCTCGTGTTGGGGATCGGGTACTTTGAGAGGGCGATCGAGCGAGATCCGCAATTCGCGCTCGCTCATGTGGGTCTTGCCGATTGCTACATGATATTGGGTGTCTTTGGCATGCGTCCGCCGGCTGAAACATTGCCGCGCGCACGCGATGCGGTGCTGAAGGCATTGCAGATTGAGCCGCGGCTTGCGCGTGCCTATGGAACGCTCGGACACATCAAGATGCAGTATGACCGCGATTGGGTCGGTGCCGAGGCAGACCTTGCCCACGCCATCTCACTCAATCCTGCGCTTTCCGAGCCGCATCAATATTGGGGCGTGTTGCTCGGCATGCGAGGCGAGATCGATCGCGGCCTCGAAGAGCTGAAACAGGCTGAGCAACTCGAGCCGCTGCAGACGGTAGCGAAGACGCGCGCCGGCTCCGTGCTGTATTTTGCGCGTCGCTACGACGCGGCGGTTGCGGAGGTGAAGGAAAGTCTGGCACTCGATGACCGTCCGGGCATCGCACACGCTCTCCTCGGGCGGATATATCTGCACACGGGCCGATACGATCTCGCCCTGGCGGAATTCGAGAAGGTTCGCGGGCCTACGCCGGGAAGCTTTGGAGACGTCGGCCAGGCGCTTGCCTTGTCCGGGCGTCGCTCAGAAGCTCTGGCGGAACTCGATCGGGTATTGAAGTTGTCGACCCAGCGTTACGTGTCCGCTGGAGATATCGCTTCCATCTACGCAAGCCTCGGCGATAGCGAAAATGCGCTGTTATGGTTGGACCGCGCATTACAGCAGCGTACGTCGATGCTCGGTTTCCTGGCACAAAACCCCGCCTTCGACGGATTGCATGACGACCCCCGCTTTGCGGCGATTGTCGATCGGGTAGGTGTTTGGAAACGGAAGTAACGGCGGGGCGGCCGGTGCACCCGAGCCGTCGAGTGGACGCACCACATGGCGCTCATCGGGTGGAGTTCTTTGCCCGTGTCGTCATCTGCGGCTCGATCCTTGGACCGGGTGCTCGATTGGATGCTGAACCTATCAGCACACCTGCAGTTGACGTCGTTGTCGTGACCGCACGCAATCGCGAGGAAAGATCTCAGGACGTACCGATTTCGATCATCGCCCTGAGCGGCAGACAGCTC
>JAXDQF010000078.1:0-12583 GCA_034668025.1 Gammaproteobacteria bacterium | reverse complement strand
TTCCACGGAGCGCAGCGATCGCGAGATGCAACGCCGGAGCTCTCCGGAGCTGCGGTCGCGTTGGACCAGCTGACAAAGCTCGCTGGCGCATCGATTCAGGGCGGTCTCTAAGGGCTGGGTGACTGTGGGTGGAGACGGATTGAGATATTGGAACGGCGGCTCCCGACATGTGAACTTGGGCGTCTTGGCGAATTCGGCCAGTGCCGCCACGATTTGTTCACGAGCGATGATAGGTCCACCGATGTTCTGACGCAGTCGCTTCCCAGCCTATCAGACGCAACGCACGACTCGGAACGGGAGAGCCGGCGACATCCACGGTCAACCGGCTAGCGGTGCGTTCGCGGTGGGTACGCTAACGCGGCGCGGTTCGCCCTATATATAGTGGGAAGGACGCGGACTGCAGGGGTGCACACCACGGGAAGCCATTCCGGGCGCGCGGAACCCGCCGAAGGCGCGGCCGGAGCTTGGGCGAGTCCTGCGAGGCATCGCGCAAGCCCCTGCGACCCTATTTGTTCGCTCGTGTATGCTCTGCGCCTCGCGCGAGATGTCTGGCGCGATATTTCATATAGATTTCATATGAACACAACGCGAACACTGCAAGGTCTTGTTTTTATTGGCGCTCCCGACCGGATTCGAACCGGTGTACTAGCCTTGAGAGGGCTATGTCCTGGGCCTCTAGACGACGGGAGCGAGATGCAGGGCTGTTGCAAGAGCGCGGTATTATAGGGATCCCAGTCGATTGCTCAAGCTGAAAGCCTTTACTTGAACGCGTCCTCTGCGTCCGTTGTGACGCCTACCTCTACGCCCCGAATAATTACGCGATCTGAGCACATCATTTCGCGTCAGCACATTTCGCCCAACGCTTTGAGGGTCCTGTATCGCCTGCGCGATGCAGGGTTCATGGCGTTTTTGGTGGGTGGCTGCGTCCGCGATCTCCTCATCGGCATCGAGCCGAAGGACTTCGACGTAGCGACGGATGCTTTGCCGGAAGAGGTGCGGAAGCTATTCCGTAACTGCCGCCTCGTGGGGCGCCGTTTTCGACTCGCCCACGTGTTTTTTGGGCGCGACATTATCGAAGTGGCGACTTTTCGCGCTGCCACCGCCCCATCGCCCGGCGAAGAGCCGTTGCCGGAGGCAGATTCAGCGGATGGCGAGGACCGCGATCTGGACCAAGGCGCTTTGGAAGGTGGAAGCCTGGACGCCGCTGGTTCGGACATCGCGGCATTGGAAGCGGGCGATCTCGACGACGATGACCTCGACGAGGACGAGGACGAAGAAGATGATGATGAAGACGATGAGTTGGGTGATGACGCCGGGCACCCCCCGCCAGTTGTCGCCCCCCGTCGGAACCATCGCTACCAGGACCGCTCAGCACCGCCAAACGGCGACGAGAGCGCAGCCGACTTAGACGTCGATCCAAATGCCGAGCGCATGTTCGACGAGACGGGCCGAATTCTTCGCGACAACGTGTACGGCACAATCGACGCTGACGTATGGCGTCGTGACCTCACGGCTAACGCGCTTTATTACAACATCGCCGACTTCTCCATCTGGGACTACGTCGGGGGTTTCGAGGACATTGCGGCCCGCAAGCTGAAGTTGATCGGCGACCCGGAGACGCGCTTCCGCGAAGACCCGGTACGGATGCTCCGTGCGGCTCGTTTTGAGGCCAAACTCGGCTTCGAGATTGATCCCACGACCGCTGAACCCATCGCACGGTTGAAGGCGCTGATGGGCGGCGTGCCGCCGGCGCGGCTGTTTGATGAGACTCTAAAGCTGTTTCTGACGGGGCACGGTCGCCGGAGCTTCGAGGTACTGCGTCAACGCGGTCTGCTCTCGGTGCTGCTGCCGACAGTTGACGACTATTTCAACAAGCACCCGGGCAGCTTGGTTCAGCAGCTCGTAATGCGTGGCCTCGAGAACACCGACGCGCGCGTGCTTGCTGACAAACCGGTAACGCCAACCTTCCTGTTTGCGCTACTGCTGTACGGACCGATTGCCTCGATCATCGAGGCCACGCCGCCGGAGCGTTGGCACGAGCTGTCGACAATCCTGGATGCCTGCGACCGCGCTGCCCGCCAGGTACAGTCGACCATCTCGCTACCGAAGCGATTCTCGTTGGGAATGCGTGAGATGTTCGCCTTGCAGCCGCGTCTCGAGCACCCCCGTGGACGGCGGGCGTTGCGTGTTCTCGAGCATCCGAGATTCAGGGCCGCGTACGACTTGTTGCTGTTGCGGGCGGAATTTGGGATGGCGCCCACTGAGATCACCGAATGGTGGACCAAGGTGCAGGAAGTTTCGTCAGAGGAGCGTGCCCGAATGGCAGATGCGCTGACGGGGCAAGCGCCACGGTCAGAGGGTGCGCCGCGTCGGGGCGGTCGCCGCCGCCGCAGGCGTCGCGGCCCGTCGAGCCCGAGCTGACGGCGTCCTCATCCGCCTGCGTGGTCCATGACAACAGCTTCCAGCGAGCCGGCTCATAAATTCATCGTGGTTGAAGGCCCCATTGGAGTGGGGAAGACCAGTCTTGCCCGGCGGCTTTGCACGAGTCTCAATGCGCAAGTCGTGCTGGAGCAGGCGGCCGAAAACCCGTTCCTGGAGCGGTTTTACCGCAATCCACGCGCCGGCGCGCTGCCCACCCAGCTGTACTTCCTCTTTCAGCGTGCACAACAGCTGGCGAGTCTGAAGCAGCAGGACATGTTCGCCCCGGTCCGGGTCGCCGACTATTTGTTGGAGAAGGACCGGCTGTTTGCACGGGTAACACTGGATGACGCCGAGTACGGATTGTACGAGCAGGTGTATGCCAAGCTCGATATTCAGCCCCCGAAACCGGATCTCGTTGTCTATCTGCAGGCGCCCGTGGATGTGTTGCTCGAGCGCATTGGCAAGCGTGGCATCGACTACGAGCAGCACATCGAGCGCCAGTACCTCGAGCGGCTGAACGAGGCTTACGCACGCTTCTTCCACGAGTTTGAGACGTCGCCGCTGCTGATCGTGAATGCCGCCGCGATTGATCCAATCAACAATCAGGCTGACTACGACGAGCTGCTCGCGGCGATCCAGCGCATGAAACGGGGTCGTCTCTACTACAATCCACTGCGCAGCCGCTCTATATGATTTTATTGGCAGAAATCGCCCTTGGCGATTTCTGCGGACATCGAAGTCGTCCGCCGGCAAAAAGCGCGGTTTTTGCCGGCTGCGCCGTGCGCAACTCGATTCAATGCGACATTTCAGGATGGGGGTAGGGGATTCATGTACACGCACCTGCAACTGCGCGGCTCCGACAGGCCGCCGGTCACGTTGAGCACCCTGTCGCGGATGAAGGCCGACGGGCAGAAGATCGCCAGTCTGACCTGCTACGACGCGAGTTTTGCCGTTCTGCTGGATACTGCTGACGTTGATGTCGTACTGGTTGGCGACTCGTTGGGCATGGTCATTCAGGGGCACGACACGACGGTCCCGGTCACGATGGATGATGTCGTCTATCACTGCCGCGCCGTTGCGCGTGGGCTGCATCGACCGTTTCTGATGGCTGACCTGCCGTTCATGAGCTACCCCTCCAAGTCCGAGGCGCTGGCCAACTCTGTGCGCCTGATGCAGGAAGGCGGCGCGAAGATGATCAAGCTGGAAAGCGGCGGCACGCAAATTGAGATTGTCGAATTCCTCGCCGCCCACGATATTGCCGTCTGCGCCCACCTGGGCCTGAAGCCCCAGTCGGTGCACAAGACCGGTGGCTTTCGCGTACAAGGACGCGAGGGCGATGCTGCTGAGCTCATGATTGCCAATGCCAAGCGGCTCGAGTCAGCCGGCGCGGATATCGTGCTGCTCGAATGCATTCCATCGGCGCTGGGCAAGCAGATTACCCAGGCGCTGCAAGTGCCCGTGATAGGCATTGGCGCAGGTCCCGACACTGACGGTCAGATTCTCGTCCTGTATGACATTCTCGACATAACAACGGGGCGCAAGCCGCGCTTCGTCCGCAACTTCATGGATGGAGCCGGGACGAACCAACAGGCGCTTGCCAACTACGTCAAAGCTGTCAGGGAAGGCGAGTACCCCGCACCTGAGCACGAGTTCTGAGCCGCCCCAAATGGAAACTGTCACCACTATTGCAGCTGTTCGTGAACGCGTACGCGCCTGGCACAGGGAAGGGCTGCGTGTTGCATTCGTCCCCACCATGGGCAACCTCCATCCTGGGCACGTCAGCTTGATTGAGGCTGCCCGCCGGCACGGCGACCGCTTCATTGCGAGCATCTTCGTCAACCCAATGCAGTTCGGGCCAAACGAGGACTTTGCGCATTACCCGCGTACGCCGACACAGGATGAGCGGATGCTCGCTGCGGCCGGATGTAACCTGATGTTCATGCCGGATGTCGCGGAGATCTATCCGAACGGCTCCGAGCGTGCGACGCGCATCGATGTCCCCGGGCTGTCACGCATTTTGTGTGGCGAGTTTCGGCCGGGCCATTTCGAGGGCGTCGCGACGATTGTTGCCAAGCTGTTTCACATCGTGGAGCCCGATGTTGCGGTGTTTGGCGAGAAGGACTTCCAACAGCTTACGGTGATCCGGCGGATGGTTACGGACCTGTGCATTTCGGTCCAGGTGATTGGTGCACCCACCGTGCGTGATGCGGATGGCCTGGCCATGAGCTCGCGCAATCAATACCTGTCAGAGCAGGAGCGGGGCATTGCCCCGCGAATCTACGAGATCCTGACGGCGACGGCGAAGCGGCTGCAGGCGGGTGACAGCGAGTTCGCGAGCATGGAGCGAGCGGGCTGCCAGATGCTGGAGGCGGCGGGATTTCGGCCGGACTATTTTGCTGTTCGACAGGCAGCTGACTTGAGTGCGCCGCGACCGGACACGAGCCACCTCGTTGTTTTGACGGCGGCCCGGTTGGGCAAGGCGCGCTTGATCGACAATATCCAGGTCGAGCGCTGACCTGTCACGCCGGGTCGGGTCCGTTTGGCCGGGTTTCGGCACCGTGCTGCACCAGCGCCCACTCAACATGCTCCCTGACCAGCGCCGAGCCGTCCTCGAGTCGGCCACGCAACGCGGCAATCACATCCGGTGAGGTCGGTGCGTTACCCAACGCAACGGCAATGTTCCGCGACCACCGCTCGTACCCGATCCGATAGATCGCCGACCCTCGCATACGCTCGTCAAACTCGCCCTCAGTCCACGCAAACAACTCGGTGAGTTGCGTTGCATCCAGCCCGTTCCGAACCTTGAAATCCGGATGCGCCGCCGTCTGCGCAAACTTGTTCCAGGGGCATACCAGCTGACAGTCGTCGCAACCGTAGATCCGATTCCCGAGAGCGCTGCGCAATTCGACCGGAATGGCGCTTTTGTGCTCGATGGTCAGGTACGAAATACAACGTCTGGCATCCAGCTGATAGGGCGCAATGATGGCGGCGGTCGGGCAGGCCGGTATGCAGGCCTCACAGGTTCCGCAGTGTGCACTGGCGGGTTGGTCGACGGGTAGCGGCAGATCGGTGAGTATCTCGCCGATGAAGAACAAGGAGCCGGCGTCGCGGGCGATCAGGTTGGTGTGCTTGCCGATCCAACCCAGGCCCGCGTTGCGTGCCAGCGCTTTCTCCAGTATGGGCGCACTGTCTACACAAACACGGTAGCCGAACGGCCCAATGCGCTTGCTGATGTCTTCCGCCAGCTGTGCCAGGGAGCGCCGTATGATTTTGTGATAGTCGCGCCCGAGTGCGTATCGCGACACATACCCGAGCGTTGAGTCAGCCAGCACGGTTTCGGCGTCTTCAGCCTCGGCGGGCCAATAGTCCATTCTCACGCTGAGCACGCGTACAGTCCCAGGAGCCAATTCGTGCGGTCGTGTGCGCATGGATCCATGCCTTTGCATGTATTCCATTTCGCCATGGTAGCCCGCGTCGAGCCAACGCAGCAGATGCTGCGCATCTTCGGCGATCTCGACACTGGTGACACCCAGTTGGCTGAAGCCGAGCGCCCGGGCGCCGTCAATCAGCGCCTGCTTTGTCGCATGGAGGTTAAGAATTTCAAACTCAGTCATGGAGAGGCCACCGCTGTCAGTATAATCACTGCATGGCTCTGCCAATTGCCCTCTATTCCACTGCACAAGTTCGCGCGCTCGATGCACACGCCATCGACGTGCAAGGCATACCCGGCTACACGTTGATGAAGCGCGCCGGGGAGGCTGCACTCCGGTATCTGCGCACGCGATGGCCTATGGCCCACCGCATCGTCATCGTGTGCGGAGGAGGAAACAACGGCGGTGATGGCTACGTCCTCGCCCGCTTTGCGCAGGCCGCTGGGCTGACCGTCTCGGTGCTGGCTGCTGTTTCGCCGGATGAGCTACGCAATGACGCGCGTCTGGCGTGCGACGACTTCAGGAGTAGTGGCGGCCAGTTGAGGCCGTTCTCCCCGGATTTGCTGCGCGAAGGCGAGGTGATTGTCGATGGGCTGCTCGGCACCGGACTCAAAGGTGGAGTTCGCCCCGAGCTCGAGAAGGTCATCGCTCAGATCAACTCCGCAGGGCGGCCGATATTTGCTCTCGATGTCCCTTCGGGCCTGAACAGTGACACGGGCGTCCCGCTCGGTGAGACCGTTCGTGCTGACTGTACTGTCACGTTTGTGGGACTGAAGACGGGTTTGTTCATCGGTGACGGTCCTGAGTTTTCCGGAACCGTGTTTTTCGACGACCTCGAGGTCGTTGCACCGCAAGCCAAAGGGTTTGAGCCCCGACTCGAACGCATCATGGAGACGGAAATTCTGCAGGCGCTGCCGCGCAGAAGACGGTCTTCCAACAAGGGCGATTTCGGTCGTGTACTGATCGTTGGTAGCGGATCCGGTTTCCCGGGCGCTGCCCGTTTGGCAGGTGAGGCGTGTCTGCGCGTTGGGGCGGGCCTGGTGACGGTTGCGGTTGCCCCGGAAAACGTCGCTGCGATTTCGGCGGGTCGGCCCGAGCTCATCTGTCTGGCGTTGGTTCACGAGGGTGAGCTCGAGGAAGCCATCGAGCGTGCCAATGTTGTCGCCATCGGTCCTGGGCTGGGACGAACAGAATGGGCGCGCAAGGCGCTCACCGCGGTTTTGAATTCGCGCAAGCCGCTGGTGGTCGACGCGGATGCGTTAAACCTCGTTGCGGAGGCCGGGACCCGAGCGCGCGACAACTGGATACTGACGCCGCATCCAGGAGAGGCTGGCCGACTCCTGGGAATCAAGACCGATGATGTGCAAAATGATCGCCTCGCGGCGCTGGAGCATTTGGTCGAGCGCTATCACGGGACGATCGTGCTCAAGGGGGCCGGGACCTTGGTAGGTACGGCCAATCGGATACCGGGACTGTGTGAGCGGGGCAACCCCGGGATGGCGACGGCCGGAACCGGCGATGTGTTGACGGGTGCCGTTGCGGGCATTCTTGCCCAGTGTCCTGATACTTCCCTTGCCGCGCGGGTTGGTGTCCTGGTCCACGCGATGGCGGGCGACGCTGCAGCGCGGGGCGGGGAGCGAGGCTTGCTAGCTAGCGATCTCACTCGCGAACTGCATAACTGCGTAAATCGCTAGGCAGGCGAGGTCCACGCTGCCCCACCGGCGGCTCAAAACACGGTGACCATCGTGTGGCCTCACCGCTGAGGCACTTTAAAATGCACTGGTTCGCAAAAACTGCTGACGACACGGAGGCGTTCGGCGCTCGCCTTGCGGTGGCGAGGCCCGCCGGGAACGCGTTCGCCACCATCCATCTGGCCGGCGATCTGGGCGCTGGAAAGACGACGTTGGCGCGCGGGTTCCTGCGCGCCTGCGGAGTGAGCGGGCCAGTTAGAAGCCCGACGTACACACTGGTGGAAGTGTATGAAACACCAACAGTTTCCGTCGTACACCTCGACCTGTATCGACTGGTTGATCCGGCGGAGATGGAGCCTTTGGGCCTGCGAGAATTCGCGCTCCCGGGTTACTTGTGGCTGATCGAATGGCCGGATCGGGGATCTGGTCGGTTGCCGTTCCCGGATCTGTCTGTGACTCTCTGCGGCGGGCCGAATGGCCACGAGATCAACGTGACCGGCACTTCTGCGTTGGGTGAAACATGGGTGTCGCTAGTTGAAAACAGAGCGCCCGGAACGTAGATTACGACGCAACTTACTTTCTGAACTCCATGATAAAGAAGGCGTTTCAATTCGCAAGTCTTACCGCCCTGCTGCTGGTCGGCACGGGCACTGCGATGGCCGCGAGCGCCGAGCTCCGCGAGGCGCGCCTGTCCGCGACCGGCACGTCGGCCCAGCTGACACTGGATGTAGCGGGCACTACCACTCAGAAGGTGTTCACGCTCGATAGGCCGCGCCGCGTCGTTATTGACCTCGCGCGCACAACCGTCGCCCGTGGATTCCGGGCTCCTGAGGGCGCTGGCGTCGTTGCCGACGTCCGAACGGGACATCAGATGGGAGGGACCCTTCGTATAGTGGTCCAGCTGAAAGCACCTGCCGCCGCCCGTAGTACGTGGATGCCAGAGACACGGCCGGGGCGACGTCAGTTGATCATCAATTTCGGAGATGCTGCTCCGGAGGCGGACACAACTCCCAGGGTCGTCCGCGCGCCCCATGCACCGATCGACTCTGACCGCGATGTCGTTGTTGCGGTCGACGCCGGCCACGGCGGGCAGGACCCCGGTGCGACCGGACCGGGTGGCACGCATGAAAAGGATGTCGTTCTGCCGATCGCGCGACTGCTGGCCGAACGTATCAACAGCGAGCCTGGCATGAAGGCCGTGCTCACGCGTAATCGCGACGAGTTTCTGGTCTTGCGCGATCGAATCAAACGCGCCCGTGTCGCCAAGGCCGACATGTTCATTTCAGTACACGCCGACTCGATTGCGAACCACGATGTGACGGGTGCTTCGGTGTACGTGTTGTCGGAGCGAGGGGCCACGAACGAGTCGGCCCGCTGGCTGGCCGAGCGTGAGAATGCAGCGGACCTCATGGGCGGAGTGTCATTGGACGACAAGGACAACACGCTGGCGTCTGTGCTGCTCGACTTGTCACAGTCGGCGAACATCAGTGCCAGCATGACGGCTGCGCAACGAGTGCTGACAGCGCTCGATAACGTCGGCCAGGTTCGCAAGTCGCAGGTTCAGCAGGCGGGGTTTGTGGTGTTGAAGTCACCCGACATTCCTTCGATGCTGGTGGAGACGGCGTATATCTCGAACCGCAACGAAGAGTTGCGCCTGCGGAACCCCAAGCAGCAGGTGAACCTCGCGGATGCCATTTTCGCGGGCGTGCGCAGCTACTTCGAGCAAAACCCGCCGGCCGGAACCCGCTTCGCGCAGGCGCGCCGCGCCACCATCGCAAGCGCCGGCTCGACAGCCGCGTCGAACTAGCCGCACCCCCCGCGAACTAGTTTATTGCCTTGGCCACTGCCGGGCCATGGCACAATCGCAGCCGCCAAAAACCGCGCTTTTTGGGGGGCCGCCCAGGCCGGCGGGCGACGGAGCCGGGCTCCGCGCGGCGAGTGCCGCGCTAGTCAACGATACGCGGCCAGTGCCGCGCTAGTGAACAATTATGCCAATCCGTGTCCTCCCCAGCGAGCTCGTTGACCAAATCGCCGCAGGCGAGGTCATCGAGCGGGCGGCGTCCGTCGTCAAGGAGCTCGTCGAGAACAGCCTGGATGCTGGCGCGCGTCGCATCGAGATCGATATCGAGCGCGGTGGCGTTGGTTTGATACGGGTGCGTGACGATGGAGGTGGCATCCCGGCTGATGAGCTGCCAATCGCGATATCCCGGCATGCGACCAGCAAGATCAGCTCTCTGGATGATCTCGAGGCCATCACTACGCTGGGCTTCAGGGGTGAGGCACTGCCTTCGATCGGCTCCGTTTCGCGGCTGCGCGTTGCTTCCCATGCAACGGGAGCGCCGCACGCCTCTGAGATCAATGTGGATGGAGCAGTCGTCTCAGAGGTTCGTCCGTGTGCGCACCCGTCTGGCACCACGATTGAAGTGCGCGATCTGTTCTTCAATGTTCCTGCGCGTCGCAAGTTCGTGCGCAGTGACGCGACTGAGCTCGGACACATTGCCCGACTGGTCGAGCGGATGGCGCTCTCGCGTTTCGATGTGAGTTTCCGCCTGCGCAGTGGCGATCGTGTGCTGCTCGACGTGCAGGCAGCAAAAGAGGGCGTGGAGGAGGGGCGGCTCGGGCAAGTGCTCGGCAAGGACTTTCTCGTACGTTCCGTGCCGATGGAGCATCACGCCGGACCCGTGGAGATCACTGGCTGGATCGGGTTGCCGACGGCCTCACGCGGTCAACCGGATCAACAGTTTTGGTTCGTAAACGGGCGCGCCGTTCGCGACAAGCTATTGATGAACGCTGTTCGAGTGGCGTACCGCGACGTCCTCTATGGAGGCCGGCACGCTGCGTATGTCTTGTATCTGACACTGGATCCGAAGCTGGTGGATGTGAATGCACATCCGTCGAAGCTGGAAGTGCGGTTCCGCGATAGCCGCCAAATACACGAGTTTGTGTTTCGCGCGCTTGAGCGCGTGTTGGCAAACACGAAACCCGACGCCGCCGGTGGACCCGCCGCAGTGGCGGAGTTTGCCGGAGCCAGCCTCCACGCCGGCGCGCACGGCGGCAGCGTTGGCATGGGCAACCGCAACGGCGGTGGCACCGGCGTGGGCACCCAAGGTGGCGGGGCGCCCTATGTCGCCTCTCTCCCGTTCTATCAGCCGTCGCGCGATCCCTGGGCCGTTGGAAATGCCGTGCGTGATTCAGTCGAGCGACTCGACGACTCCGCTTCGGGCGAAAGTCCGATCGCACCTAACGGCCAATCCTACGGCGAACATCCCCTGGGGGTTGCGTTAGCCCAACTCCATGGCATCTACATTCTGTCGCAAACGCGCGATGGGTTGGTTTTAGTGGACATGCACGCGGGGCACGAGCGAGTGCTCTACGAGCAGTTCAAAGCCGCGCACGCAACGTCGGCGCCGGCGTCCCAGCAGTTGCTGGAGCCCATCGTCGTGGAGCTGAAGCCACACGAGCTGGAGGCCATTCTCGAGGGCAAGGCTGACTGGGAGAAGGCGGGGTTTGAGCTGGATGCGCTGGGGTCCACACGCCTGGCGTTACGGCGCGTTCCGGCCCTTCTAACGGGGGAGAACGTAGGAGAGATCGTATCGTCTGTCATCAGAGATATGGAAACTGACGTGCATGGTCACCATCTTGACGGCGCGGCGGATAAGTTTCTCGGCACGTTGGCGTGCCGGACTGCGATTCATGCGCACCGCCGGCTGACGCTTCCTGAGATGAACGCATTGTTACGCCAGATGGAATCCACCGATCGGGCCAACCAGTGCAACCATGGCAGACCTACTTGGACCCGATTGTCTTTGCCCGAGCTCGACCAGCTGTTTCTCCGAGGCCGCTGATGGTTTCCACGGTGCCCGACGGCGGGCCGGCGCGCGCCGGGGCCGCGTGCGATGCGCCTGGGCGCGCCGAAAAATTGCCGGTTTTTGTGCTGACAGGGCCCACGGGAGCCGGGAAGAGCGGCTGGGCGGAGCGGCTGACCGAGGCCGCGCCCATTGAAATCGTCAGCGTGGACTCAGCTCTCGTCTACCGTGGGATGGACATCGGCAGCGCCAAGCCGGATCGGGCCCTCCGCCGGCGACTGCCCCACCACCTCATTGATATTTGCGAGCCCTCCGACAACTACTCGGCAGGGCGCTTCGTTGCAGACGCCACCGCGGCCATTGAGGCCATCCACGCCCGCGGCAAAGTGCCGCTGCTCGTTGGTGGAACGATGCTCTATTTGCGAGCACTCCTGCATGGGTTGGCACAGTTGCCGGAAGCTTCGCCGGAAGTGCGTCGCCAGATTGATGAGCGTGCGGCGCGCGAAGGTTGGTCGTCCCTCCATGCGGAGCTGGCGCGCCTCGACCCCCTGGCCGCCGAGCGCATCAGCTGTGCAGATCCCCAGCGAATTCAGCGTGCCCTGGAAGTTTGTTACATGACCGGGCAGCCAATCTCCGAGTTACAGCGTGACACTGTCAGCCCCCTGAAAGGTTACCCGGTCCGCGCCTGGGCGCTGGCGCCGGCCGATCGGGCCGTGTTGCACCGGCGCCTGGAAGCGCGGTTCCACACTATGCTGGCCGCCGGATTCCTGGATGAGGTGCGATCGTTGCGAGCGCGGGGTGATCTGGAGGCGCGACATTCCTCCATGCGCGCGGTCGGTTACCGACAGCTCTGGGCTCACCTTGCCGGTGAGTACGACTTGGCGGAGGCCACGCGCCGCGGCATTACCGCAACGCGCCAGCTAGCCAAACGTCAGCTGACGTGGATGCGCTCTGAACAGTCGCTCAACTGGCTCGATCCGGACATATCTATGTCACAGGCGTCGTGGAATCGCGACTTAAGTCAGGAGCTTCGAGAGCTTGGGCTTTGATGGAAACCGCATGTTAAGATGGACGTATCGGTCCTCGCTGACCGCGAGGGCACGGAGTTTGCTGAATCGCGGGACAGGGAAGTTCGCTTGCGATTCTTTTTCGAACAACTAGAAGCTGTGTGTGGAAAACAAGGAGAACCCGATGGCCAAAGGCCAGTCGCTGCAAGACCCCTTTTTGAATGCAT
>JAXDQF010000077.1:0-100268 GCA_034668025.1 Gammaproteobacteria bacterium | reverse complement strand
CCTCACTCAGCGCGGCCGCGTCGAATACGGTCTGTCCGGTGGCCGCCTCAATACAGACTTCATCGACAACTCCGCCGGCGTCAACACCTCGGACGTTGAAGTCAACATCAAGATCCTCCTCAACCCGCTCATGCAGGCGGGCAAGCTGACCCGCGGCGACCGCAACAAGCTGCTCGCCAGAATGACCAACGAGGTAGCGGCGCTCGTATTGCGCAACAACTACCTGCAAAGCCAGGCTATCAGCACCCTGGAGCTGCACGCGCGTGCGCGCCTGCCCGAGTTCCAGCATCTGATCCGCACATTGGAAAGGTCCGGCGAGCTGAACCGGATCCTGGAATTCCTGCCCACGGACGACGAGTTGGCCGATCGACGCAAACGCGGCGTCGGGCTGACGCGGCCCGAGCTGTCGATACTGTTGGCCTACAGCAAGATCTGGCTGACCAACCACCTGCTCGCGTCCGACGTTCCTGAAGACCCGTACCTGTCTTCCGAGCTGGTGCGCTACTTCCCGGAACCCGTACAGGAGCGCTACTCCAAACAGATTGCGCAGCACCGCCTGCGCCGCGAAATCATCACCACGGCCACGACCAACAGCCTGGTGAACCGCATGGGGCCGGCTTTCGTACCGCGCGCCCAGGAAGACACCGGCGCTCAGCCGGCGCAGATCGCCCGTGCCTACACCGCCGCGCGTGAGATTTTTGACATGCGCAAGACGTGGGCCGAGATCGAGGCACTCGACACCCGGATCCCGGCAAAGCTGCAGTACTCCATGGCGTTTCAAACCGGACGCCTGGTCAGACATGTCACGTATTGGCTGCTCCAGCATCGCAAGAAAGGACTGCAGGTGGACGCGGCCGTGGCCGAATTCCGCAAAGGCGTGCGGCAGCTCGAGGCCGAGATCGTCAAGGTTCTGAGCGGCTCGGATCGGGAACGCTTCGAGAAGGTCCGCAAGGAGCATGTTGAAGCAGGCGTGCCCGCGGAGCTGGCGGCACGCATCGCCAGCCTGGCCTCCCACAACGCTGCCCTGGACATAGTCGAAATCGCCACCGCGCACGAAGTGGGTGTTGCCGAGGTCGCGCGCGTTTACTTTGAAATCGGCACCCGCGTCGGACTCGACTGGCTGCGTGACCAGATTGAGCAACTCTCTGTAGACGGTCCCTGGCAGGCGATTGCCCGCACCGGGTTGCGTGACGGCGCCATGCGGATTCATCGCCGCCTGGCTGAACGAGTGTTGTCACGGACTGAGCAAGGCGCTGCTCACGCTCGCGTCGCCGCGTGGCTGGAAGCTGCTGGTGACGACCTCGCTCAATGGCAACGTACAGTGACTGAGATGAAGGCATCCGGCTCCGGCGACTTTGCAACCCTGACGGTCGGTTTGGAATCAGTGCGGAAGCTCGCGGACTAGTTTATTTGGCGCGGCACCGGCCGCGCGGAGCCCGGGTTCTTTTTCGCCGCCAAAAAGCGCGGTTTTTGGCGGCTGCGCCCGGGGAATAGCCCTGGCGTTGTGCTATATGGAGAATGCAAGATGCCGCCTGAGGAGCACTGTATGCCCGGGAAATTGATTCTGGTCCGCCACGGACAAAGTGTTTGGAATGTCGAGAACCTCTTCACGGGTTGGCACGACGTTGATCTGTCGGATCAGGGACGCAAGGAGGCAGCCCAGGCTGGCCGCGAGCTGCTGCGGGAAAAGCTCGATATCGACATCGCCTTCACGTCGGTCCTGAAGCGCGCGATCCGTACACTGTGGCTGATCCTCGATGAGATGGACCGGATGTGGATCCCCATCGAGAGCTCCTGGAGGCTCAATGAGCGCCACTACGGCGCTCTGCAGGGACTCGACAAGGCACAGACGGTTGAGAAACACGGCGAAGCCCAGGTGAAGATCTGGCGCCGCAGCTATGACATTCCGCCGCCTGCGCTGGAACTGACTGATCCGCGGCACCCTCGATTCGATACACGCTACAGGGGCATCGACGTAGCCGAGCTACCGTCCGCCGAGTCACTCAAAGACACGTTGGAGCGGGTGTTGCCTTATTGGCACAGCCGTATTGCGCCCGAGCTGCGTGCCGGACGCAACGTCATGGTGGCTGCACATGGCAACAGCCTGCGCGCCATGGTCAAGATGTTGGACAACGTACCGGAGAAGGACATTGTCGAGCTCAACATCCCCACGGGCGTTCCCCTGCTCTACGAGTTGGATGCCAAGTTGACGCCGCTCAGCAGCCGTTATCTCGGTGATCCGGCCGCCATTGCCGCCGCCGCGGAAGCGGTCAAGCGACAGACTGAGAAGAAGAAGTAAGTAACTACGCCGTCCACCCGTCGTACCGGCCCCCAAACTCACCAGCCAGGGTCGTCAGACGCTGGCTCAGATCCTGCATCTCAGGAACAATCAACCGCATCGACTTCGTCGCATGCAGGCTGTAGGGCAGGTCGGTCTTTTCCGTCATGGGCTTGGCATCGACACTGAAGCCATCCGACTCGAGGCGTGAGCGCACGGCCTGGCAGGACACTTCATCCGGCAGTGCAATAAAAAAGTCGACGTTGTATTCGTTGAACGGCGCGTATCCCTTGGAACGCAGCTGCTCAATGATCTTCGCGTCCCAGCTTTCCTGCTTCGTGCCCTGGATCTTGCGAATCTTGAAGTAGATCCGCGCGATGATGATGGCCGCAGCGACTACAAATGCGATAACGACCCAGGTCATTCGTCGTCAGCCTCGCGACTGGCGCGGCCACGGCTCGTCCGCCCCGGGTTATCGTGGCCGGTGGAGAAATTCGGCTTGCGCTTCTCCACAAACGCATTGATTCCTTCGGCGCCTTCCGGTGTGACGGCCTGCGAGGCAATCGTCTCGCTTTCGAGCACCATCTGCGACTCGAAACCCGCCAGCGACGCCGCCAACAGCCGCTTGGTCTTGCCGAAGGCATGTGTGGGTCCGGCTGACAAGCGCTCGGCGAGCTCGAGTGCCTCATCGAGCACCCGGGCGTCATCGACGACCGAGTTGACCAACCCCCATTCGAGCGCCTCGCTGGCAGTCAGCGCACGGTTGAGGAGCAGCAATTCCATCGTGCGCTTGACACCAATCGTCCGCGGCAACATGAAAGAGGTTCCGCCGTCGGGCGTGAGGCCAACTGCGGTATAGGCGAGACTGATCTTGCTGCTCTTGCCGCAGACAGCGAGATCCGCCATGGCGACCAACCCAACACCGGCACCCGCCGCCGTGCCATTGACAGCGGCTATCACGGGCGCATCCATCCGCACGAAATGGGAGATGGCCGAGTGGAGGTAACCGGTCAGCTCGCGCAGGTAGCCGTCTGCCGCGTCACCCCGCGACAACATGGCGCGCAGATCGCCGCCGAAGCAGAACTGACGGCCGGCTCCCGTCAACACGACCGCACGCACGGCGGGATTGCGGCCGCAGGTCATGGCCGCCGCCAGCAGATCCATGCCCATCTCGAGGTTGAGCGTATTGGCGCTGTCAGGGCGATTGAGGGTCACCAGGGCAACGGCGCCGCGAGTCTCGACTTGAACGCTGGATGTGGACATGACGCTCTCTATGGTCGCTTGCTTGGGTCTACTCGTCCGGCGCGATGGTTACGCGCAGGCCGGCCAGCTCATTCGTGAATTCCAGCTGACACGACAGCCGGGAGTTCGGCTCGTGGTGCGACAGCTCGGTGAGCAGCTCACGCTCATCCGACATGGCAGCCGGCACCCGCGATACCCACTCGGGGTCAACGTACACGTGGCAAGTAGCGCAGGAACACATGCCGCCGCAAATGGCCGCAACGCCGTAGTCGAGCTCCCGAAGGGTCTCCATGACCTTCAATCCGGGCTTCGCATCCACCTCATGCTCGACCCCGTCGCGATCGACGACACGCAAAAGCGCCATGAAATTACCTCTAACTAATGGGGGGAAACCGGGGCACGAATGACCCCAGTCCGCTAGTGTGCCGATTCGAGGCCCTAGGCGCTAGTCGGGGGCTCGACGAGCCTGTCTACAGGGTCCTAACTGGTCCCCGAACGCCAGTCTTCAAGGGTGCGGGGCAGGCGCTCGGACAGCTGATCCTCGGCCTCTCGCTCAGCCTCCGTCGCCGACCGCCGCAATCGACGCTCTCGATACCAGAGGTAGGTGTGGAGGTCGAACAGCCAGACGGCAGCCGCCAGTTGCCGGGACGTGATGTCTTCTATCCCGGAGTGCTGCAGGAGCAGGGACGCATACGGGCGCGCCGATTGGTGGTACGACAAGATGCAGGCAACATCCAGCAGCGGATCCGAAACAGCGGCACACTCCCAGTCAATCAGGATGAGGCCTTCCGCAGTCTCGATGAGATTCGACCCATGCAAATCGTGGTGCAGGATTGCCAGAGGGCGATCGTCAGCGCCCGAGACGCGCCATGCCGCCGCTGCCCAGTCCAAATAACTGGCGTCGGCACCCACCCGCTCTACATATCCTGCCAATGCATTCAATAGGTCGAAACGGCCTATGTCCGGAGGCGGGATCTCGTGCAGACGTCTCAGCGTATCCCCCAGACGCGCCAGTCGCTCCGGATTCCCGAAGTCCGGTTCCATCCACAATCGCCCGGTTACGTATTCGGTAACCAGCCAACGGTCTCTGCTGTCTGCATCAACGATGCGCGGTGCGATATGAGCTTTGGACGCCGCCCGATGCAGCTCCCGCTCAACGGACCGGTCCAACGTCAGCCAAGCATCCGGTCCCTGACTCAGGCGCAATACGAACCGCCCAGCCGGCGTGAACACGCTATAGCTGCGATTCACGCTGCCGCCGGACAGCCGGCACGTCTCGATAGAGGGGTCGCCCGGACTGTAGCCAGGGACGTGGGAAAGCGCTTCAGCGAGCATTAGCTCGCGGGTATGGGGGTCCGATAGGTCTTCAACCATCTAATAAAGCCGACCGCTGAAACGCCTAGGTACACCACAGACAATAGCGCAACGAAATAAAGACCTTGAGTGCCGAATAAGAACCCTAGCACCGAATCAATACAGATCCAGTAAAGCCAATTCTCGAGCTTGACCCGTGCCTGGAGCCAGGTGGCGTACAGGCTTCCCCAGGTGGTGAGGGAGTCCAGGAAAGGCCACGCCGCCTGGGTCTGCGTCGCCAGCCAGCGGGCGGTGAGGGCGCTGATCAGCAGGACAGCCGCGCATGCCGCCAGGTGCCGTCGGATTGGCCAGGTGGTGACCATCAACGTTCCCTGTGCCGCCTCCTCCCGCGTCCAATGCCACCACCCGTAGGCGGAAATCACCACGTAGTAAACCTGAAGCGCCGCCTGCATCGGCAGGCGTGCGGTCAGCGACAGGTAGATCATGATCGCAGAGCTCAATCCACCTGTCACCCAACACCAACGGCTGCGCCTGATAGCCAACACGGCGTAGGCGAGCCCCAACGCAACCGACACCGCCTCAGCCGGTGACGTCGCCACCAGCCCGCTCCAGACCGAATCGAGCGCGTGGCCCCAGTCGTTCACGTTGCGGTCAGGGGCCCGATGACTTTCATGACAAACACGGCCTTGTCATTGTTTGCGAACGTCACCCGCAACTCGCGGGTCAACGCACCAAACACCACGTCATACGGGCCAAACACCTGGGTGCTCAGACTGTTGGTGACCACCTTCAGGCGGGCGTCGGCATTCAAGCGGTCAATGAAGTCCTTGATGGGTGGGATGTATTCCGCATTGAGCGGATACAGGCTGAGCTCAACTGCAATGTCCATAGGTGCTCCTAGAACGCCTCTTCAAAATAAAGAGAGGCTGGCGTTGACGCCCCAGGCACGGGGATCGCCGAGCTGGGTATAGAGCCGGTTGACCGGCGGATCCGCGAGAAAGTCCTGCGGGGTATCCGAAAAGTAGAACCCGCGCACCGGGTACTTCTTGTCCAGCAAGTTACGGCCCCACACGCTCGCCGACCAGCGCTGCGCCTGCCAACCGAGTCGCCCGTTGACCAGGCCGTACGGTTTGGATGTTGTGAAGTTGGGCGGCAGGTCGAAGTAATAAGAGCCCATGCCTGTGACATCCACGCGAGCAAATGGCCCGCGGGGATCGCGGTAGGTCGCGCTGACAGCCGCTTGCCAACCCGGCGCATTGGGCAGCGCACGATCGGGCAACACGGCCTCATCCTGGATGAAGCCGTGATACCGCGTCTGCAGCAGGCCCAGTGAAACCTGGAACACGAGCGCCTGCGTCGCCTGCCACTGCACGTCGCTTTCCAACCCGTAGTTGAATCCGCTATCGGCGTTACCCGTGAACAGAGTGAATGAGTCCGGATTGCCGGGATCCAGTTGCTCGCTCGTTTTAACTTGCAGCGACTTGCGCCTCATGTAAAACACGTCAGTGTTCACACGCAGCGTGCGGTTCAGCAGCTCCGCCTTGTAGCCCAGCTCAAAGTTCACATCCGACTCGGGATTGAACTGAATCTGGCTGGGCAGGATGTCCTCGCTCAGATTGAAGCCACCCGCCTTGTAGCCGCGGCTCACGGTGGCATAGGCGTTCCCGGTTGCGGAAATCGTCCGGATCAGCGATGCCACGCCGCCCCAAAGATTGTCGTTGGGCCGGAAATCATGGGTCGAGTCGGGGTTCAGGATCACATCCGCATATCGGGCCGTCCATCGCTCACCGCGCAAACCAACAGTCCAGCGCCACTTCGACGTCAACTCACCGTCCAGCTCGCCGAACACGGCTACGGTCCGCGACCGGAACCGGCTGCTCGTCAAAGTCGAATCAATCGGGGGAACGTCCCCGCCTTGCGACGGATCGAAGAAAATGCCCGAGCTGTCTTCATTGAGACTCTCGTGCAACTGCTGTCCATATGCGCCCACCAACCAATTCAACCCGTGCTCGGCATTCGTTCCCAGCCGGGCTTCCAGACTTTCCGTATTGCGGTTCCGGTGCTGCACGTCGTTGTAGTCATAAATGTAGGGAGCCCACAGCACGGGGTTACCCCAATCACCGTCGAAGCTGTATTTCACCCGGGTTTGCGCATAACTGCCGATGACTGTCAGCGTGGCGGGAGCGGCTCCCGCCAGGTCTATTTCGGAGAGGCTCAACCGCAGCGAGGCGCCCGTGGAATGCTGCGAGTCGACACCCGGGTTGTCCGACTGAGTGTTACGGGAGTTGTCCAATGTGAAGGCGTCATAACCATTGTCGATCTGCACGTGCAAAACACTCAGGTCCACGCGCAACCGATCTGAGGGCTGGTAACGCCACCGGCCGCGCAAAGTTAACTCACCGCGGCGATCGGTATCGTTGCGATTCAGGTACACATCGCGGTAATAACCGTCACTGCTGTAGTGCTGCGCGGCCAGCCGGAACGACGAGTCGAGAGCCGGCACGGGACCGGTTAGTACGGCGCCGTAGGAGCGCTCGCCATAGTTGCCTGCACCCAACTCAACGTGTCCGCCCGCTGTATCTGCAGGCTCCGCGCTTTGTGCATAAATGAGACCACCGAGCGCGTTCGCACCGAAGCGCATTCCCTGCGGTCCGCGCAGCACCTCGATGTGATCGACATCGAATAGAGTTGCTGCGCTGCCTAAGCCGCTGAAATCGATGTCATCAATGAGGAGACCTACGGACGGATTGGGCGCGCCCTGATATTGTTCGAGCTCACCGATGCCGCGGATCTGGAAATACCGCGGCCGCGAGGTGTCGCCCGCCCAGTTGAGATTGGGAATGAGCGCCAGTACGTCCTCGAGATGCTCCTGCCCCGCGGCGCGCAGCGTGGCGGCATCGAGCACTGAAACGCTGGCCGGAACATCCATCTCAGCAGCAGGTCGATACGTGCCGGTGATGACGACTTCATTGAGCTCGGGTGTGGCTTCCGGGGAGGCCCACGCGGCAGAAACGAATACGAATAGAAATGAAACGCGGAACGGTCTTCGCAAGATTACCTGCTCCCTACGCCGGTACTAACCGGATCAGGTTCAACGGGTTCGCCGGTATACCGACGTCTCAGGTCCTACGGGACCACCCCAAGGTTTGTGAATGGCTATGTTAGCACCGCGCCACGGTGGTGCGAAAGGTTTAGAATCAACGCCATGACAAGAAAGATCCAGGTCCACCAGGTCGATGCCTTCACACGTGATCGCTTCACCGGTAACCCTGCCGGTGTTGTGCTCAATGCGGATGGCCTCTCGGAAACACAGATGCTCGCCATCGCACGCGAGCTGAATAACGCCGACACGGCTTTCATTCTCGCGCCGGACAACAGTGAGCACGGCATGCGCGCGCGCTTCTTCACGCCCCGCACTGAAGTCGGTTTCGTCGGCCACGCCACGGTGGCGGCGCACTACGTGCTGTCGCGCAGACACAGTGCGCCGCGACACGTCCGCCAGAAATCGAAGGCCGGTGTTGTCGACATCGAGGTGCGCGGTGTTGAAGAGGATCGCAGCATTGCAATCCGGCAGAGCACCCCGCCCATGGGCCGGGAGTTGAATGATCGCGAGCGCCTGGCGGTACTCGACGCCCTCGCGCTGGCAACCGATGACCTCGATCCACGCTGTCCGTTGCGGATCGTCGGCTCGAGCAGCACGCGACTCATGATCGGTGTGCGCAATGAGGATGCGCTCAAACATCTCAAGCCCGATCTCAGTCGGCTTACGACATTGTCAGCGCAGCTCGGTGCGGCGGGTTACTTCGTGTTTACACTCGCCACCACGAGCGGCAATCACCTGACCGAGTCGCGCATGTTCTGCCCAGCCCTGGGAATTTCCGAAGACCCGGTCAGCGGAAATGCGCACGGCCTTCTGGGCGTCTACCTTGCGCACCACGGGTTTCTGCCGCGCAATGAGGAGCGTGTTTCATTCAGCGGCGTGCAGGGGCATCAGCTCCACAGACCCGGACGCGTGAACGTGGAGCTCGAAATCAAGGATGGCACCATCGACGGCGTCTGGATCATCGGCCAGGCCGTGTCGATCTTCGAGACGGAGATCGAGATCTGATTTGGAGCGATCTGAAAAATCGGGCCTGGGCGCCGTAGGCGCATTCCAGCAGCGCAGCCGGCCTCGGCGGCCCCGCAAAAACCACGCTTTTTGCCGGCGGTCGAGAACCCGGGCTCCGCCGCGACTTTTTCGCGGCTAATAAAACGATACGGCGCTTAAATTCAATACGATAGGGCTCGCGTCCCGGTTAAAGTGCGCGCTCCTCTCCTGTACCTGAGCACGACGCGCCACATGAGCGATCCCGAGTTTCAGCCGGCCCTTCCCCTCGCCGATATTCCCCAGGGCAGCATGCGCCCGGTCACCCTGGGCGGCAGAGAGATTGTCATCTGCCACACCAAGGAAGGTGTCTACGCGCTGGACAATATCTGCAGTCATGCCCACGCCAGGATGTGCGAGGGACGGTTGCGAGCGACGAGAATCGTGTGCCCTCTGCATGGGGCGTCATTCGACATCCGCGACGGCAAGGTGTTGGGCCCCCCGGCGGTCCAGCCACTGCCTACCTTTCAGGTGCGGGTTGTGGATGGGACAGTTGAAGTCGCTGTCTGACCCGCCAGAGAAACCAGACTGCCGGCAGCGCCACACAGGCGCCGGCCAGAAACGGGGCTTTTGAGCCCAACACCGCGTACAACGGGCCGGACGCAAACGGACCGATCACCCTCGCCAGGCTGCTGCTCGACTGATACGTGCCCATGACCGAGCCGCGGTCGTGGCCCGTTGATTGTTTCGATGCCAGTGCAGAGTTGCTGGGGGTGAACGCCCCGACCCCCATCCCGCACAGGGCCAGTCCGATCACCGTGATCCCAACACCGGGCGCCTCGGACACGATCAGCAGTCCGGTCACGAATGTCAGAACTCCGATCGTCGCCAGCTTGCACTCGCCCAGCCGCGGCACGAGCACCCGTACCAGGCCGCCTTGCGTGAGCACGGCCAATACGGCAACACAGAACAGCAACAAGCCCACGGTCCGCGGACCAAACCCGTACTTGTCGAGCGCCCACAGCCCGAGAATCGAATCCAGAATCGATTGCGCGATGGTCACCAGCAATGCCGCGACCGCAATGAAGCGCAGCGCCGGCCGCTCCAACAGCAACTGCAATGGACCGGTTCGCGGGCCTGGATGGCGGCTCGCCCGCATCTGCGCGGTGTTGCTTTCCGGAAGCATGAATGCGACGAGCAGGATCGCCAACACGCTCAGACACGCGGATACCACGGCCGGCACCAGGAAACTCGCCGTCTGCAGATCGTTGCCAGCCAACACGCCGCCGATCGCCGGACCGGCTGTAAAGCCGATTCCAATGGCCGCGCCAATCAGCCCGAGCGACGCAGCGCGCTTCTGCGGCTCACTGACATCGGACGCATAGGCAAATGCAGCCGAGATGTTGCCTGCCATGAAGCCGCCCAACATGCGCGACACGAGCAACCAGCCGATGTTCGCAGCGAATCCCAGTATGAGGTACGAAACACACGCGCCCGCAAGGCTCGTCATGAGGATGGGCCGGCGGCCGTAGCGATCACTCAACCGGCCCCAGAAGGGCGCCGCGACCAACTGGCACAGCGAATAACTGCCCATGATGGGCGTGATCCATTCGGGCGGCGCGTTGAATCGCACACCCATGTACGGCACCAGCGGAATGAGGATTCCGAAGCCGAGGATGTCGATCACACTGACAATGAAGAGCGAGCCGAGTCGCCTGTCCATCAATTAGCCTAAGCTCGAAAGCGACCGCGCGCGGCTCAATGGTTGGGAACCAGCTGCCGGATATCAGCCCCGGGCCGGGCCGCTGCCGGCACGAAATCCCGTGTCCCGCGAATCACGAAGTTGGGAATCCGGCCGTCATCCCAGTCAGCTGCCGGCGTGGCTCCGGTGCGCAGAATGGCGATCTGAAGTGAAGGAACCAGCCACATCCTATTGCCACCGCCCTCTATCAGCAACACGTCGCTCGATGCATACGGTGAAGCACCGGGCGATTGATGCTCTCCCAGGCGCACGTAGGAGCCATAGTTGGGGTTGGTAGTGGACGGCTTCAGCAACTCCGGTACCCAACGCGGCGAGAGCACTTCATCGCCTCGGAAATTGCCGTTGTTCAGCAGCAGCTCGGCCACTCGAAGCCAGTCGCCCTGACGCGCGAAGAACCCCATATCGACGTGGGGCTCCCCGCCTTCGCCGTCGAGCCACAGGGACGCATCACCTGCACCGATCCGCGCCCAGATCGATTCCGAGACATAGTTCACGTACGGCCGCTTTGTCGCCTGATGAATGACGTGGCCCAGCAGATCCGGGTCGGCATTCTGGTCGAGCCACCTCGAACCGGGCCGCGCACCCAGAGGAATATCGAGAGCGCGAGTCATCCCATAGCCCGATGCGGACTGCCCCAAGCCACTCGACAATTGAAGAAGGTTGCGGACGGTGATTTCGCCCCTCGGATCTTTGCTCCAGGCGGGCATCAGATAGCCGACGGGCTCATCGGGCCAACCGATCTTCCTTTCCCCGATAGCCACACCTGTTGCTAGCGCGGCCAATACACGGCCCAATCCACGCGAGTCGACAACAGTGTCGAATGTCGATCCCTGCCAATACTTCTCGAAGACGATGTAACCGTGGCGGGTGATGATGAGCGAAGCGCTCTTTTGCGCTTCAGCGTAATCCGATGCCGATTGCAGGGCCGCAACGTCGAAGTGCTCATCGGCAGGGTTCTCACGCGGTGCGGCAGGCTGATTACTGCCCGGAAGCACGATCCGTGGGGTGAAGGACGACGCCGAGGGACCGGCGGATGCGTGCACATTCACCCCCAAGCGTCCCAGCCAGTAAGGTGGATTCCCAGAGATCACCAGCACAGCCGCAACGACAATCGCGGCCAGCGTCCACATCAGGATGGTCTTCAATTCAGCCTCCGGCAGATCCGCTGCTATGAGCGGCCGACGATCGTACCGGACCGCAGTAGATCGTGCGCCCGGCGGCGAGCTCCATCTCGTGAGTCACGCATGCCGGCCACTCCGATCGATGGTGCGTGGTCATCACAACCGCCGTACCCGACGCAACCAATGCCGCCACATGTCCGATTAGACTTAATCGGGTAGGACTGTCCACGCCTGAAAAAGGCTCATCCAGCAGCAGCAAGTCAGGTCGACAAGCCCACGCACGCGCGAAGAGAACCCGCCGCAGTTGTCCATAAGAAAGCTCTCTGATCGTTCGCGACGCGAGATGCGATAAGCCAAAGAAATCCAGCGAGCGTTTCGCCGCAGCGCGGTCCGCGGCGCTCGGGGCGTCGTTGAGACCAATGCTGGCATGACGCCCCGACTGAACAACTGCTGCCACGGTTAATTCCTGAGGGTGATCGGCCTGCAGGTGAGGTGCAACGATACCTACGCGTCGCTTGAACTCTTGGAGAGGGACGCCGGGCACGATGCCGACCCGCTCTATTCGTCCGCCACTCGCCACGCCGTGATCGCCGTACAGGGTTCTGAGTAAGGTGGTCTTGCCCGACCCGTTGTGTCCGTGAATGACCCAGCAGTCACCGGAACGAACTTCAAATGAGAGATTCTCGAGCACCCGCTTTTCATCGAGGTACACAGAAGCCCGCTGGAGTCGGACCAGGGGAGCCGAAGCAGAAGAAGCGGAACCGGAACGGCGTGAAATGCGCTTCGGCACGGAGGCCGCGGGCCCTGCCTCAGCGCGGTTGAGCCATTTTTGCAGGGGTGCGCCGCGCAGCACCCCGCGATACACAACCCGCCCCTTTTCGAGCACCAGCGCGTGTGTCGCCGATCCAGGCACGTCCTCCATGCGATGAGTCGCCAGCACCCAGGGCATCTGCGCGCGCTTTGTCTCGAAGAGCCAACGCAATGCGCGGGCATGGTTGATCTCATCCAGACCACCCAGCAATTCGTCCATTAACAACAGCTTCGGTTGTGACGCCAACGCTCGGGCAAGCAACGTCAAGCGCCGCTCGCCGTAAGAAAGAGACAGAAAAGGACGCTCTGCCAGGTGCGCGATTGCGAGGCGTTTCAACAGCGCCGCAATGCTGCGGCGATCAGAAACAGTGAGCGGACTCAGCGGAATGTCTGTACGGTACCGTCCAGTGCCGACAATTTGCTCCACCGTATGATTCCACCCGTAGCGCTCATATTTGTCCTGGCGCTCCGGGCCGACATAGCCGATTTCCTCCTTCACCTCGAAGGGTGACATGAAGGTTTCGTTACGCCAATGATACCGGCGGGAACTGTGTGCAACGGCAGACGGCGCTTTTGTTGTAGCGCCCGGCGTGGGCCAGACCGCGCCGGCAATGATTTTCAGCAGTTGCGTCTTACCGGCGCCGTTGCCGCCCGCCAGCACCCAGCGCTGTCCGGGTTTGATCGTCCAACTGACATCCTCGAGAATGACACGCCCCTGCCGCTCGAGCGCCAGATTTTTCAGGCGCACTTCGACATGGCGCGCGTCGTTGCCCGCGCCTGTCTTTGCAGATCGCCGCATTGATTCACAGTTCCAACTCGCGAATCGGCTATTCTCGCACGACTGGAGGGGGTTGATGCCCATTCGGATGTTCGCTCCTCGATACTGGCCCACGTGGCTGGGACTGGGCTTAATGCGACTGTTCGCACTGCTCCCCTATGCATGGATGGTCCGCATGGGCAGAGGGTTGGGGGCGGTGCTGCTGCGCCTGCCGATTCCCTTCATCCGCACTGCCCGCCGGAACATCGAGCTGTGCCTGCCCGCGCTGAGCGCCGCCGAGCGGCGCAAGCTGCTCGTGCAGCACTTTCACAGCCTCGGCATCGGTTTGTTTGAAATTGCCTTCTCCTGGTGGGCCTCACCGGAGCGGGTCAGGAAGATCATCCGCATCGACGGCACCGAAAACCTGCGCGCCGCGCTGGATCGTGGCCACGGCGTGATCCTGCTCACTGCCCACTTCACCACGCTGGAGATGGGCGGCCGCATGCTGGCCTCGGTCCAGCCCACCAGCTTCCTCTATCGACCTACAAAGAATGAAGTGCTGGCCCGGTTCCTGGCGCGCTGCCGCTGCCGGTTCGGCGGCCGTCCGATTCCCCGAGACGACATTCGCGCTCTGATCAGCGCGCTCAAACACAACGAGTGTGTCTGGTACGCGCCCGATCAAAGTTACCGCAAGAAAGGTGCGCAGATGGTGGAGTTGTTTGGCATCCCGGCGGCAACCAACACCTTCACCTCGCGGTTGGCACGCATGACCGGGGCCACGGTCCTGCCGTATTTCTTCGAGCGCTTGCCGGGCGCACAGGGTTACCGCGCCGTCATTCATCCCGCCTTCGACAACTTTCCCGGCGAGTGCCCGGTCACCGATACCGAACGCTTCAACCATCTGATTGAAGCCCAGGTACAGAAAGTTCCGGACCAGTACCTGTGGATTCACCGGCGCTTCAAAGGCTTGAGTGCCGACTATCCGGACTACTACGGCGCCCAGCTGGTGAAGCCGCTCGAGGTGGCTGGAACAACAGCCGCCCCCTCCACCCAATTGTGATCAATTTCCCAATTCCGCACGTCCCCGGCGCCCACATCGCGAGCTGACACGCCTGCCATGCTAGCGTTTGCATCGGAGGAAGGATGCCGATGTCAGATCCCGTATTGGCCGCAATCATCACTGCGACGGCGACTATTTGCATGTCCCTGTTGCAGCTACGCTTTTCGCTCAGCAAGGACGGCACCGGCCGTGTGCAGACGTCCGGTGGCAAGCGCAAGGGCCGCGGCCCGTTTGCCGTCCTGTTCGTCATCATCATTGCCTCAGCAGTAGGCGGCTTCGCGCTGTCACAATGGCTGACTGAGAACGAGCGCGTGTCGCAGAGCGTGCGTGAGCACGAGTTGCAGGACAGCGTTGAAAAGATCACTCGTACGGCGAATCAGCTCGAGCTGACACGCGCCGGTGCGCGCGCTGAGATCGAAGCGGGCGTGCTGCGCAAGATCGGTTCGGATGGCGTCGTCGTCATGGCCACGGTCGCGCCGTGCCGACCCTCGCTGGTTGTCAGTCCGCCGGGCACAGCAACACCGCCGGGTGTTACCGCCGAAACGGCGCAATCTGCCGTTCCGGCCTGCACCGAATCCGAAGCAAGTGCCGTGATTCTGTGCGCAACGATCCCCGCCAACGCGACGATCACGGAGGTTGAGCTCTATACACGCCTCGCGCAATCCGACACTCCGTGGAGTACCAGCCGCGTGATAGCTGGCCAGGAGAGTGGGCAGGCGCGCTTCGCGGAGAAATACGCGGAAGCTCCGGAGTCACCGGGAAACAAACAGGTTTGCGAGAATTTCGCGCACTGGTCGACAGAACATGCGCGTGTTGCACGGATGGTCGTTCGCTACGGCATCTAAAAAAGCACCTGCAGAACTGGCTTTTACTCGCGGAACTGCAGGCAATGCACCGCAGGAGAAATACAGCGACTCACGTCCTCCTCCTGCAGACGAGCGAAGGCATGTTTTCCACTAGTCCATCAGAAAAATGGCCCGGGGCGCGCAGCCTGCGGCCATTTTTCGGACATCAGCTTCGTTGCCGCCCCCTGCGCGGGCCGGGCAAAAGGCGTAACTTTTGCCAGCTGCTCTCGAGGTAGGTTGGCCGAGTCGAGCCCGACACGCCTACCTCGCTGTAACTCTTCAGCCGAGTATGTCCTGATCGGGTGGAGTCCAGTGCTCCGCGAGGTCGCTGACCTCGCGACGGCGCACCGAGGCAGGATTGAAATTCAAGCGCACGTGCACATGCGTAGCCGGATGCCGGCCCGCACCACTTCGCAGCCGGTCCTGCACGGCGAGCGTGGACAGATCCGCGCACTCGCCCACCAGCAGCGGGTTCCAGTCACCGGCGGCATTGCTCGTGGCAAAGATGTAGTTTCCCGGGCCCGGGGTGAGGCGCGCCGGCCAATCAAACACCTCGTAGGTGTACATCTCGCCGGACTGGCCAGCCCACTTGTGCCGCTCCGCAGCGCGCGTGTTGGCACGCCTGTCACCCAACAGCAGCCCGAAGGCCCCTGCCGGCTCAAACCCCAACGACTCGTACAGCTTGCGCGCTGCCATGTTGTCTTCGCCGGTGAACAGCACGAGCTTCTCGAAACGCAGCCGCTCGCGGCAATCCGCAATGAGCAGTTGCATCACCGCCCGCGAGAGCCCCTTGCGGCGGTCGGCGGGGCGCGTATAAACACCACCCACCTGGCCCAGAGAGCCATAAGTTGCATTCAGGGCGGCAATCGACACCAACTCATAACAGTCGTCAAACGCGCCCCACCACAGGCCGGAGCGCACGCGCATCATGAAATCGGAGCGGCGTTGCTCCAACGTGGCCTGCAGCGGCAGACTCAACTCGGCGAAGTAGGCGCGGTTGAGGCGCTCCCACTGAACGAAGTCCCCGGCGTCCAGCTGGCGCAGGGTGCTGGACTCGGCGACCGCACCGGCCGTGTCCTTCAACATCAGCCGATACAGAACGTCCTTCAGATTGTGCGTCGTCTCGAAGCGGGGATCCGCACGCAGCAGCCTCCACAAGGCATCCGCCATCGGCCACTCACCGACGACGCCACGAACCTCAATGGACTCGGTCTCACAGGCCTCGAAGATCTGCTCAGCCAGGTCGGTGCGCCCGCCAGCCTGGACGAGGAGATTGCCCCGCCGGGTCAGGCAGAACACCGCCACTATGGTCGGTTCTTTTCCGGGGCCCCCTTCGGCGATGAGCCGGAAGTTGCCCGAATTGAGGTGGTGGCCCAGGCGGGGTCCCAGGGCGGCCAGCGTCGATAGAAGGAATAGGGACGTGTCCACGTGACTTTCGAGGAAGGCGCGGACCTGGTCGAGATCGGAGTCTGTAACGTGTCGGATCATGGGTTTGCAGCAGGCCGCAGCGATGCTAGCGCTGCGGACGACCTTGAAGAACCGGACGAAGGTCCCGAAGCCACTGTGCGGCACACAGTCCAGGCAACCGCGGGCACCATTCTACGCGTACCGGCATAATCCGACGCCTCGGGGTGAAACACCTTGCTCGGACAAAGAAATAAACGTGCGTCGCTGGCCCCTACTCGTCGTTCTTGCGCTCGCACCCCTCTGGGTCATTGGCATTCTGTGCCGCGGTGCGTGGACGCCCGACGAGCCGCGTGAAGCGGATATTGCCTGGCGTATGAGTTTGCAGACGGATCGGACGCTTCCACAGCTCGCCGACACACCCTTCCTGGAGAAACCACCGCTTTCATATTGGCTTTCAGGTGCGGCCATAGAGGTCTATGGAGACTCCCCTGCCGCGGCGCGAGTTCCAAACCTCCTCTACGCCGCAATCGTAGCGCTTGCGATTGGCGCGTTGGCGTTCGCCATGGACGGCGGTACGGCGGCTATCGTCGCTGCACTGGTTGCGGGTACGGCCATTACGGCGTTTCGTGTTTCGATATGGCTCGCTCCGGATGCCTGCCTGCTTGCCGGGTGCGCCATTTCGCTGCTCGGAGCCTATCTGGGCCTCAGTGCGCCGCCGGGGCGCAGCAAGCTGTTCGGTTACACGTTGATGCACGTGGGCGCGGCCGTAGGATTCATGGCGAAGAGCGCTCCTGGCTGGTTGGTGCCGGCTCTCGCGTTCGTGGGCATCATCGTCTGGGAGCGACGCTGGTCAGAGCTTCGGCGCTGGGAGCTCTACGTCGGCCTGATCGCCCAGGCACTCCTCATTGGCCCGTGGATCTACGAAGTCACTCTCAGCAAGCATGGCGACGAAGCACTGGTCTCGCTGTTCTGGAACAACATTGCGGGTAGGTTTGCCAAGGTGGCGGGACCCGGCACGATCGATTACACCACCGGTCACAAGAACAGGCTCGGCAAATACTTCATTGAGCTACCCGTCTATCTGCTGCCATGGACACTGCTGGCGGTAGCCGCATGCCGGCGCGCGTGGGATCGATTGCGTAGCGGCACAGATCGCAGCACGCCCTGGCGCTTTGCATTGTGCGCCATCGTTCCGTTTCTCTTGCTGCTGACCCTCGCAGCGACGGCGCGGGACATTTATGCCGCTCCAATCCTCCTGGGATTCGGGTTGCTCATCGGGCTGTGGCTCTCAGAGCTCGTCGTGGGCGGCCGACGCCCCTCCCTGTCGCGCTTGGACCGGTTTGCGATACACGGCACCAACGTGCTCGTTGCAGTGATTGCCATTGGCTTCGCAACGGTTCTCACGATATTCGCCCTCGCAGCGCCCGGGCTTTCCGGCATCAACTATGCGATCAATGCCGTCGTCGTGGTCGCGATTGCCCTGATCACGCTGTTGTTTGCTTCGAACATGCTCCGCTCGGGAGACCCGCTGCGGGGGCTGGCCTGGACCTACACCGCCTATGCCGCAACCTTGACGCTGAGCGGGCTCGCGATTTTTCCGGTCATCGATCGCTGGCAGGACCTGCCCTCTCTTGCCCGTAACATCCACGAAGACTCCCGAAGCGGTCCCCTCGCCTTGTTGGATCCTGATGAGACCACGATTGCCATGCTCGACCATCGCTTTCGCGCTCAGTTTGTCGTGCTCAACACGGATACGGACAGCGCTGCCAACGTCATCTCCGGTTGGCTTCGATCGCAGGGACGGCAGGCTCATGTGTTGGTTAAGCTTCCCGGGCGTACTCCCGGAGACGTCAAGCGACTGCTGGACCGCATTCATCCGACGCCTGTTCCCGACGATGGCGTCGTCGGCACCCTGGCTAGCTCAGGCGTTGCAACAGTTGTGCACCGTTACGAATTACCTGAAGGTCGCCGTTATGCGCTCCTCGGTGTAGGCGAGTAGCGACTTTCGAAAATCGGCGTCTGTTTGGGTTATAACTAGGACTGCCGATTCCGATGGAGGACGCGCATGGTCAGCAGGACATACCAGGAATTCACACCGAGCCACAAAGCTGCACCCGGCCCGTCGTGCAAACGCATCGGCGATGTGCCCACCAGCGAACGCATAGAAGTCAGCATTTATCTGAAGCCGCGCAGCAGCACCCCGGGTGCTCGCAGCACTGCCGCGGACCCACGCGCCGAGCTTGCTTCCCTGCGGGCAACACAGCACGCAGGCGATTTCAAGTTAGTTAAAGAATTTGCAAGCGATCACGGCTTGACGGTGGTGACCACCGAGCCCGCCCAGCGCCTGATCAAGCTGAGTGGCACGGCTGCACAGTTTCAGGCGGCGTTTCAAACTACATTGGCTCACTACCAGGATGGCAATCTCACCTTCCGGGGTCGCAGCGGCTCGCTGAAACTCCCGACTGAGCTGCATCCTATCGTTGAATCGGTGCTCGGACTCGACTCCCGGCCCGCCGCGGAAACGCGGCTCGTGATTCGCCCCGCGGCCGCGGTTGCCGATTCATTCATGCCCAACAACGTTGCGCGCCTGTATGCATTTCCAACTTCAGTCACCGGCAAAGGGCAATGCATTGCGCTCATTGAGCTGGGTGGCGGCTTCACACCATCCGATACCACCTCAGCATTCAAGTCCATGGGCCTCACACCACCTACAGTGGTAGCAGTGTCCGTGGACGGTGGAAAAAACACTCCGAGCCCAGACGACGGTGCGGACGGTGAAGTTGCGTTGGATATCCAGGTTGCAGGCGGTGCCGCGCCCGGCGCCAGGATCGCCGTTTACTTCGCGCCCAACACCGATGCGGGATTTGTTGACGCCATTACTTCCGCCGTGCACGACACAACCAACCGACCCAGTGTCGTTTCGATCAGTTGGGGCAGTGCCGAATCCAATTGGACCCAGCAGGCCATCCAAACAATGAACACGGCCATGCAGGACGCATCGACTGTCAACGTGTCCGTTTTCGTGGCATCAGGTGACAATCTGTCCACCGACGGTGTCAACGACGGCAAGGCCCATGTTGATTTTCCGGCCTCCAGTCCATGGGCAATCGGCTGTGGTGGCACTTCGATTGCGGTTTCCGGCACATCCATTACCAACGAGACAGTCTGGAACGATGGTGACAGCGGCGGCGGTGGCGGCATCAGCGACTTGTTTCCCGTACCCACCTTCCAGCAAAACGCGAGCCTGCCGCCCAGTGTGAATGACGGGCAGACACGTCGGGGCGTACCTGATGTTGCGGGGGATGCCGCGCCGGGGACGGGTTACCGGGTTGTGGTGAGTGGGCAGACACAGGTCTTTGGAGGCACGAGTGCCGTTGCGCCATTATGGGCTGGGCTGACGGCGTTGATCAACGAGGGAGCTGCAGCTCCCATCGGCTTCTTCTTACCCTTCCTGTACGCCAACTCAACGTTGCTTCGCCAGATCACCCAAGGGGACAACAACCCCAGCGGTAGTGACGTCGGCTATTCGGCCGGCCCGGGATGGAATGCCTGCACAGGACTCGGGGTGCCGAACGGAGAGTCTTTGTTCGTTGCGCTGACCACGCAGAGCTGACGAAGGTCCTCGGCCAACCACAGACTGACAATCAACCGATGGCACGTTGAACGAGCCATACGCATGCCAGCGCGGCAATAGCCGAGGATCCCCACTTCATGACGGCCTGACGGTAAAAGGTTGATGCTCGTACGGCATACGCCAGTGGCATGACCGCCATCACCACGGCAAGCTGTCCCACCTCCACCCCTAGATTGAACGCCACAAGCGACACCACACGTGCGCCTGGGGGCAGTCCCATGTCTGCAAGGACGGATGCGAATCCAAAGCCGTGCAGCAGTCCAAACGCGAACGCTATTCGCCAGCGGCCTTCGGTCACCTTCGGGAAAATGTTGTTGAGCGCGGCGACGATAATCGACGCGGCAATCACGGACTCCGTCAGACGACTCGGCAGCCTCACCACGTCAAAAGCCGCGAGCGACAACGTTATCGAATGCGCAACGGTGAAGGCCGTAACCACTTTGAGGATGTTGATAAACGCCGGCTTTGCCAACGATACGGCTTCCCAATGCTGTTCACGGCGCCTCAAAACGGCAGGGAGCAATAGCGACAGCAGGAACAGGAGATGGTCTATCCCGCTCCAGATGTGCCACACACCCGTCCCGAGATACTCGGCGAATGCGCGCCATGCAGATGGATGATCCAACGCAACTGACTGTTCGCCGTGCCCCCCACCGAGAACACCAGTTTGTGTGGCACCCCACTTGGTCACGGTCAGCAATCCGCGATGCGACGGGTCGATGTCTTGCATCAAGCGATAGTCGAGAGCGAGCCGTGTCAGTTGGGTTCCGCAGGCCGCGGTGAACGGCAGCCACAGATAATTCCCGTCGACCCGCTCATTGACCTCAATCGATGCAAACTCCGTCGAGCACCTGGACGTGCCATCGCCGATCGAGAGCTTGCTCCGCACATAAAGTTCGAAGTCGCGTTGGTGCGAATGTACCTCGCCCCAGGTGATCTTGCCGTCGCGATTGGAGTCGAGCCCCACTGCCAACTCCGCGTCGCGCATGGCCAGCTCAATCGTACCGGTGAGGTTGGAACCGTCGACATTGAGTGTCAGGAAGCCGTTGCTGGCGATATGAGCGTGGGCAGTCGTTGCCATGACCAGCATCAGGCAAAGCATCGCAACGAAACGCGCAGCGTTCGTCACGACTGCTTCCCCATCACCGCCGCGATTCGCACATCCTGCACACCATGCTCCTGCACAAACGCGGCAGCCGGCTGAGCAGCTTGCGGCACGCCGGCGGCATGTGCGGCCCGCAGCAACACGAGCACGTCGTCCGCCTCGCGCTGAACCTTCCAATTCTCCTGTGCGGCTGCAAGGGCACCGCGCGGGTCGTTTTCCACATCCAGCAGGAATCGAGCTTCCTCGCGACGATGGACGCCATCGCCGCGCTGTGCCTCGGCAGCGAAAGCAGCCGCCAAACGTGCACTACTCTGCGCCAGACCGGGATCGCGCAATATCTTCTGGGCAATCGCTATCCGCAGCAGCAGCGGCTCGAGCGTCTCCTGTCCCGCGAGCAGGCTCAGCGCCTCCCGGGGACGATTGTTCCGCAGCAACAAGTCCGCATAGGCCGCGCGAATATAGAAATCGGCCGGGCTGGCCCGCAGCCCGTTTTGAAACCAGTGCTCCGCCTCGATATCCCGGCCCAGTCGCACGGCCATCTCGCCCAGTTCCGAATCGCGCCACGCGCGCTCTTCGGGGGGCATTCCTTGCGAATCGATCTGCTGGACGGCCGCATAGGCTGCCGGCAGCTCACCCGTCAGCCCTCGAATGCTCTGCTTACACAACTCAACCACCACGGGATCGGCGCGAACGGTGATCTGCTCGCACGCTGACCGGGATTGATCATACCGACCCAACACCCGCAACACGGTGGCGCTGGTCAGCCAGGCCTGGGCGTCATCGGGTCGAAGTGCGCGTGCTTTCTCGAGTACCTGAAGCGCACCTGGAAAATCATGGCGACTCTGCAGAATTGTCGCATGTAAAACCAATGCGTCCGCGGACGTCGTGTCAGGCCCAATCCACGGGTCCAACATCGCTTCCGCGTATCCGAGGAACCGAAGATCTCCTGTGCTGCGCGCCTGCTTTATATAGAGCTGAGCCAGGGGTAGCGCGACATCGAGTCGTTTTGCGGCGACCTGTCGCGTCGCAAGCTCCGAATGCCGGGTTCCGGGAGGCACTTCAGCCAGTACGACCGAGTCGTCCTGGGGGATAAAGGGCTTCGCAGCGGCCATGCCGGCCACTGCCGCCAACAACGCTGCGCACAGCCCGGTTCGGAAAAATCCCCCGCGCTTGCGCGCGGGGGTATCTCGGTTGCTGATCATGTTAGTCAATCGACATGGGATCTGACGTCTCGTCTGATCCGGTCACCGAGCCGCCGATGACCGCCATCGGATCGTCCGTCTCGGATTTGGACTTGGCCAAGCCATATACGTCATTCACACTGAGCATCACGGTCGCCGGCGGAGCCGGCGGTGTGGGCTGAGCGGGTACGGTGTGAGTACCATCACCGCCGCACGCATACAGCCCAACGCACAAACCTGCTCCAAGCGCTAAAGCAATGAGATTGCTGGCTTTCATACGACTCCCCCTCAATCAGCTGAGCTGGTTGGAGAACCGGCCAGTGGGGTGTTGAGGTACGGGAATGCCGGCAGGTAGTCACTTGGGTTGGGCAACGCGCCGTCCGTGTAGTGAAGCATGCGTGATGTATCCGAAGCTGTATCAGGATCGCCGGTGCCGGTTGGGATCAAAACACCCATGGCCACCCGCAACTCGATGTCAACTACGTCATCAATAGGCCGACGACCGTTCGGGAATCCCGACGTATCGCCAGCGAGAACACCCAGATCTTTCTGACTCGCAAGCGCAGTCACCGCCGTCGACGTATTCAACCGCAACTCTTCCGCCGCCTTGACGTTAGCCGGCTGATTCAACCCGGACACGCCCGTCAGAAACGCCGCGACCAGATCCGTCCGAGGATAGACATTGGGGGCGACGACACCTGCAGACCCGAACAGCGTCTGCAACAGGATGGGGAGTGACGGGTTCGTCACGTAGTCGGCAAACTGCCCATCGTCCTTCGGGCGCGAAGCGTTGAACCGGTCCTTGTCAGGCAGACCAATGACCAACTCGTTGACCAACGGAGCGCCGAGTCGCGACACCTGTACCCAGGCACCACCACGCAGGTCCGCACCGGTTGGCTTGGTGACGGGGCCGACGCTGGCCACGCTCTTGTCACTCTGAGGAACGGGGTTCTGGATCGCCGCCTGGCGGATGCTGGCCGTCGTCCAACCGCCAACGACAGTCTCACTGCCCGAGGTCAGACACGCAGTTGGAATTTCCAGCTCGAGAGAAGTGACATTCAGCCCGGCGAGCGTGTTGGGTGCGAGCGACCGTCCGCTCCCCCCAACTCCACCCGGCGCAAGCTCTTCCGCCGGGTACTTGATATTCACCAGATCGAACGTCTCGCCCAGGTTCACCACGAAGGGATCCTTGCGCTGGCCGACGAAGACTTTCCCGGGGGTACTGCAGCCTGGAATCGTAATCGTATGAATGAAGCTCGCGGCATACGTTGCGTAGTTGGGAATCGACTTGGCGCCGATATTGTCCAACGGCTTGGCAAACGTCGTGGCGCCGTTGCTGGCGTCGACAATCGGCGTGGCCGTGCCGTGCCGGCGGTCGCCCGCTACGAGCGTAAGTGTGTAGCTCTCCGCGACATTCTGCGCACTGCTGTCAGTGGCACTGACCGGCCCGATGTTGGTGAGCGGGACTGGAATGGACTTGCCGCCCGCCATGACGGCCAGTCCCTGGGTGGTCTTGGTGAAGCGAAACTGGTAGGTCAGGTCTTCGGCACCATCGCCGTTGTTATCGATGTGGATTTCATACAGTGCTTCGGGGTCGAGCTGGAAATAATTGGGCCCTCCATACGGCTCCTGCAGAGGCAGGTAGTTGGCAATGACAGTGACGAAGCCCGTTCTGCCTGCCTCGTAACTGTTGAACATGTAGAAGTCGCTCGCATCAACCTTGGGCAGGTTGGTGATGAACGGAGCTTCCCTGTGGCTGGATGCGAGTGATGCACCCGCGATAGTCATGGCTGCCGCCGCCGCCACGGCGCGCAGCTTGATTCGGTCTATCATCGGTCACTTTCCCCTTTGGTTGATGGGCTGGACTCGAGCGTGTCCTCAACCCATTACGTCAGGGGGAAGCGGCTGGATGCACCGGCGGCGAAAATATCCCGATGCGCCGTTTTCTTCGGCTATGCACCCAGCGAAAACAGCAGCAAAGATCGCGCGGTCACCCCATAGGCGTCCCCAGCATTAAAGGCCGGTGTTTCCTCGTCGTGGGGAACGTTGGTGTCGATCAGCCGCGTCCAGGTGCTCCCGCCGGGGGCGGTCGGTAATGTGAATTCCACCAGGTCGAAGTGTCCATTGAGGATCAGCAACATCGTGGCCTCTGTGCCACGTTGCCGCACGCCGGTGGGCTGGGCGCGGCCATCCATGATCATCCCAAAGCAACGCATTCCCTCGTCGGACCAGTTTTCCGCGTGCATCTCGGAGCCCGATGCGTTGATCCACGTTACGTCCTTGACGTCGAGCTCCTTGCTGTAGTCTCCAGTCAGGAAGCGACTCCGACGCAGAATGGGATACTTGTGACGCATCCAGGCCAGCTTCTGGACAAACTGGATCAGCGCCGCATTCTTCTCCTTCAGCGTCCAGTCGAACCAACTGATCTCATTGTCCTGGCAGTAGGCGTTGTTGTTGCCCTGCTGAGTGCGGCCGAACTCATCCCCGGCCAGCATCATGGGCGTGCCCTGCGAGAGCAACAGCGTTCCCAGCAGATTGCGCATCTGCCGAGTACGCACGGCGTTGATTTCCTCGTCGTCCGTCGGACCTTCAGCGCCACAATTCCAGGAGCGGTTATCGTTGCTGCCGTCCTTGTTGTCTTCGCCGTTCGCCGAGTTGTGCTTCTCGTTGTAGGAAACGAGGTCGTTCAACGTGAAGCCATCATGTGCGGTGATAAAGTTGACGCAGGCCCAGGGTCGGCGACCCTGATGGTTGAATACGTCGCCTGAGGCGCACAGTCGGGGTGCAATATCCTTGGCCGACGCCTCGGTCCGCCAGAAATCCCGTGCCGTATCCCGATAACGGTCGTTCCATTCCGACCAGCCGGGAGGAAAGGCTCCGACCTGGTAGCCGCCGGGACCGATGTCCCACGGTTCGGCGATCAGCTTCACCGTGCTCAGCACGGGGTCCTGATCGCAGGCCTTCAAAAAGCCGCTGTGGCTGTCGAAGCCGCCGGGCTCGCGCGCGAGGATGGTGCCGAGGTCAAACCTGAAGCCGTCCACGTGGGTCTCATTGACCCAGTAACGCAGGCTGTCCGTGACCAGCTGGATGACACGCGGATGCGACAGGTTGAATGTGTTTCCGGTGCCTGTGTCATTGATGTAGTAGCGCTTCTGGTCGGGCAGCAACCTGTAGTACGACTCGTTGTCGATGCCTTTGAATGACAGTGTCGGGCCGCGCTCGTTGCCTTCGGCCGTGTGGTTGTAGACCACGTCCAGAATGACTTCCAGGCCGGCATCGTGGAAGCGGGCCACCATTTCCTTGAACTCGCGCAGTGACTGCTCCGGCTCCGAGGCATAGCGCGGATCCGGCGAGAAGAAGCCGATACTGTTGTAACCCCAGTAGTTGGTCAGCTTCTTTTCCAACAGGTTGCTGTCGTTGATAAAGGTGTGCACCGGCAACAATTCAACTGTGGTAACACCCAGCGACTTCACGTAAGCGATCACCTCTTTGGTGAACCCGGCATAGGTGCCACGCTGTTTCTCGGGCACGCCCGGATGGAGCTTCGTGAATCCTCGAACGTGCGCCTCATAGATGATCGTGCCATCCCACGAGGTGACGCCGACGCGCGGCTGACCCTTCCAGTCGAAATTGGGGTCCACCACCACACACTTGGGCATGAAGGGCGCGCTGTCGCGCTCATCGAAGCTCAGGTCTTCGTCCTTGGCACCGATCGTGTAACCGAAGCAGGCGGGATCCCATTTGAGCTCACCTGTGTGACCGCGCGCGTACGGATCGAGCAGCAGCTTGTTCGGATTGAAGCGATGGCCCGCGTCAGGCTCGTGAGGTCCGTGAACCCTGAAGCCGTAAACGGAAGCGGGATGCACGCCTTTGATATAGCCGTGCCAGATCTGATCGGTGTACTCCGGCAGCTCCAGCCGCTCGAGCTCTTTGTGACCCTGAGCGTCGAACAGACAGACTTCCACCTTGGTGGCATTCGCTGAGAACAGCGTGAAATTGGTGCCCTTGCCGTCCCAGATCGCACCGTGGGCGTGCGGACTGCCCTCCCGAACTCGACTCATTAAATTTGCTCGCTTTGGAAACCGGACCCATTCAAACGGTCCGCACGTCCCCCAGGTTCCGCCAACGCGGAAGGCTCAACACACCCCACAAACAAAATCGGCGCGACCGTTGCCGATCGCGCCGCTGTCAGCTCGTCATTGACTGGCGGTTACGTCCAATCGTCGCCGCCGCCACCGCCGGAGTCGCCGCCCGACCCACCGTCATCCCAACTTCCGCCGCCGTCGTTCAGGCCGAAGTCATTGCCGCCGGAATCGGCATTCGGGTTGGCCGGCGGATACTCATTCCCGCTCGGAGCGACATTGCCTTCCCGGTTGCCATCGAGGAAGTGATGCGCGAGCTCTTCACCCGCAACAACTCCCGCACCCACTGCCAAGCCGCTGGCCAGTCCGCCCGCGATACCGGAACCGATGCCGGGTCCAGCACCGTAACCGGGGCCGTAACCGGGTCCAGGACCAGGGCCGTAGCCCGGAGGGGCGCCGCCAGCCACGACAGGCCCGCCACCGTACTGTTGGTAAACGGCCGCCGCATTCCGTCGGCGCATGATCGCCCACAACACCGCGATCACGGCCACAACAATCAGCACCATTCCCCACGGAATCGCAGAGTGAACCTGAGAGTTGCGCTGTTCAAAGTGAGGAGCCGGACGCACCGCCTGCCCTTGAGCCAGCTGGCGTTGCAGGTGCTGAACCGACTCCGGCTTAGCGAATGGCAGGCCCGGTGCAATCGTCTCAGCCGTCGCGAGCTCTTGTCGCGCAGAGCCCAGGTTACCTTCGCGCGCATAGACCTCAGCAGCAACGTAGTGAGCCTCGCCACTTTGTGGGTGCTCCTTCAGCGCCTGCTTGATCATCTGATCCGCTTGATCCAGGTGACCCGCCCGCACGGCCTCATAGACCTGGTGGGGCGTCGGACTCGTTTGAGCGAGCACCGGACCTGCGCATCCCAGTGCGCCAGCGCCTCCCAGTACCAAAGCCAATACCAGTGAAGTCCTTAAATTCTTGACCATGACGACCTCTTGCCGTGAATCGGCATCCGCGTGCCTTATATGCGGCCGGCGCACGATACCTCAAGCCGCCGGACGCTTCTCTAGTCCCTATTAGGCAGCAAGTTATGCGCCGGGTTCCGGTGTGTCTGGAACGACACAGCCGGCCAATCGAATCAATAACTTATCTGTGGCCTGCGGGGTACAAATAACGCGCGGTTCGGCTCGTCGAATTTTTGGCGATTTCCTCCGGTGTACCCCTTGCAACAATGCGTCCGCCTCGATCTGCGGCGCCCGGGCCCATATCGATGACCCAGTCACTGGCTGCGACGACTCGCATGTCGTGCTCAACGACCACAACAGTGTTGCCGGCGTCGATGAGCGTGTTCAATTGTGTCATCAATTTGTCAACATCGGACGGATGCAATCCCGTTGTCGGCTCGTCCAAAATGTAGAGCGTGTCACCGTGCTGTGAACGCTGAAGCTCCGTCGCCAACTTGATGCGCTGCGCCTCCCCACCGGACAACTCCGTGGCAGGCTGTCCCAGGCGCAGATAACCCAACCCGATGTCCTGCAACAGCTGCAGCGATCGCAACACTGGCGGGTCGTTCACGAAAAACTCGCGAGCCTCCCGCACTGTCATTCCGAGAACCGCGGCGATGTTCTTGCCGTGGTAGGTGACTTTCAGCGTGTCATCGTTATACCGGGCACCATGGCAGGTGGGACACGGTGCATACACACTGGGCATGAACAGCAATTCGACGCTGACAAATCCCTCGCCTTCACAAGTCGCGCAGCGGCCCTTCGGCATATTGAAGGAGAAGCGACCGGCATCGTAGCGGCGCGACTTCGCGGCTGGCGTCGCCGCAAACAAACGGCGCACGTGATCGAACAAGCCCGTGTACGTCGCCAGATTGGAACGGGGCGTACGGCCAATGGGCTTCTGATCAACATTGACCAGCCGCTCGATGAACTGCATCCCGCCGCCGATGTGACCGGACGTCATCCCGGGGACAGTGGCTTCGAGATCGACTCCCGCCTCCGTGCTCTCCTGGGTCGCCGGCGGTTCGTGACCCAACTGCGCCGCAACCAACTCGACGAGCGCCTGGCTGACGAGGGAGGATTTGCCGGAACCGGAGACGCCGGTGATGGAAGTAAACAACCCGATGGGGATATCAACGCTCAACTTGTGAAGATTGTTGAGCGTCACATCCTGAAGCTGCAGCCAATTGACCGGCGTGCGACGTGCCCTCGCCGGCAGGTCGCGCTGCGCGAACAGATATTGGGCCGTCTTGGAGTCCGCGACGTTACGCAGCGCATCGGGTGGACCACTATACAAAACGTGTCCGCCGAGCTCGCCGGCGTCTGGACCCACATCCACGATCCAGTCAGCGCGCCGCATGATCTCGAGATCGTGCTCGACCACGAACACGGAGTTGCCCGACTGCTTCAGTTGCCCAAGGGCTGCCAGCAAAGCTTCGCCGTCTGCAGGATGCAACCCGGCCGAGGGCTCATCGAGCACGTAGACCACGCCGAACAGGTTGGAGCGGATCTGAGTTGCGAGGCGCAATCTTTGCAGCTCTCCCGGTGACAAGGTGGGTGTACTGCGATCGAGTGAGAGATATCCCAGACCGAGCTCAGTCACAGTGGCCACGCGCTCGAGGACCGTATGCGCAATCCGTTGCGCCGCGATTCGCTTTTCTTCACCGAGCTTGGCCGCCGCTTTGGCAAATTTGCCGGCGGCAGCAGGTTTCAGGACCTCGGCGAGACGTCCCAGTGTCATCTGCGAAATCTCACTGATGTCGTAGCCCTCAAATTTCACAGTCAACGCCGCGGGTCGCAACCGCTTTCCATGGCACACGGGACACAGACCGCCGACCATGTAACGTGCAACACGCTTCTTCATGAGCGCGCTGTGTGTTGTAGCGAAGGTGTGGAGCACGTACTTGCGGGCACCGGTAAAGGTGCCCATGTAGCTGGGCTCGGTCTTGCGTTTCAGCGCCCTTCGCGTCTCAGCCGGAGTAAACCCCGCATACACTGGAACTGTGGGTTGCTCGTCGGTGAACAGGATCCAGTCACGATCCTTCTTAGGAAGATCGCGCCACGGCGTGTCGACGTCGTAGCCCAATGTCACGAGAATGTCGCGGAGGTTCTGCCCATGCCACGCGGGCGGCCACGCCGCAACCGCGCGCTCGCGGATAGTCAGAGAGTCGTCGGGAACCAGAGTCTTTTCCGTGACCTCATACACGCGACCGATTCCGTGACAGCGTGGGCAGGCACCCTGTGCGGTGTTCGGTGAAAAATCTTCCGCATACAACATCTGCTGGCCGGGCGGATAGGTGCCGGCTCGCGAATACAACATTCGCAGCAGGTTGGAGATCGTAGTGACGCTGCCCACCGAGGAGCGCGTACTGGCGCCGCCTCGCTGCTGCTGGAGCGCAACCGCCGGTGGCAACCCATCTATCGAGTCGACAGCCGGAACACCCACCTGCTCAATCAACCGGCGCGCGTACGGAGCCACCGATTCAAAATAGCGTCGCTGCGCTTCGGCATAGAGAGTGCCGAAGGCCAGCGATGACTTTCCAGAGCCTGACACCCCGCTGAACACCACGAGGGAGTCTCTGGGGATATCGACATCGACGTTCTTCAAGTTGTGCTCGCGCGCGCCGCGCACCCGCACGAACTCGGAAACAGAATGATCTTTCATGTGCGCGCAATTTAATATAAAACAACCAACGACTATGACCTTCGTAATCCTTTTTCTCGCTTCGGTGTGGGCCGGCGCGCAGAACGCACTCGCCGGCGGCGGATCCTTCATCACCCTGCCGCTGCTGATTCTCAGCGGTATGAGTCCGCGAGCGGCCAATATCACGTCCACCATTGCGCTGTTTCCAGGTCAGGTCGCATCGGGATGGACCGGTCGCAGCCTGGCTGGAGGAGCCGCGGGATTGTCGCTGCGGACGCTCGTGATTATCAGTCTCGTGGGCGGCGCGCTCGGAGCCGCCCTGCTGCTCGTCACCTCGCCTGCCTTTTTTGCGCGTTTGCTCCCCTGGCTGATCCTCTTTGCGACCATCGTGTTTGCCTGGGGAAGTTTCGGTCCTCGCCGCGAGGATCCCCAACATCTCGGCGCTGTGGGGGTGACCGCAGCGCAGTTGTGCATTTCCGTCTACGGCGGCTATTTCGGCGGCGGGATCGGATTCCTCATGCTCGCTGCACTGACCGCAAGCGGTGTCACCATGCGCGCTGCGGGTGCAACCAAAAACGTATTGGCCGCCGTCATGAATGCCTCGGCCGTGGCGATTTTCGTGTTTTCCCCGGATGTCAAATGGCAGACGGCGGCCGTTTACAGCGCCGGGGCGATCCTGGGAGGCATCCTCGGCGGACACATGGTCCGCAAAGTCAACGAGCGGGTGTTGCGGCTGCTGGTGGTGCTGATCGGCCTGACGCTGACTGTGGGTTTGTTCATGCGCGGCGGTTGACCCTATCTCGATACACACCGGCGCCCTATTCCGTCCGGGAGAGATCTTGCACTGTCGCCGGCTGCATGCACTCGGTAGTATCTCCATCAACCCCAGTCTCGAGATACCTCCATGGCGCTTTTGTACTCCCAGACCCAGTTTGGTCCGTTGACCCTGCAGAATCGGATCGCGATGTCGCCGCTGACACGCAGCCGCGCCATTGACAATGTTCCCAACGAACTGATGGCGCAGTACTACGCCCAGCGCGCGTCCGTTGGACTCATCATTACCGAGGGAACATCACCGTCATCCAATGGCCTCGGCTATGCCCGAATCCCGGGCTCCTACTCCCCGGCACAGATTGCCGGCTGGCGGCTGGTGACCGCCGCCGTGCACGCCAAAGGTGCGAAGATTTTCCAGCAGCTCATGCACTGTGGCCGCATCGTGCATCCGCTCAACCTGCCCAAGGGCTCCCGGATGATTGCGCCGTCAGCCATTGCGGCCGCCGGCGAAATGTGGACCGACAGCGAAGGCATGAAGCCACTGCCGGTACCGGAAGCCATGACTGAGGCTGACATCAAACTCACCATCGAAGAGTTCACAACGGCCGCGAAGAACGCGGTTACAGCGGGATTCGACGGCATCGAGCTGCATAGCGCGAACGGCTATCTGCTCGAGCAGTTCATTCGCCCCAACTCCAACATCCGCACGGATGGCTATGGTGGCTCGATTGAAAAGCGCACCCGCTTCGTGCTCGAGGTGGCCGATGCTGCCATCCGCGCAATCGGCAAGGAGAAGGTCGGCATCCGGATCTCGCCTTACGGCATCTTCAACGACATGCCGCTGTATCCGGACATGGAGTCTGATTACACCTACCTGGCGCATCAGTTGAATGAGCGCGGCCTGCTTTACATCCACGTGGTGGACCATTCCTCCATCGGCGCACCGCAGGTACCCGATTCGATCAAGGCCACTTTGCGCAAGATGAGCAACTGCCACCTGATCCTGTCCGGCGGCTACGATCCCGTGCGAGCCGAGAGCGATTTGCAAGCCAACAGGGCCGACCTGATTGCTGTTGGCAAGCAGGTGCTCGCCAACCCTGATCTGCTCGAGCGTTGGCAGACGGGCGCCCCACTCAACGCGCCGGATCCGAACACGTTCTACACGCCCGGACCGAAAGGCTACACGGACTATCCTGCGCTAGCCTGAGTTGGGCTATATTTGACAGGATGACACTCACCCGACGCGCCGTTCTGGGGGCAGCTGCGACCGCAGCTGCCGTAGTGACAACTGACTCGCTCGCTGCCGCGAAGACCGTTCCGCAGCGACCTCGGCCGATTGGACTGAAACCCATGGCCGAGAGTGCACAACCCATCACGGCACAGGAGCGACAAGCGCGCCTGGCCAAGGTGCAGGGTTTGATGCAGGAGAAGAAAGTTGCCGCTCTGCTCGTGGAGTCGGGATCCACTTTAGAATACTTCACAGGAATTCATTGGTGGACCAGCGAGCGGGTGACCGCCGCGATCATTCCGGCCAACGGCCAGGTGATCATTGTTACGCCGTTTTTCGAATCGCCTTCCATCCGCGAGATGCTGCAGGTGCCCGGCGAGATCCGCCCGTGGCAGGAAGATGAAAGTCCGTTCGAGCTGATTGCGAAGTCAGTGGGTGGCATGGGCGAGGGTCCCCTGGCGGTGGATTCCAACGTGCGCTTTTTCATCACGGACGCCGTGACCAAGGCCGCCGGTGGCCACCGAGCCACGGTTCCCGGCGGCGAGTTGGTGCGAGCCTGCCGGATGGTCAAATCGCCGGCCGAGCTGGCATTGATGCAACTCGCAAACGACATTACCCTGACGGCCATCCGCTACGTCCACGCCAATCTGCGGTTGGGAATGCAGACGGCCGATGTCGCCAAGCTGACAGGCGATGCCACCACTGCCCTCGGCGGCAGCTATGACTTTTCGCTCGCTCTGCTCAACGAAGCCAGTGCATTTCCGCACGGCTCGAAGGTAGTTCAAACCGTGCGTGACGGGTCGGTCATTCTGATCGACGCCGGTTGTACGCTGCATGGTTACCAGTCGGACATCTCCCGCAGCTGGATTTTCGGCGAGCCTACGGCTCGGCAGCGCGAAGTGTGGAACATGGTGAAACGGGGTCAGGATATCGCGCTCGAGACGGCTAAGATCGGCACGCCCGTCGGCAGCATCGACAAAGCTGTGCGTGCGTTCTACGAGAGCAAGGGTTGGAGCAAGAACTACGCGTTGCCCGGGTTGTCGCATCGAACCGGCCACGGGATCGGCATGGACGGGCACGAGAATCCCTATCTCGTCCGCAGCGATACGACGCCGCTTGCAGCCGGGATGTGCTTCTCAGACGAGCCGGGACTCTACATTCCCGGCGAGTTCGGTATTCGGCTGGAAGATTGTTGGCACATGACGGAACAGGGCCCGAAATTGTTCACCGAGCTGGCCAGGTCGATCGACCAGCCGGTCTAGCTCGAGGTCTGCCGAGGCCACTGCGACTTTAGGCGGGGGACCCGCTATCAGGGGATTCAAAGCATGTTGAAACATCTATCTTTATTCAGCGCCCTCTCGGGCGTCGCGTTTTTGTCGGGGGCCGCCGGCCTGGCTTCGGCCGCCCCGCCTGCAATGATGTCATCCGCCGGCTCCTGCGGTGGTGACAGCGGTGGGATCGTGTTGTCCCCGGGGTTCTGCGCCACTGTGTTTGCTGACAAGATCGGGCATGCCCGTCACCTCGTCGTCGGCGCGAATGGTGTTGTATACGTCAACACCTGGAGTGGCGTTTACTACAAGAACGACAAGCCGCCGGCGGGCGGATTCCTCGTCGCCCTGCAGGACACGAAAAGCACGGGCAAGGCGGACGTGATCGAGCGCTTTGGCGATGGCACTGCCCAGGGTTCGGCGGGCGGCACCGGCATTCAGTTGTATAACGGTTCGATCTATGCCGAAGTGAACGACAAGATCGTCAAGTTCCCGGCGGTTGCCAACGGCGTAGTCCCCAAAGGCAAGCCGGCAGTCGTCGTGTCGGGAATGCCGTTGGGAGGCGATCACCCGATGCATCCGTTCATCATTGACGCGAAGGGCAACCTGTTCGTGGACATGGGATCGGCCACCAATGCCTGCGAAGTCCAGAACCGCATGCCGTTGTCACCAGGCAACAATCCGTGCACCGAAAAGGAAACTCGCGCCGGCACCTGGCGCTTCGACGCCAACGAGACCGGGCAACAGTTCTCTCCCAAGGAGCGTTACGCAACCGGCATTCGCAACGGCGAGGGCTACGCAATTGACGCCGACGGCCGGCTGTACGTGACACAACACGGTCGCGACCAGCTCTCCGAAAACTGGAACAAGCTGTACAAGCCGAAGGACGGACCGGAGCTGCCTGCCGAGGAAGTCTTTGAGCTGAAGAGCGGCGCCGACTACGGGTGGCCTGAGTGTTACTTCGACGGTACGCAGAAGAAGTTGGTGCTGGCACCGGAGTATGGCGGCGACGGCGGCAGGAAGGTGGGTTTGTGCGAGCAACGCAGCGCGCCTGCTGCGTTCTTTCCGGCTCACTGGGCGCCGAACGATCTATTGGTTGTAACCAACACCAAGTTCCCCGCGGCCTACCGCAAGGGGTTGTTCATTGCGTTCCATGGATCCTGGAACCGGGCACCGGCGCCACAGGGTGGCTACAACGTGGTGTTCCAGCCGATGGCTGATGGCAAGGCTGCGGGCAACTTTGTCGTGTTTGCTGATGGATTCGCGGGCGCCGTGAAGGAACCTGGTCGCGCTGATTTCCGCCCAACCGGGCTCGCTGTCGGACCCGATGGCGCTCTGTACATCTCCGATGACACTCATGGACGCATCTGGCGTGTCACATACCACGGAGTCGCAGACGCCGCCAAAGTGACGGCAGCACCTGCACCGAAAGCGAGCACCGCGAGCTCAGCCTCAGAGTTGCCCCCCGAAGGTATCCATCCTGACGCTGGCCTCACACCGCCTCCCGGTACCACTCAAGATCAGGTTGCACTCGGCAATCGAATCTTCCACGGCGAGGCTGCTAGCGGCACCTGCGGTGGATGCCATGGTTCCGATGGGCGTGGCAGCCCCGTCGGCGCCGATCTCGTGGAAGGTGCTTGGCTGTGGAGCGACGGTAGCCTCGACGGCATAGCGAAGACCATCACAACGGGTGTGGCCAAGCCGAAGAATGTCGGCGGTGCGATGCCTCCGTATGGTGGAACCGCGCTCAAGCCTGATGAGTTGAAGGCTGTTGCGGCATACGTTTACGCGATCAGTCGCAAGAAGACGCACTAACGCGAAAGCAGGGCGGGTAATCTGGCGACGGATCGCCCGCCTCCGTTCCCCGAGTTTCGTGTACGGTTTTTTTGTATCCGGGAGTGGAGAAATTCCATCCCGCCCGCATTGATTCTGTACGCATTGGGTTTGCGAGGTGAATTGCATGGCCGCACTAGGCGACGCGAGGACACGGCACGGAGCCCGAGAGGCGGGGACGACTCACGCTTCAGGCAGTAGTCCTAACGCTGAATTCCACGGTGACGGCGATGCGGCGCTCAGCGCCGATCCGGCCTTCCGCGCTGACGTTTTAGCGGGCCTCACGGCGCGGCCGCGCGCGATCCCCGCCCGATGGTTCTACGACCGGCGCGGTTCCGAGCTCTTCGAGGCCATCACTCGGTTGCCCGAGTACTACCTGACTCGCGCAGAGCGCTCGATCCTCTCCGCGCACGCGGCGGATATTGCAGAGCTCACCGGCTCCGGCAGTGTGGTCGTGGAATTCGGCTCCGGCTCATCCGCCAAGACACCGCTTGTTCTCTCCGCGGTCGCGCCGACGGCATACGTGCCAATCGACATCTCCGGAGAATTCTTACGGGATTCTGTGGCGGCTCTTGCGAAGCAATTTCCTTCGTTACCGATACATCCGGTCGAAGGCGACTTCCTGCATCGGTTGGTCCTACCGCCCTCCATCGGAGATGGACCGCGACTCGGATTCTTCCCTGGATCAACCATCGGCAACATGTCCGCCGCAGCCGCGGTCGATCTGCTGCGTGCGATGTGGGAGACACTGGGCGAAGGCTCGAAGCTCCTCATCGGAATCGATCGAATCAAACCCGGGAGTGTGCTGATTCCAGCGTATGACGATGCACAAGGCGTGACGGCAGAATTCAACCTGAACCTGCTGCATCGAATCAACCGCGAGCTCAACGGCACGATACCCGTTTCTGCGTTCACTCACGTAGCGCGATGGAATGACACTGAGGCGCGCATCGAGATGCACCTCGAGGCGACTCGCGATATCTCATTCAGTGTGGATGGCCGACCCTTTGCGATATCGAAGGGTAAGACCATTCATACGGAGAACAGCCACAAGTACGGACCGCGTGACGCGCGGTTACTTCTGCGCTCAGGTGGTTGGACGCCTGTGGCGGAGTGGACGGATCGGGATGGGTTGTTTGGGCTGATCCTCGCTGAAGCGCGACCTGTGCCCGCGGCGCCGTAGCCGCAGGCACAATCGCGTCGATTAATTTACGCCCCTTGATCGACTGCACCCTCGGGTGCACCCCGGCCAAGCACATCAGGTAATGCCTGATCCTTTTCCGTGAATGCTAACGACACCGAGTTGAGGCAATGCCTCTCTCCTGTCGGGCGCGGTCCATCAGGAAACACGTGTCCCAGGTGACTCCCGCATCTGTTACACACCTCCTCCACGCGCACCATTCCATAACTCGTATCGCGTATCCGCTTGATGTGCGACTCATCGTAGGGCTTGAAAAAGCTCGGCCAACCCGTACCTGAATCGAATTTGGCGTTGGAGCGAAACAGCGGCAAGCCACAGAACCTGCACGTGTAAATGCCGTCTTTCTTGTTGTCGAGGAATACACCACAGAACGCTGCTTCCGTGCCATGCTGAAGCAGGACGTGGCGCTCCTCGTCATTCAGTCCAGCAGTGATCTGACGGCGCTGATCGGCTGTTGGCGGGGTCATGTCAAAGGCTGTCACGGCGACTCCTGTTCCATCCGGTCGGTTGTTTGTGGAGCTGTTTTACAGGAAAATCAAGGCAACCACAGTTAGGGGGCACACTGTTGAAAATCAAACTACACTTCGTAGGGGCGGTCTTGTGCGTTTTCGCCCTCGCCTGCGTCGGCCTCACCGCCCGGGCCCAGGACGCCCGCGAAGACTCGAGTCCCTGCACCGGCTCCGCCCCCGAGCCCGGCCAATCTACAGCCTGGTCCGTCGCCTTCTGCAATCGCACCGGCCACGACCTCGTGCTCGAATTCCACGACAACGACTGCCCCGCAAAAGACTGGTCGCGGCGCGGCGATGTCTACCAGCGAACCCTTCGGCGCGGCGAGTCAAAGTCACTGCCACTCTGCTACGCCAATGAGCCGCCGACCAAGAAGCCGGCGCCCGGCACGCCCACCTTACGCATCCCGGGAGGCAAGGGTGTCACGACGACGTGGAACGTGGTCGGTGATTGTGGCGACCGCAGTAAGCCTTTGAATCTGGACGCGCGCACGTTTTACGATCGCGGCGAATACAGGACCGGGATTATTTTACTCCAGTACCCCTCGGGAGCGTCCCACTGCGCTTCCGATGCCTCTGCTTCGCCTGGCGCGTCACCCGCCGCCGCCGTTGGCTCATTATCGAGCGCCGCCGCTGCGCCATCGTCAGGTGGTTCGTCCGCTTCAGCGCCCGGGCCATATGCTCCGTCATCCGCTGCGGCAGCGTCCGCCGCCGCTGGCGCATCTTCCGCCTCGGGTGGTGCACCATCCGCATCCGCTGCACCTTCCTCCGCTGCAGGCACGGCCGCCGCCAGCGGACCGCAACCGCCGGTTGCCACGCACTCGCCCATCGTCACGCCCCCAGCAGCCCCCGCCGCCCCGCGCGGCAACGGAGCTCCAACGCTGAGCGCCGTCGTCGACACAACTGGTCTCGTACAACACATCGTCCTCGTTTATGCCAAAGGCGGTGCCGGCTACAAATGCAACTTCAACCTCGCACTGACATTCACGGATGGTGGCGGGTGGAATGACCGGGCGAAGGTGGATATCACCGGCAATGACGAGCAAGTGCCGATTGCGACGCGGAAGTATTTGAAGTCGGTTTCGGCGGTGAAGATCACTTCCAACAGTTGCGCGCCTATGTAGCCACGCGGGGGCGTTGCGGGCGCGTTTGCTCATCAGCATTTGACGCCCTTGGTTCGGAAGCCTATATTCGCTATTCGCGAATAGAGAATATATCTTGAAACGCCATTCAAATCAGCAGGTTACACTGAAGCCACAGGATCTGGTGGTGCTGCTCAAGCTATTGTCGCTGCGTGACAGTGTTCGAACCTTCAGCGAGCTCGGGTCGGATTTGGCGATTTCCGCTTCCGAGGTCCACGCAAGCGTAGGACGAGCGATGAAAGCCCGTCTACTACACAACGTTGACGAGCACCTGCATGTAGCAAAAGCAGCGCTGAGGGAGTTTCTTCTTCATGGCGCCAAATATGCATTTCCCCCAACGTTCGGAGCAGCAACGCGCGGAGTGCCGACCGCGTACGCCGCGCCGCCTCTCGCGTCCCTCATTTCACAACCTAGCGAGCTAGCTCCCGTCTGGCCCGACCCCGCAGGCGAGCGGCGCGGTATGGCGCTGCATCCGCTCTACCCCACAGTACCGAAGGCTGCGCGCGCGGATCCCGCGTTATATGAATTACTTGCACTGTTCGATGCGCTTCGCAGCGGCGCGGCGCGCGAGCGTGAGCTCGCGAGTCAGCTATTGGGCGAGCGACTGGCATGAATGCGGATGATCCCAACATGCCACTACTGGACTCCGTCGCGCAAGCGCTGGGACCGCTGTGTAAGCGATTCGTGTTCGTCGGCGGTTGCGCCGCAGGCTTATTGGTTACGGACAGCGCGGCCCCGCCAGCGAGAGTGACGCGGGACGTAGACGTCATCGTCGAGGTTCTGTCACTCTTCGAATATCAGGTGTTGGAAAAAGATCTGGAAGGAAATGGTTTCAAACACGATCGCCGCTCAGACGCGCCAGTATGCCGTTGGATCGTCGGCGGTTGTATTCTCGACGTCATGCCGACAGATGAACGGATTCTCGGTTTCTCCAACCGCTGGTATGGAGAGGCGGTTCGGACAGCATCACCTTTCGAGCTACCGAGCGGCTTGCAAATCAGACTCATTTCTCCGCTCACATTTCTAGCAACCAAACTCGAGGCATTTGCGGGCCGCGGCGGCGGTGATTACCGCGCAAGCCACGACTTGGAGGACATTGTCAGTTTGGTCAACGGGCGGGTTGAATTGCCTGATGAGGTTGGCTCGGCCGCAGCCGAGCTTCGCAGCTATCTTGCCAACCGAAGCGGCGCGTTACTCGCAGAGCCAAAGTTTATCGACGCGCTTCCTGGACACCTTCCGGGAGATGAGAGCAGCCAAGCGCGTATGCCCATGATCCTCGATCGGTTGAAGCGTATATCGCTACTCAGCTAGGAATCAGCCGTACGCCGCCGCCGCCCGAGTCGCGTTCAGACGGACCGCCCGCCAGTACGTCCTTGTCCGTGCCCTTGCTCACACGCAAGTCTTTGATTTAACTGGCGCGCCCGGAGAGATTCGAACTCCCGACCACTCGGTTCGAAGCCGAGTACTCTATCCAACTGAGCTACGGGCGCAGCCGGCGCGAAGTTTACCGACTCCTGGCGGGCAGCGCACGACGACAACGGCGCCTGCTTCCGCCCAGCCGCAGTTTCGCAGCCACCCGTACGTCCTAGCGTCCGTTCAGCTCAAATTCCCGTCTCGCCTTGAAGGACGCAATACAAGCCGGCAAATCGGAAAAAAGCCGCGGTGTCATTGCACCGTTCGCGGTGCGCACCGGATTGCCGTAGTCGCGCCAAAAACTCTCGCAATAGTTGGGCTCGTGGCCCTCAGATTTGCACTTTGCGATCTCCGCAGCCCGCAAGGGCGCGATCTTCGCTTCCCGCTCCTGCTCGCATTTCGCTTCGAGAGCGGCAACGTCAGCAGCCCGATCCGCGAAGGCAGCCATCGGAGCAATAACCAGCCATCCCACCGTAACCCATGCATAACGGCTCATCAGGTCACCTCGAGTGCATGTCGTACAGCAAATGATGCGCGACATCCGCGCCGCTATAAAGGTACGCTGTTGGTATGAAGCCGAATAGCAGTCCGACTGGCGCAGGCGCCGCAGCGAACATCACCAAACGGATTCAAGAGCTCGGGGATTGGAGAGGAGAGACCCTCGCGCGTGTCCGTCAGCTCATCCACGATGCCGTTCCGGACATCGAGGAGGAGTGGAAATGGATGGGAACCCCCGTCTGGTCCCATGACGGCATCGTCTGCACAGGGGAATCGTACAAGCAGGTCGTGAAGCTCACCTTCGCTCGCGGAGCCTCCATCAAAGACCCGAAAATGCTCTTCAATTCCAGCCTGGAAGGAAACACGCGGCGTGCGATCGACATCCGCGAAGGCGAGAAGATCAACGAGGCCGCCTTCAAGCAACTCATCCGCGCCGCAGTAGAAGCCAACTCCGCAGCGCGGGCCCAACGGGCCGCCAAGAAAAAGTCGACGAAAAAGAAGGCGTAACCCCCACGGCGAGGGGTCTCTCGGAGCCGCCCGACTTCGGACAGTTGGCGCCAGCCGGTGCAATTCGGCTTTCCCCCCGTCTGCGCTGACGCCGCGGCAATCCCGGCTGCGGAACTTCGCACTGACGGCGCGGCATTTTCGGCTTCGTCCTTCACCCCACCTCCGCGACGCACGAAAGCGCTCGGCTGCACGACCCCGCCCAATCGCTATAAGATGCCGACAACATCGACGCCATCCATCCATGACGAAGCCGACTTCCCCGCCAGTAACGCCCCAGGCGGCTCAGCGGGCCATCGAGTCCCACTGGCCTACAGCGCCAATCGAGCAGCGCCCGCTCGATCAATGCACCGGTCGGATCCTGCGGCAGGACGTGTACGCGGAGCGGGACAATCCGCCGTTCGATCGCGTGTGTATGGACGGAATTGCCGTTAACAGCATGGCCCTCGCCCGAGGCCGACGACGCTTTACCATCGAGGCGATACAAGCAGCCGGCTCACCGCCACTGGACCTGAAAGGTGCAGAAAATGCCATCGAAGTGATGACGGGTGCGGTACTGCCTCGCGGCACCGATTGCGTCATTCCGATGGAGCAATACGACGTCGCGGACGGCGTCGTCTCATTGGGAGATGACATCCAGGGCACTCCGTATCGCAATGTCCAGCGCCGCGGCGAGGACAGCCGACCGGGAGTGCCCATGCTGAAGGCGGGCACTCGATTGGGCGCCCCGGAAATAGCGGTGGTCGCCTCAGCGGGCCTGGCGAGCGTCGCAGTGAGTTGTCAGCCGAATTTTATGGTTGTGTCCACCGGCGACGAGTTGATCGAGCCGGGACAGCCGATCGCCGAGCACCAGATCCGGCGCTCCAATGCGCACGCGATTGTGGCCGCGCTCAAAGCACGAGGCTTCGAGAAGATCGACAATGACCACATTGTTGATAACGAAGTTACGCTGAGCGAGCGACTCCGGCAGCATCTCGACAGATGCGACGTTCTGATCCTGAGCGGCGGCGTCTCGAAGGGCAAGTTCGACCTGGTGCCGAAGGTTCTCAACAACATCGGAGTGCGCGAGGTTTTCTATCAGGTCGCGCAGCGGCCCGGGTTGCCGCTGTGGTTCGGTGTTGGTCCCGCAGGCCAGATCATATTCGGCTTGCCCGGCAACCCGGTTGCAACATTGGTTTGTCTGACACGCTATGTCATTCCAGGCGCCATAACGGCCATGGCGACGCGACCCAACCCGCCACAACAGATTGTGCTGGCGGCCCCCTTCAGCCCAGGTCGCCAGGTTGCGCAATTTGTCCCTGTAACAATCACAGATGCCAACGGCCGTATGACCGCTACGCCTCGAGCCACGAATGGCCCGGGCGACTTCCTCGGTCTGACCGGTACGGATGGCTTCGTAGAGCTTCCCCCGCGAGCCGGGGATTTTCCGGCAGGCTTCCTCGCAACCCTCTATCGCTGGTAGGACGCAAACATGCAACAACCCAAGATCCTGGGAATCGTCGGCTGGAGCGGCTCCGGCAAGACCACCCTGATCACCCGGTTGATTCCCGTCCTGTCAGCTCGCGGCCTGAAGGTTGCCACGCTGAAACATGCCCATCACGCTTTCGATGTCGATCAGCCCGGCAAGGACTCATACGAGCACCGCAAAGCCGGCGCAAGCGAAGTGATCGTGTCGTCCGCACGCCGCTGGGTTCAGATGCATGAAGTTGGCGAGGGACGGGAAGCCACGCTCGCTGAGTTACTCCAGCGACTGTCCCCTTGCGACCTGGTGCTGATCGAGGGGTTCAAGACGGATCGGCATCCAAAGCTGGAAGTCTTCCGCCAGGCTGCGCAGAAAAGCCCGCTGCACCCCGCAGACAACCGGATCGTCGCGATCGCCAGCGATCAGGAATTTCCCGGCGCGGGCGTGCCGGTCGTCGATCTCAACAACATGGAGGCCATCGCGGATCTCGTGCGCGCGCGCGCTGAATCCATGGAGTCAGTTTTAGCGACACTGGGTGGTGTCACGACGATGTGATTGGTGAGGCCCGTGACGCCGGGCAGTTCCCGCACGATCTTCTCAGCCCGGGAGCTGAGAAACGCCAGGCTCACCCGACCGTGCAGTGTTACGTGACCACCCTGCACAATCACCTTCAAGCCACTTATGACAATCGGCACGTGTTTGCGGATGCAGATCACTCCATCCCGCGATATCAACTCATCAGTCAGAAGAGTCACTGGAGTCTCCACCGCGACAGGTTTGAAGCTGCAAACTATTCTGCGTAGAGGCACAATGATCGCGCTGTGCGAGCTCATGTAACCCCGCCGTCCGCACGGTCAGGACAAAGATGACGCCGACCGCCAGGGCCGCAAGAATGGCCAGAACCCGATTTGTAAAAGCCACCATGGCTGCACCTGCCTGGTTTGAGAAAGCTGTGTATTGCCGCATTGCCCTACAGTAGCCGCGATTCCTGACATGAACCTGACGGCCCGAATCCATGGCCAAGTCAATGGTGTAGCCTGTCCGCCATGCGTGTACTGGTAGTCGAAGACGATCCCCTGGTCGGTGACGGCGTTCGCCGCGCCTTGAGCGGCGGCGGCTTTGCTGTGGATCTCGTTGCAAGTGCCGAAGCGGCGAGATCTGCCCTCGACACCGAGTCCTTTGACTTGGTTATTGCCGACATCGGCCTCCCCCGGGAGGACGGGCTGCAGCTGGTGCGCTCCCTGCGCAGCCGGGGAAAAATTGTGCCCGTCCTGATGCTCACGGCGCGGGATGGACTGGCCGACCGCGTCACGGCGCTGGATCTCGGCGCCGATGACTATCTGACGAAGCCGTTTCAGGTACCCGAGCTGCTGGCCCGCTGCCGTGCCCTGATCCGGCGCGCCAATTCCGTGGCCAGTGCCCGAATGACCTTTGGCGACCTGGAGTTGGACACGACTCGCAAAAGTATCACCGCCGCAGGCAAAGCGCTCGAGCTCAGTCAACGTGAGTGGGCCATCCTGGAATGCCTCATTCTGAACGCCGGTCACATCGTCTCGAAAAACAAGTTGATGAGCGCCATCGCCGACTGGACCGAAGATCTGACATTGAATGCGGTGGAAGTGTACGTCTCGCGCCTGCGCGCAAAGCTGGGTGGAGCAGCCATCATCAGCACTGTCCGCGGCATGGGTTATCGGGTTGATGAGCCGAGGAAATGACGGCGCCGTCGATCCGCAAGCGGCTGCTCGCCCTGCTGTTGTTGCCGGCCGTGCTGATCCTGACCGCGGGCACGCTGAGTGATTATTTTACCGCCCTGACTCCCTACCGGGACGCTTACGACCAAGCGCTGTTTGATGCTGCGCTCGCCGTTTCTGCGCATGTTAGACCGGATCCTCAGGGACACCCCACGCTCTCCCTCCCACCGGACGCCATCGCGATCCTGCGCTACGACTCCTATGACTCGATCTTTTTCAAAGTAACCACCGAAACGGGCGCATTCGTTGCGGGCGACCGCGGTCTGCCGGAGTTGCCTGAAGCCGCGAGCAACCCGGCACGCGGCTTTGCGCAATATCATGGCGAGGCTGTCCGGCTGGTGACCTATCGGGCCAAGAGAGCAACCGGCGTGTTGAATGTCTCGGTCGCCGAAACACTGCACAAACGGGACCGCACCCGCTCCCGGATTCTTTGGAGCTCACTGGCGGTGGACATCTGTCAGCTCAGCCTGGTGCTGGCGCTCATTTGGATCGGCGTGAGCCTCGCACTGGGGCCGCTGCGCAGCGTCGAGGCCCAGATCTCGAGCCGCTCTGCGCGGGATCTGACGCCGTTGCCCCGTGAGGCCGTCCCCACGGAGATTGAAAGTCTGGTAGCGGCCCTGAACAGGCTGTTTGTGACAGTACGCGCCACGAGCGACGCTCAAAAACGCTTCCTGGAGAGCGCCGCACATCAACTGCGAACTCCGTTGACCGGACTGCAGATTCAACTCGAGCTTCTGACCGAAGATCCTTCGGCCGAGCCCGTGCGCGAGCGCCTTGCGATGTTGCTCGAGGCCACGCAGCGATTGACCCACACCACGCAACAGCTGCTGGCCTTGGCGCGTTCGGACGAGGCAGGCAATCTCAGGTGGGAATTCACGCAGATCGAGCTGTCTGAAATCGTCGAATCAACGGTCGCCGACCGCATTTCCGCGGCCATTGGCGCGGGTATCGATATCGGCGCGGAGACTGAGCCAGGCGCGGTGCAGGGTGTTCGCTGGCTGCTGCTGGAGGCGCTCAGCAACCTGGTCAACAACTCGATCGCACACACGCCCGCCGGTGGCGTCGTAACTGTCCGCTGTGGAGTCACTGACGGTGCCGGGTTTCTGGAAGTGTCCGACAGCGGAATTGGAATTCCGGTCGACGAACGCGAGCAGGTGCTGGGACGCTTCTTTCGCGGCAGCAATGCGCGTGGTGCCGGCAGTGGACTGGGGTTGGCGATTGTGGCCGAAGTCGCTCAGCTGCACGGGGCGTCTGTCTCGATCGACTCCGGCCCCGAAGGCAAGGGCACCTCGGTGCGGATCACATTCCCGCGATCCGGTCCGGGGATGCGGCTCCTCACTTAAAGTCCCACCTCATCTGGTCCGCAATGGCAATCCCCTGAGCAGTCTCGACACACCGCGACAGATAGCTGGTGAACGGCGGCGAGGCGGCCAACCCTTCACGCTGCAGGCGGCTGTTATCAAACACGTAGTTTAGCTCGGCGAAGCCGCCGTACAGCTGCAAGGCGCGCAGCAGTAATCGCCGGTTGGCGCCGGGCACGATCTCGCGCATTTTCGGCATGATCTGCGCGATCCCGGCGGCATCTATCTTGCGGTACGTCGCCGCCATGGGCGCCACCTTGCGTGCGTGAGCGAAGCCCTTGTCGAGAGCTTCAATGGTGACACTCGAGTGTTTTCCCGCGGAAACGTGATACAGATCATGTTCCAGCAAATCACGCGTCGCGAGGCGCAGGAGGGCATCGGCACACCAGTCAGCAGGAACCACGTCGATCGAGTCCGACAGGTCGCACGTGAAGGCGCCGAGCATGTGACCCACGAGGAACACCCAGAAAATGCTCTGCGACGGTGAAACACCGAGCTCGGTATGCCCCACAACAATCGACGGACGCGCAATCACCAACGGCAAATACGGGAACTCAACTCGCAAACGTCGTTCCGCTTCGGCCTTGGACGCCGTGTAAGGCACCAGGTGATCGTGCTGTGAGCCCAGCTCGGTCGATTCCTCAATCACCGAACCGCGAATCCGCGAAGGCCCCACGGCCATCGCCGTACCGACAAACAGGAACCTCTCGATCCGGTCACGATTCAACGCGCGAGCAAGTGCCAGTGTGCCATCCACATTGACCGTGTGAATGAGGGGATTATGTGAGAACGTGGGCAACGCGGCAGCGTGAATCACACGCTCCACCGGCTTCAGCAGCGGATGCCCATTGAATACACCTTTCCTGCCCAAGTCAGCCTCGAGCATGAAATCCTGGCCGAGGGAGCTGAGCTCCTCCTCAGTCGCCCCGAGTCGGCGCAGGTTATTGAACAGCCTCATGGCCGGTGTGCCTCGAGCAGAGCCTCTCACGAGCAACCGCAGCTTGGGTCCATAGCCGGCGCGCAGCGCCGCGACGGCCACCGCCCCACCGAGAAATCCCGTGGCACCCGTAATCAGAAACGTTCGATCGGCCATCCAGCACACCTGTCAATTGCGACCCTTCGAAGGTCCGCGCGGCGCGCACAATGACCTGTTAACCTGACACGAACCTGACAGATCCAACGGATTGTCCTCCCCTGCCTGCGGGTTTTAGCGCTAACATCCACGTTTACGAGCCGCGGACGACGCGCCCCGAATGGATAATCTCACTCACTCCCTGATCGGCATGGTGGCCGGCGAAGCGGTCGCGCGGCTGACCAAGCCAGGCAAAACCGGCCTGTCCCCGCAAACCCGTCGGGGCATGCTGGTAACCATAGCCACTATTGGCGGCAACCTTCCGGACATCGACCTGGTACTGACCTACAGGGGCTTCGCCCGTGACAAGCTCGGGTACCTGCTGGAACATCGGGGGTATACCCATACAGTGTTGGGATGCCTGGGTCTGGCAGTTTTGTTGTACGCGGCGGCAGAAGGCTGGGCGCAATTGCGCAGAATATCGATGAATCGCAGCGATCATCTCACGCTCGCCGCAATGGCAATCTTTGGTACCCTGCTGCACCTCGGCATGGACGCACTCAACAGCTATGGAGTGCATCCACTCTGGCCGTTCTACAACGGTTGGATCTACGGCGACAGCGTGTTCATAGTTGAGCCGCTGTATTGGCTTGCTGCTGCGCCATTGTTCTTCATCACCAGATCCATTGCGGCACGCGCGGTCGTCGCCACGGCGGTACTCGCCGCAGCGGCCGGCAGCATCCTCATGAGCCCAAGTTGGATTTGGCTGGCTTTTCTTGCACTGGCGACAGCCGGTCTGCTCGTAGTTGGCAGGCGCAGCACCCCGGCCACCGCGGCGCTCGCGAGCGCACTGGCCGCCGTATCTGTAACCATTTTGCTCGCCATCGCCGGTCGAGTCGCCGCGCGCGACATTGAGTCAGTCGCCGCGCACGACTTTCCGGACGACCACATCGTCGATCACGTCCTCTCACCCATTCCAACCAACCCGTTCTGCTGGGATGTACTGCTACTGCAGACTCACGGGGGTCGCTATATTGCGCGACACGGGATGTTGAGCGAGGCACCCGGCTTCGTCACCGCCGAAAGTTGCTCGACGAAGCTGGTGAGCAAAGACACCACCGCGCCGATGACCGCGGTTAAACTTCCGGACTCCACGCAAACCGTCTGGTTTGGAGAGTTCTCCATGCCGGTGAGTCGTTTGGCAGACTTGACCGCGCGCAGCTGCGAGGCAGCCGCCCTGATGCAGTTTGTCCGAGCGCCCTTCGCAGTTGAGCGCAAGAGCGGGTGGGTCATCGGCGACTTGCGCTTCGATCGCGAACGGGGCCTGGGGCTGGCAGAGCTCGAGATTTCCGTCGCATCTGCAGGGAGTTGCCTCCCGCGCGCCCCGTGGCTCCCACCGCGCGCAGCCCTCCTGAATCACTGATTTATCGTCCGGCTGCCCAGGGGGTTCATCGACCCTTCGCGGGGTAAATGGATCTTAACGGTTGTTGGGCTCCGGAACGCGCAGGGTAAGGCGTCCTTCGCAAATGGCCACCTTCGCAAAAAGGAATTGCCCATGCCCGCCACCACTCCGCAAGCTCAGATCCCCGCACCCGTCGACGCGCCGCATCCTCCCACCGGAGTCCAGCTCACACCCTTGGACGCGGTGTTTCGCCAAGACCCCTATCCCGTCCTCGAGCGACTGCGCAACGTTGAGCGTGTACACCGGGACGAACCCCTTTCGCGCTGGTTCGTAACGGGCTTCGATGAGGTGCGCGAAATTTTGCGGAACAAGGACCTCTCTTCAAACATGCACACTGCCAATCCCGACTCGTACACCGGTCGCATGCGTGTGAACGCCCAGTCGGGCGGCATGGCAGCAACGTTCAACTCCATTCTGTTCCAGGACGACCCGCAGCATCGACGGCTGCGCGCGATGGTGAGCAAGCCGTTCAGTCCCAAGGCTGTGGAGGATCTGCGACCGCGAATCCGGGCCAACGTCGTCGAGCTGCTGGATACTCTCACAGAGGCGCGCTTCGACCTGGTCGCCTCGTTCGCCGGCCCATTGCCCGTAGTTGTCATCGCTGAAATGCTCGGCATCGAGCCGCACAAACGTGCCACCTTCAAAGCCTGGTCGGAAGACATTACGGCCGGGTTTTTCAATCCGCTGAAGCTCGCGGAGCAAACCGCACGCGGTGCCAGTGCTCAGCGAGCCCTCAGCGAATATCTCAACCAGACGATAGCAGCACGTCGCCAGCATCCCGGCACCGACCTGATCAGCGACATGATCACCGCCGACGAGGGGGAAACGCCGCTGACCGATGAGGAGATTCTCGGACAGACCAACCTGCTGCTGGTCGCCGGCAACGTCACAACGAGCGACCTGATTGCCAACAGCATGAAAGCACTGCTTTCACACCCGGAGCAGCTCGCAGCCCTGCGCGCCGATCCGGATTTGATCGGCAACACGGTGGAGGAAGTCCTTCGCTACGACAGTCCGGTCACGCAGGCCAACAGGATCATCCCGGCGGACACCGCGTTCCGCGGCTGCCCGATGCATCGGGGGGACAGCATCAGTGTGTCACTTGCAGGCGCCAATCGCGATCCCCGTGCCAACCCCAAACCCGACACCTTCAACATTCATCGCAGAGACATCCGCCATCAATCCTTTGGCGGCGGCAAGCACCTGTGCCTGGGCGCGTGGCTGGCACGCGTAGAAGCACAGGAAGCCATCCTCGGATTACTGCGGCGTTTCCCGAAACTGTCGTTGCAAGAGCAGACATTCGAGTATCGCCCCGTACCGAGCTTTCGCGGACTGAAGCAGCTGTGGGTCAGTCGCGGATGACTGACCCGGGAGCGGGATTTTCCGGCTATTTGCGCAGGCGGTTCTTCTTGATCTCTTCGCTGAGCTGCCGCATGTCATCGAGCGTGCGACGGGTCTTCGGAGGTTGCGGCTTTGAGGGCACATCCTTCGGCGGCGGCGGCTCTTTGGCAACTGCGGTGCTGTAGGGATCGAAACCCATAGAGCGCCGCGACGGCGGCGGCGCGTCCTGCAATTTGACGGCCGCCTCCTCCTGGATCTTCCGCATCTGTCTGGTGTCGACGTCGCGACTGAAGACACCCGTGTCGACGCGCCACTCCCAAACGGGCTGGCCGCGCTCGTCGTAGGCGACACGGCCGGACTGGGCATCGGATTTCTTGGACATCGAAAGTTCGCTCCTCGAACGGGCGGGTAGTCAATTTGCGACAGGATAGGTGAGCGCCGCCACGCTGCGCAATGCGCCAAATCACACCACGCCACAAACAACCAACACTCGCGCGAGCGTCTATGTCAAAAGCCCGTTACCTAACAGACCAAAGTCGGGAGACGGAAGGCTCAGGCGGCGGCGCGTTTGCCTGTATAGGCCTGTAAACCCCGCAAAAACGCCGCAGTTTCCGGCTCGGTGCCGATGGTGATCCGACACCAGTTGTTATAGGGCGGAAACAGCCGCCCCACCAGAATGTTGCGTGCTTTCATGAACTGATCAAACTGTGCCAGCGGGCCGCCGGTGTCAAAAAACACAAAGTTGGTTTGCGGGTGCGCATATGCGAGCCCCAGGCGCTGCAGCTCGTTGGTGATGCGCGTGCGACTGGCAATGATCCGGCGGCGGGTGTCCGTCAGGAAGGCCTCGTCACCCAGGCTGGCACGCGCGGCACGTACCGCAAAAATATTCCCACTGCTCATCCGCACAGCCGCAATCTCCGCCGCCACTTCCGGCCGCGCAATCCCATACCCACAGCGCACCCCCGCCATGCCGTGAATCTTGGAGAACGTCCGCAGCACGACCACACGCTTGCCGCTCCCAACGAGATCGGCCACCGTCTGCACTCCGTCAGCGTCCGCGAAATCCAGATAGGCCTCGTCGACAATCGCCGTCACCGAATCGGGCAACGATCCAACAAACGACCGTATGGCAGCCGCACTGATGGCGGTACCGGTTGGATTGTTTGGATTGCATATATACACAGCCCGCGTCCGCTCGGACACCGCCGCGCGCATCGCTGTCAGGTCATGATTGAGCAGTTTATCGACCGGCACAAATTTCAACTGTGCCCCCGCGTGCTTGGCGTAGTTGGTCAGCTCGGCATACGTGGGCTCCGCCGCGATGATCTCTCCGCCACCATGGCCATGGAGGAAACCGAGAGCGCACAACAACTCGCCCGAGCCGGAACCCACGACGATGTGATCCGCAGGTACCCCTTCTTTCCTGGCCAACGCGGCAACGAGTTGGTCGATCTCCTCGTCCGGATAGCGACAGGAATGCGGGATCGTCCCGCTCAGAACGGCTCGTGCCGCCGGCGACGGCCCGTAGGGATTCTCGTTCCAGCACAGCACGATAGGGTTCGCGCCCGCTGCGGCCCCCGCATCGGCTGCAACGCGCTTCGCGGCGGCCTCGTTCACCGCCTTGTCGATCGCGGACCGGGCAACCTTGGGGCTGGCCAACAGAAGAGCGGAGCTGGTCAGCAGCTGGCGGCGACTCAAATCCATCGGCTTAGCTCCGGGAAAGACGGTGCAGCTATTGTTGCATGAAGCTGTATCGTCCGCGCAGTGCGGCTCAGCTGTCCGCGCAATATGCGGTCAATCCAGCCGCCAGGGCGTCGGCCACCACACGACAGCGCGCGCTCGATCGCAGGTCCGAGTGCATGACAATCCAGACTTCCAACTTGAATAAAAACGACTTCGCCATGACCCGCACCAGGTCGGCGCTGCGTCGCGCCAGCCCAACCTGGCACACCCCGATCCCAAACCCGGCACGCACGGCCGCCAATTGCGCCAGATCGCTGTCGCTGCGGAACGCGAACATCCCCCGTTCAACGGGAAAGCCCTGTGCGCGAACGGAACGGATGAACGCGGTCTCGTGATCGAAACCTATGAGGGCGTGCCGCCGAAGTTCGGCAACCGTGGAAGGCACGCCATGGCGCTCCAGATAGTCGCGGCGCGCGTGTAGACCAATCTCGATGTCGCCCACATGCCGAGCCAACAATGTCTGCTGCGTTGGCCTGACCATTCGTACCGCGATGTCAGCCTCCCGCTGCAGCAGGTCCTCAGTTCGATTCGACAGCACGACCTCCAGGGCAATCTCGGGATGCGCGGCATGCAGCTGCGTCAGAATCGGCGGCAGCACCTCAGCACCCACGACCTCACTTGCGGTAATTCGGACTGTTCCGTGCGTTCCAGCGCGGCCAACCGCCGCCCGAACCAACGCTGCGGCGGTCGCCTCGAGGCTCTCGGCGTATGGCTGGAGCTCCAATGCGGCTTCGGTCGGCGTCAGCCCGGTTTGCGAGCGGGTAAAAAGCGCAACTCCGAGCGCTTGCTCGAGCGCATCCACGTGGCGGCCCACCGTCGGCTGGGTGAGCCCTTCATCGCGTGCCGCGGCCGAAAGGGAGCCCAGGCGCAAAACACTCAAAAACGAGCGATAAAGACTCCAATCCGGGTTGCCGCTGGGCATACAAATTTATATAGCCACCCCACGTCTACGTCAATTTTATTTTATCGCCGAGCGGCGCATTCTGCTGCTGTCACAACAGCAACCGCAGGTACAGCGATGAACGTGCTCGAGACCGCCCTGATTCTCGGCGCCACCGGGGGAATCGGCCACGAAGTGGCGACCGCCCTGAAGCGTCACGGTTGGCAGATCAATGCCCTTCACCGGGACCCCGCAAAAGCGGCCAGCCGCGGGAATGCTTCCGAAATCCACTGGGTGAAAGGCGACGCAATGAATGCCGCGGAGGTAACGAACGCCGCGAAAGGCGCCTCTGTGATCGTCCATGCGGTAAATCCACCTGGTTACCGGAATTGGGCGCAGCTGGTGCTCCCAATGGTCGAAAGCTCCATCAGCGCCGCGCGCGCCTGCGGTGCTCGAATCGTCCTGCCGGGCACGATCTACAACTACGGCCCGGATGCCTTCCCAACTCTCCGCGAGGACTCGCCACAAAATCCGCTCACTCGGAAAGGTAAAATTCGCGTCGAGCTGGAACGCCGTCTGCAGGCGGCCGCAAACACCGGCGTGCGGTCGTTGATTGTCCGCGCGGGCGACTTTTTCGGGCCGACCCCGGGCAACAACTGGTTTTCCCAAGGCCTCGTCGAGCCAGGCAAACCGATCACGTCCATCCTGTACCCCGGTCGTCCCGGAATGGGCCATGCCTGGGCCTATCTCCCCGACCTCGCCGAAACCGTCGCGCAGCTGGTCGACCGCGAATCAACACTGGGAACATTCGAGAGGTTCCACTTCCAAGGCCACTGGGACACCGACGGCACACAGATGACACGTGCCATCCGGGCTGTCGTGGGCCGTCCCAACACTCCAGTGCGACGGTTTCCCTGGCCACTCGTCACCCTCCTGTCCCCTTTCAAAACATTGTTCCGGGAAATGCGCGAGATGCGTTACTTGTGGCAGGAGCCGCTGCGGTTAAACAACGAACGCCTGCTGAACGTGCTCAGATCCGAGCCGCATACACCCCTCGACCAGGCTGTCCGCGCAACACTGAGGGGACTCGGATGCCTCCAGCATCTACCTGACTCCTAACGCGGTAACGGCGTACACTCCCTCCAGGGGGAGCTGCAATGACACCCAGTTTCGTACAAGGATTGGATACAGCGCTGTTGCGGTTTGAAACGATCGGGCAGGCGCTCGACGCAGCAGCCTTCAATTGGGGCTCGCACGATGCGCTCATCGTGCACCACCAGAATGTCCGCTGGACCTACACTGAATTCAACCAACGGGCGGATGCGCTGGCGGCCGGATTGCTCGCGCTGGGACTGTCACCCGGTGAGCGCATCGGCATCTGGGCCTCCAACTGCAGCGAATGGGCGTTGACCCAATTCGCCAGCGCCAAGGCCGGCCTGATCCTCGTCAATCTGAATCCGGCCTACCGTGCCAACGAGTTGGAATTCTCCCTCAACAAAGTGGGTTGTCGCGCGCTCGTCATTGCGGAGCGCTTCAAGAACGTGAACTTTCTGGAGGTGCTGCGGTCGATTGCGCCTGAGCTCGATGAGTGCGCGCCGAATGAGCTGCAATCGGCCCGGCTGGCACACTTGCGCTGCGTCATTCGACTGGGAGTGCACCCCACTCCCGGCTGTCTCAACTTCCACAGCGTCACGAAGCTGGGCCAGCCGCAACATTTTGCACGACTGCGGGAGCTCGTCACCGAGATTCAACCCGACGATGCCTGCAACATCCAGTTTACGAGCGGTACGACCGGATCCCCCAAGGGGGCCACGCTCAGTCATTTCAACATTCTGAACAACGGCTACTTTGTCGCGCGCGCCATCAGGCTGACTGCGAACGATCGCATGTGCATCCCCGTCCCCCTGTACCACTGCTTCGGCATGGTCATGGGTAACCTGGGCTGCATCAGCCACGGCGCCGCCATGGTCTATCCATCCGACTGGTTTGATCCGAAGTTGACACTCGAGACGGTTGCGGCAGAACGCTGCACCGCGCTGTACGGTGTGCCAACCATGTTCATCGCCGAGCTCGAACACCCCGACTTTGCCAAATACGACCTGTCGAGTCTGCGAACCGGGATCATGGCCGGTGCGCCCTGCCCCGTCGAAGTCATGAAGCGCGTCGTCCGCGACATGCACATGGAGCAAGTCACCATCGCGTACGGCATGACAGAGACCAGCCCTGTCAGCTTCCAAAGCAGCACCGACGACCCGATTGAGCGCCGCGTGTCCACGGTGGGCCGCATACATCCGCACCTGCAGGTCAAGATCGTCGACCCGGTTGGCCGGGTCGTGCCTGTTGGATCACAAGGAGAGATCCTGACTCGCGGCTACTCCGTAATGAAGAGCTATTGGGACGACCCCGAACGTACGCGTGACGTCATAGACGATGCAGGTTGGATGCACACCGGCGACCTGGGCATCATCGACGCACAGGGGTATTGCAACATCACGGGGCGTTTGAAGGACATGTTGATTCGCGGCGGCGAAAACATTTATCCACGTGAAGTTGAAGAGTTTCTGTATCGACATCCGAAGATTCAGGCCGCACAGGTCTTCGGTGTGCCCGACCCAAAATACGGCGAAGAGGCATGCGCCTGGGTTCAACTCAAGCCCGGGATGGCGGCCACCGAGCAGGAAATCCGCGACTTCTGCTGCGGACAGATTGCCCAGCACAAAATTCCCCGCTACGTACGAATCGTCAGCGAGTTTCCCCTGACCGTCACGGGCAAAGTGCAGAAATTCATCATGCGGGAGCAGATGTGCGCGGAGCTGAACGCGAAGGCCGAGCACACTGCCTGAACGAACCGTGGCGGCCGGCACCGAGCTTGGCTACAGTCACTCCTATGGCCGAAAAGAAACGTTGCATGTGGGCGTCGGGACTCGACGATCCGGAGTACGTCCGCTATCACGACGAGGAATGGGGGCGTCCTTCCCACGACGACCGCCACCTCTTCGAAATGATTACTTTGGAGGGTGCCCAGGCCGGTTTGTCCTGGTCCACCATCCTGCACAAGCGGGCCAACTACCGAAAAGCATTCGCCTCGTTCGACCCTAAAAAGGTCGCCCGCTTCGACGCCAAGCGGCAGGCAGCGCTGATGAACGACGCCGGAATTGTACGCAATCGACTAAAGATCGACTCCACGGTGACCAATGCCCAAACCTTTCTGCAGGTTCAGAAAGAGTTCGGTTCGTTTGATCACTACCTGTGGGCCTTTGTCGACGGCAAACCCGTGGTCGATATCCGCCCACGCGGCGAACGATTGCCCGCCAGCACGGATCTAAGCGACCAGATTTCCAAGGACCTGAAGAAACGTGGGTTTCGTTTCGTGGGCACGACGATTATCTACGCGTTTCTGCAGGCCGTCGGGGTGGTCAATGACCACGGCCGAGACTGCTTTCTTGCTCCCAAAGCCAGAAAGGCGTCCACTACAGTCGTCCCGCGAAAAAAACGCGCCATGGAACCGGCCTGACCCATTCTCGTCTGCTGCTGCGGCGCCCATGAGTCAGACAGGCTCCTAGCCGCGAGCGCCGCGGCGCATCTAAGATAGCGATTCAACCAAAATAGGGGATGTCCTGTATGAAAGTGATTATTGCCATAGCGTCGACTGCCGTTCTGTCGGCTGGAACGGCCTACGCGGACTGCAGTTACCCGACGCCTCCGGACCACCTTCCGGATGGCAATACTGCGACGCTTCAGGAGATGGTCGAGGCGCAAAAGGCCGTGAAGGAATATGACAAAGCGATCAACGCCTATGTCGCCTGCATTCAGCTCGAGCGCAACGACGCCGTGGGCAAGATAGCGAAGCCCGGGGAAAAGCCGACGCCTGATCAGAAGAAGGCCATGGACGACATGGAGCGCGTGGAAGTGCAGAAGCACAACGCCGCTATCGATCAGCTGCAAAGCGTCGCTGACCGTTTCAACGAGCAGGTCAAGGTATACAAATCCAAGAACGACAAGTCGAAGGGTTGATATAACGGTGTTGAGTCCCGCGCAGGCCGATGAGTTGATCGGGCAGCACCTGACCTGTCTGCCGATTGAGTCATTGCCGCTCGCGCAATGTGCAGGCGCAGTGTTGCGCGAGAACATCTATGCCGAGCGGGACGCACCGCCTTTCGATCGAGTTGCCATGGACGGCATTGCCGTGGACAGCACCGCGGTCCAACAAGGCAACCGGCGCCTGCGCATCCAGGCGACCCAGGCAGCGGGCGACCCGCCATTGTCGCTCGCAACTCCAACCGGTTGTATCGAAGTTATGACCGGCGCAGTCGTCCCCAACGGGTGCGACTGCGTCATCCCGGTTGAGCAGATCACCGTACGCAGCAGCGAAGCCGAGCTGCGCCCAGACGCTCCGACCGACGCCTGGCAGAACATTCACCGCCGTGGCGCCGACACGCGTCAGGGCGCTCTCCTGTTGTCCACGGGAGCGCGGCTCCGAGCGCCGGAAATTGCCATAGCAGCCTCAGCGGGCATGGCCCGCATTCGCGTCAGCAGCCAACCCATGTTGGCCGTCATCTCAACAGGCAACGAGTTGATCGAGCCCGGCGAGCCCATTCTCCCGCACCAGATACGTCGCTCCAACGCGTACGCCATCGTCGCGGCATTGCGCAGGCACGGATTCCAACGAGTCGCCGACGATCATCTGCTGGATGATGTGCCCGAGCTCCGCCGCCGGTTGAAGTTTCATTTGGAGACCCACGACGTACTCGTGCTCAGCGGGGGCGTGTCGATGGGTAAACTCGATTTCGTTCCCCGAGTCCTGGACGAGCTCGGCGTCCATACCGTTTTCCACAAAGTATCGCAGCGACCTGGCAAACCCATGTGGTTCGGCGTCGCGAGTTCCGGCGCAACGGTCTTCGCGCTGCCCGGCAACCCCGTCTCAACGTGCGTGTGCCTGTCGCGCTATGTCCTACCAGCCCTCTTCATGGCGATGGGCCAAGACCCCGTCCCCGCTGAAAAGATGGCCCTCGGTGGCGAGGTCGTGAACAGCACCGGCCTCACCTTCTTCATGCCCATCCGCGTCGAGGTGGACGACTGGGGCCGCGCTTGGGCCATGCCGCGCCCCACGAACGGTTCCGGCGACTTTACCTCCCTCGCCGGCACGGACGGGTTCGTGGAGCTGCCCCCGGGGCCGAATAAGTACCCGAAGGGTTTCGTCACCCGACTGCATCGCTGGTAGGGCTTGTCCCACCCCGTTTCCGCGCCCGCGCCCCGCCGTCGCCCCGCGACCATCCCCCGCAGCGCAGCCACCGCTTGCCTACCCCTCCCGCAATCCCCATGTAACGCTCACATGCGTCCAATTCCGTGCATTGGCGACCTCTTATTGGCATTCGCCGCGGCCCGGTGGTAATTACCTTCACAAATCATGGCCAAATCCGAAGTCGTCGTTCCGCTCGCCAAACTAAACAGCCCGCGCGACACCCTCGCCCGGCCGGTCCGCGACTTGCGGATCTCGGTAATGGACCGGTGCAACTTCCGCTGCCCCTATTGCATGCCGCGCGAGAAGTATCACGAGCGGTACAAATTCCTCGGCTCGCACGAACGCCTGTCCTTTGACGAGATCGTTCGCCTCTCCCGCCTCTTCGTAAAACTGGGAGTCAGGAAGCTGCGGCTGACAGGCGGGGAACCCCTCCTGCGAACGAACCTGTCCGACCTCATCGGCGACCTCACCGACATTCCCGGCGTCGACGACGTGGCGCTGACGACGAACGGCGTGCTGCTCGCGCGATACGCCGCCGAACTGAAGGCTGCCGGCCTCAAGCGAATCACCGTCAGCCTGGACAGCCTCGACCCCGAAGTATTCGCCCGCATGAGCGGCGGCTTCGGTGGCCTCAACGACGTACTCGACGGAATCGAGCATGCTCGCAGTGCAGGGCTCGACCCCGTCAAGATCAACGCCGTTATCCAACGCGGTTTGAACGACCACACGGCGCTGGACCTCGTGGAACGCTTCCGCGGCACCGGCGTTATCGTACGGTTCATCGAGTACATGGATGTCGGCAACCGTAATGAATGGAAACCCGACATCGTCGTCCCCTCCAAGGAGTTGGTGGATCGCATAGCCGCGCGCTGGCCGTTACAGCCACTCCAACGCGGCTATCGGGGCGAAGTTGCGGAGCGATACAGCTTCGTCGACGGCGCAGGCGAGGTTGGGTTTATCTCTTCGGTCACGCAGCCTTTCTGCGGCGACTGTTCCCGAGCCCGATTGTCCTCAGACGGTGTGATCTACACGTGCTTGTTCGCGAAAAGCGGCACGAGCCTACGCGACGCATTGCGCGGTGGCGCAACCGACGAGCAACTCCTGGAGACAATTCGCAACGTGTGGCTGGCTCGCAGCGATCGCTATAGCGAACTCCGCGCTGAATTGCGTGAGGCGCCCGGCGATCATCACAAGGTAGAGATGTTTTACATTGGCGGGTGAAGTGAGAAAACTTTCCAACAGTCGAACCGCCGGGGCCACGCGTTCGGCAAGCGCTACCAGCACGAAGTCGGGCCTCACCCATCTCGATGAGCGCAATCGCCCGACTATGGTCGACGTCAGCGCAAAAGAAGTGACACATCGTGTTGCCACTGCCGAAGCGCGCGTACGCTTTCCCCCGACCGTCGCAGCAGCGCTGCGGAAAAGCGGTCATCGCACAAAGAAGGGCCCGGTATTCGACACCGCGATCGTTTCGGGCGTCATGGCTGCCAAACGCACGCACGACCTCATCCCCTTCTGCCACCCGTTACCGTTAGATAACTGCGCCATCGAAATCGATGACACGCAAACCGGCGAAATCGTCATCCGGTGCCAAGTGTCTGTTCACCATCGCACCGGCGTAGAGATGGAAGCTCTAACAGGCGCAACAGTCGCCGCCCTAACCATCTACGACATGTGCAAAGCACTGTCCCACGACATCGAAATTACCAACGTCCGCCTCGTCGAGAAGACTGGCGGGAAGCGCGACTTTAAGCGCAAAGCGTAATGCAACACCCATGAATGCCACGGCTAACGTCCCTCCAATTTACGCCCTCGTGCTTGCCGGCGGCCGCAGCACGCGAATGCAGCAAGACAAGGCCGCGTTGGTCTACCACGGCCGCTCGCAGCTCGAATGGGCTGTCTCGTTTCTCCAGCGGCATGTGCAGCGGGTATTCGTGTCTGTACGTCCCGATCAAACCAAAGACCCTGTCCGCGCGCGTTTCGATCAAATCGTCGACACACAGAACGACTTGGGGCCCATTGCGGGCATCATGGCCGCGCAAGCCCAACACCCTGACGTTGCGTGGCTCGTACTCGCCTGCGATCTCCCGTTTCTCGACGAGGGTACGCTGACGACCCTGATCGCCGCGCGGCAGCCTCAGCGACTCGCAACTGCATTTCGCTCGAGTCACGACGTGTTACCCGAGCCTCTCTGCGCGATCTACGAACCCGCAAGCCGTGAGGCCATCCTCGCGCACGTGGCGAGCGGAAAAAACTGCCCGCGCAAATTCCTGATCAATTCAGACGTGCAATTGTTGGACGAACCCAACCCGCATGCCCTCGATAACGTGAACACGCCTGACGAATATGGATCAGCCGTAGCAGCGCTGAGCCCAACAGAAATCCCGGGCGCGAAGAACGTCGACGCCGCCACAGGCCGCGTCCGCATTGGCGCCGCACCCGCCACCGCACTCAACGCCCCAGCCGACAAGCGAATCAAAGTCCAGTACTACGCCATCCTTCGCGAGCAGGCCGGCCGCAGCGACGAATCCGTCGTCACGGGCGCCAACACTCCCCGCGACCTCTACAACGAGTTGAAGTCGCGCTACCCGTTCTCCCTCGCACCAGAAATGCTGCGCGTAGCAGTGAACGCCGAATTCGGCGAGTGGTCGCAGCGCCTCGCCGACGGTGACTCCGTTGTGTTTATTCCACCCGTCGCAGGCGGCTGAGCCGGAAACGTCAATGGCCACATTCAGTTTCACGCGCGAGAAGATCGACGAAGGCGAATTGCGAAAGCAGTTGTTCGATCCCGCCGCCGGCGGCTACACCTCGTTCGAAGGTTGGGTCCGGAACCACAACGAAGGACTCGCCGTCCGCCACCTGGAATACGAAGCATTCGAGCCGCTGGCGATCAAGGAAGGCGAGCGTATCGTCGCGGAAGCAATCACGCGCTTCGGCATTGAACATGCCGCCTGCGTACACCGAATCGGCGACCTGGCGATCGGTGAGATGGCCGTCTGGGTAGGCGTGAGCGCCCGACACCGCGCGGAGGCATTCCTCGCGTGTCGATACATCATCGACGAAGTCAAACATCGAGTGCCCATCTGGAAAAAGGAGCACTACGAGAACGGCGATTCGGGGTGGGTGAATTGCGAGCGATGCGCCGCCCCGAACGCCGACCACACGCCCAACGCCGACCATCAGCTCGGCCACGGCGCGCATGATCACGACCGGCACGACCATGGTCACGGTCGGGATGACCATGGTGACCATCACCATGGCCCACATCGCGACAGCGACCACGCCAACGACGGCAGCCGTGACCGCAGGCCCGCCGCGCACGGCACAAACGCATCCCGCACCGACGCGCCGCATCCCCCGAGCAGCCACGACGACAGCACCCTCCGTAGGAGGCAAACGCTCACCCCCGCCAACGCGGCTGCCCTCGCCTCCACACGCGCGCGGGTAGGCGCTCCCATCCCCGACTACTCGCGCCAAATGGCGCTCAAAGAAGTCGGCGCGGCGGGACAAGCAAAGCTGCGCGCGAGCCGCGTGCTAGTCGTTGGCTGTGGCGGTCTCGGCGTGCCGGTTATCAGCTACCTGGCCGGCGCCGGCATCGGCCGACTCGGGCTCGTCGATAGCGATCGGCTGGAGCCATCCAACCTGCATCGCCAAACGATGTACGCCCTCGCGGACGTCGGCAAACTCAAAGCGGAGCTCGCCACCGACCGCGTGCGCGCATTGAACCCCGACGTCGATGTTCGCGCGTACACGACCCGTCTGGACGCGCTCAACGCACCGGATCTGATTGCTCAACACGATCTGGTGATCGACTGCACCGACAATTTCTCGACCAAGTTTCTGCTCAATGACTACTGCGTACAGCTCGGCAAACCCGTGGTTTTCGCCAGCGTTTACCAGTACGAGGGGCAACTGCAGATCGTCCAGCCGGGCTCGGCGTGCCTACGCTGCGTTTGGCCCGAAGCCACACGCGACGGCCTCGTTGGCAATTGCTCCGAGGCTGGCGTGCTGGGACCTGTGCCTGGAATCTTCGGAGGACTGCAGGCGTTCGAAGCGATGAAACTCTTGCTGGACCTTCCCGGCCAACTCAAAGACGAGCTGTTGGTCCTCGACCTCCTCACGCTGTCGACGTCCCGCGTGCGAACGAAACGCGCGAAGACGTGCCCCGAACACGCGATATCGCGTGCAACAGCTGCGCAAGCAGCCGCCGTTGCTCAAGCGAACGCCGCAGCAGCTGGCGCCACCGCAATGGCGACCGGGGCCGCCGCGGGCCCACGCGCTACCGGCGTGACCTCCTCAGGCACCGCCGCTTTTGCGGCAACCACGGGTGCGCCGCCCGCTCCTGAAGTCTCGTTCGATACGCTAGATCAAGCCTACGACGCTGGCTTCGACATCGTAGACATCCGAGAGCCGCACGAGCTGCAAGAAACACCAACGCCATCTTCGCACTCGCGTCACGTGCCAATGGCGCAACTTCTGCATGGGCAGCCGCCGTTCATGCCCACACGCAAGACGATCCTAGTCTGCGCGAGCGGCCGCCGAAGCCTCGCCGCGACACAGGAACTCCGAGAGCGCGGGCTGGCCGACGTCTACTCGTTGCGCGGCGGCGTAAAAGGCCTCCAGGCGCGGCTGCTGACGTAAGGTGAGCGCGCGCGCCCCAAAGCCAACCGGGCGACAGCCTCCCCATGCAGGTCAAACGACCGCCAACAAGACCGCCCACGCAGCAGTCGCCTGCCTAGCGCTCGCGACAGCCGCAGCCGCAGCCGCGACGCCAGCAAACGCAGCGCCTCCATCACAGGCGGCCACGGCCCCAACAGCGCCGACGGGCACCGCGACAGCACCCCCACCAACCACCTCCCTCCTAACCTACGCCTCCACCCACCACTACCCCCCAGTCCTAGCCCCCGCCACCCAGCTAGGCCTACAAAAACAAGTCACCCGCATCACCTTCGACCTGTCGAAGGACCCGCCACCCGCAACAAACTGCGCCCAAACCCTAGGCGCCAAACGCTTCGCCACCCTCTACGACGACCTGGCCCAGGCGTATTCCAACATGGGCGAGCACGTCAAAGCCGTCAGCGCCTACGCGAAGGCGATCGACTGCAACCCGCGAGCAGATTTCCTGCACGCCGAGCTGGCGGCCAGTCTGCTCGACCTGGGCCGCTACGCCGATGCGCGCGTTGAAACCCAGCGGCAGTTGCACCTGGGCAGAGCCAACTTCACGCTCTACACCCTCATTACGCAACTCGACTTCATCGAAGATCGCTGGCCCGACGCCATCGCAAACGCAAAGATTGCCGCGACCGAAGCCCCCACCGACGAACAAGCAACCTACTGGCAATGCTTTCTCTGGCTCGCCCAGCGGCACGCCGGCACGCCTGAGCCGACACTGGTAAAGCGCCGTACCACGGACGCGTGGCCCACCCCCATCCTGGAATCACTCCAGGGCAAGATCACCGAAGACGATCTGGTGGAAACAATAAAGGAAGAGCGCGACCAAAACCGCCAGCGCGACATTCTCTCGGAAGCGCTGTTCTACACCGGCCAGCAGCGTCTCGCGAACAAACAGGTGGACGAGGCGGCGAAATATTTCACCGCCACGGTCAATCTCAAAGTGCTCTACTTCATCGAGCACCAGCTGGCGACGGCGCAGCTGCGAAAGCTCCGCCGTCCCCGCGACCCGGGATCAGAACTCGAAGACACCCTTGATGTAATAGAACCCACCATTGATTCCAAACGGTGAGATAGAAGGATAGAGCGTCGTCGTAGAGCGGTTGTACGTCGCAGCAAAGCCGTCCCGCAGGATGCTGTTCACCTTGTTGGGATACCGGTTGAATGCGTTGTTGGCACCCAGGCTGAGCTTCAGCATCTTGGTCGCCTGCAGGCTCAACTCCACATTGGTGATCGGTGTGACACCCACCGTGTTGGGCCAATAGGTGATTACGCTCGTGGCCCCCTTCGGCGTCTTGCCGGTGTCGCTCTGGTACTCCGTGGTCGTTCCATAGATGATCTCATGCACGCTCACGGAGAACTTCTCGTAGGCCATCCAATAAGCCCCGAAATTCAGCACGTATTTCGGGCTGGCCGTGGTCAGATCGGAGAGCGCGGCCTGATCGAACAACGCCGATCCGGTTGCGAACGGTGTCTGGCCCGCCAACTGCGCCGGCGCATTGTGGATGCTCCGGATCGTCGTATCGCTGTAGCTGGCACCGATAGTTGCATCGAGCTTGCTCCAGCCGTAATCGAACGGCGCGTCGAGCACAAAATCCACCCCTTTCGTCCGAGTGTCGATGCCGTTGGTAAACAGGCTGACGGAGTACGAGCCGCCCGGCACAACGAGACTGGGGGGTACCGCGCCCGAATCCGCGATGGCTGTTCCGATGGCCGGGCTGACCACGATGCCATTAACCACCGAGTTCAATGTTCCGCTGGCCACGATGCGATTGTTGATATCGATCCAATAGGCATCGATGGTCGCGGTCAACCCCGGAACAGGCTGCATCGCGAGCCCGATGCTGTAGTTTCGCGATGTCTCCGGCTTGAGTCCGCCGAGGCCCAGATCAGCGGCCGCCTTCGAGTTGGGTTGCAATTGCACCGTCGCCGAGTCGGGCGAGACGTTGGTCGCCCGGTAGTACTCTTCAGCGAGTGTCGGCGCCCGGAAGCCGGTACTGATCGTGCCGCGCACCGCGAATTCCGGAATGATGTCGTAGCGAGCGGTCAGCTTACCGACCGTCTTGCTGCCGAAGTCGTCGTAGTGCTCAAACCGGCCCGCCAGGTCCACCCGCAACTGCTCGACCGGTTTCGCGGACAGATCAATGTAGCCGGCGTAGTTTTTGCGGGCGTGAATGCTGGCATCGGACGGCTGGAACCCGGGGTAGGACTGCGCGCCACTGCCAATATAGGAATTCGGATCGCCCGCACCGATCGCGTACGCGTTGCGCCGGTACTCGCCACCGAACGCAACGTTCAACGGGCCGGCCAACCCGACTTCGACATCACGATTGATATCGATGTTCGAAGTCATCTGGGTCGCTTTGAAAAAGCCATCGTAGAAATCCCGCGGCGTGGCATCCGTACCCGGAATCACGTTGCCCAGGATGTCCGTATAGCCACCCGCGATCGCCGCGTTCGCGGAGTTCAACGTGTAGACGCCGACCTTGTCGTAACCGTAGGTTGCGGATAGATCCCATTTCCACTCCTCAAACTCGCCCTTGAGTCCTCCCGTCAGCTCGTAGTCGGTCTCACGGGTTGCCTCCAAGGGGCTGAATCCCAACGGAAACAGATAGGTTTTCACGCCCCCGGTCAGTGGACCCTGGTAGGACACGGTCGAGGGTGTCCGATAGTTCTCATAGGACTGGGCCTTCTTGTCGCCGTAACTGCCGAACGAATAGAACCGGATACCGTCCAGCACCTCCATTCCCGCATTGAACGCGAAAATCTTGCTGTGGTACTCGGCGTCGCCGGAGATGAGATTGACGTTGGGGTAGCCCGGCACATCCTTCATGTTGGAGTCGGGGGCGGTCAGGGCTGGATTCAGAGTACGGCCATCCAGGCCGCCCCGAAAGCTGTGCCCGTGATTGCGAACCTCGGCGGTGAGGTTCAGGAAACCACCGGGCACAGGCTCGAAACCCACGTTTCCCTGCACTTGCCCGGTGATGCCACCGCCATCGTAGTACTCGCCGTAAGTGCCGCCGAGATTGCCGCCGTTATTGGTCTTCTTGAGGATGATGTTGATCACGCCCGCGATGGCGTCCGAGCCATATTGGGCCGCTGCACCATCAGTGAGCACTTCGATGTGATCAATCGCATCCACCGGGATGAAGTTCAAGTCAGCGCCGGCGCCGCCCTGATAAGGACCGCCGAGCACCGCCAGGTTCGCAGTGGTATGTCGCCTTTTTCCATCTATCAGAACTAACACGTCATTCGGGCTCAGGCCGCGCAGCTTCGCCTGCAACGTCTGGTTGGCCTGGTCGCCGCCGAAGGCCTGCGCCGTCAGTGACGGGATCAGATTCGACAACGTGGTGATCAGATCGGGCTTGCCGGCCGCCCTTTCAATCGACTGCGAAGCAATCACCTGGATGGGCGCGGGGCTGTCAACCGCCTTGATCCCGGTGACACGCGTACCCGTAACAATCACTTCATTGACGGATGACAGATCACCCGAGTCGGGACTGCCGGGTGCATCAGAAGCGGGCGCTGCAGCGTCCGCCGCCACAGCGGCATCAGCCGCAGACGCCGTTTCAGTGCCCATTCGCAGTGCAATAATTCCCAACACAGCAACACCGGCGCAGACATTGTCGCGTTTCAAGTGCATCGAGTGACTCCCTGTGGATCGTTTTTTTGCAGCAGCCCACAATGTTGCAATAAGCCGGCCAGCGACCCCGGGCGGGCCGCAACCACGCCGCGCGGCAACTCGCGCGGCGTTGAATTTCATGGAGTTACGCACCACGCGGGAGCCAATACAACCAACACGGTGTTGTTGTTTGGCAGCACTGTGACAGCGCCCGCGGCACCACCAGAGCGCGCCGCGCAACGCTGTTTGTCAGTTCTTGGTGCCGAGGAGGCGGTTAGCGGGCAACTGCGGTTGCAGTCACTGCGACCAGGGTGATCGCGCCGGCCGCCTTGATGAGCAGCCCTAGGCCGGAAGTCCCGAGCAACATGAAGGTGATGCGCCGGAAGTTGATGTCAGAGACGGACTTGTACAGATTGACACCCAACAGCGTGCAGGGAAGCACGATGGGTACTGTGATTACCAACAGGGCCCAGTAGGTCGGGCTGAAAGTCTCGGGGTGCTGGATCGCGAGCCCTGCGAGCGACACCAACTGCAGGCCGAGAATGTAAGGCTGCACGATGCTGCGGGACTCGGATTTCGATAGCCGGCGCAGCCCGCTCCACACCACTACGGTGGCACCGGGAAACGCTGTGAACCCACCAATGACGCCGCCTGCCATACCGACGAGCGCCGCCGCGAGCCAGCCACCGCGCCGCTCCACGTGCAGCCCTTCTGGTTTCAACATGGAGTAAGCCGCATAGACGAGCAGGAACCCGCCGAAGATCGCCATCAACTTGACCGTCGGCAGAGCATGCAGGATGGACAGACCGACCGGCACACCGAGGAAGCCGCCGAGCAGATAAGGCGCGGGCCCCTCCGGCCACCATTCGCGCAGCGGCCGCATGTCAGCCTGCAGCTGACGCAGTGACATGAGCTGATTGGCAGACGAGAGCGTCATCAACAAAGGGACGCCCAGCTTCGGGGGCAATAGCCACAGGCACAACGCGCCGATCGCCGAAAAACCAAACCCCGACAGCCCGCTCATGATCGCCGACAGCCCCAGGATGCACACCAGGACCAGCAGCGTGGTGAGCGAAAACTCGTTCGATACAACAGAAAACACGTTCAAAATACTCATTCTCTCAACGGAGCTCTCGCAGGGGAGCACTTGGCGGGCCGCAGCGCCCACCATAGGTCACCGGGGGTTTGAGACCCCGCGGTGTGTCAGCCGGAAATGGTCAGGTCCAGACCTTGTCGAGCGCCGCGCAGAACGCCGTCATGTCATCCATGGAACCGACAGTGACTCGCGAAACAGTGGGCCAGATGGGCCAGTTGCGGCCGATCTCGACACTCTGCGTGCGGAAGGCGAGCTTCATGTCCTGCGCCGCCTTCGTCTTCCAGTCAATCATGAACATGTTGGCGTCGGTGTTGCTGACGACCGTGAGCTTGCGCTTCTTCAAGTGCTCCAGGGTCATGGCGCGCGCTTCCTGCATCTGCTTGCGGCGCGCAGCGATCAGATCGGCAGCAGTCAGGCTCGCGGTTGCGCACGCGAGCGACGGCACCGGCAACGCACCCGATTGCATACCGCCGTCGTAGCGCATCAACTTCGTGATGATGTCAGGCCGGGTCATCACATAGCCCATGCGCATGCCGGCCATCCCGAAGATCTTCGAGAAAGTGCGCATCACGATCACGTCCTTGTTGGCTTTCGCCATGTAGGATGCCGTCGGCACACCGGCAAAGTGCGTGTAAGCTTCGTCAATTAAAACTATGGAACCTTCAGGTTTGTTCGCAACGAGCCATTCGATGTCGGCCAGCGGCGTAACAGTGCCGGTCGGGTTGTTGGGGGTACAGATGTAGTAGAGACCGGGGCTGGGGTCTGCAGCCAGCATGGCCTTGACGTCGTGAGTGTGGTCGGGCTTCAACGGCACCCGCTTCACAGGCGCCCCCAACCATTCCGCAGTCCTGCCGGCCAACTCGAAGGTCGGGTCAGCGGTAATCAACGCCTTGGTCGGCGAGCAGTACGTCACCACGGCGCGTGACAGCGGGTCGCTGGAGCCCGGCCAAGGCGCGACGTGATCAAATGGTACGCCCTCGACCTGGGTTACCGCCTTGATGAAGTCGCCGCGTTGATCGGTCGGCTGATAGCGATTGCTGGAGGAAATAACAGCGGCCGCGGCCGTCTGGCCGGGAGACATGGGCCCGGTCCAGCACTCATTGGCGCCGATGCGCGTTTTTGCATCCGGTGGTGGGTCGGGGACACCGCCCGATGCCCATACGGGCCTGCCGAAACTCGCTACAGCACTGACGGAGCTGAAAACAGCCGCAATTGCGAACAGTTGCCGGCGGCTGTAGCCGCGACCGAGGAGGTCGTCGGCCGCCTCCTCCGGCAGTTGGGCAGATAATGGCACTGCGGTCTGATTCAAAAGCCTGCGCCCAAAGATCGCTCGAGACATGTACGTACGCCTCCTGCTACTGCCAAAGCGACGATGCAACAGACATCGGATTTGGTTATCCGCTTCTCACATCCAAATCGCATGCCAGGATGCCGATCCGTTATGGGCTGGTTGGAAAGTGGTTATATCGCGCGCACTTGCAACGATATTGAGCCCCCGGCGTAATGTATTACACCGCTAGTCGTGCACCGGCCCCGTGCGGCGCACTACAGCGGCGCGCCGCCCTGGTGCGAAACTAACCGGGTCTAACCTGACCTGAGCCTCTAACAACGTACTTATAACTCGTCAGCTGTTCCACGCCTACAGGACCGCGGGCGTGAAAGCGATCGGTCGAAATACCTATCTCCGCACCCATTCCAAACTCACCGCCGTCGGCAAACTGGGTGGATGCATTGTGGAGGACAATGGCACTGTCCACCCGATGGAGGAACCGGTCCGCGGTCACCTGGTTAGCCGTGACAATCGACTCGGTATGCGCCGAGCCGTAGGTCTCGATGTGCGCAACAGCTCCGTCCACCCCATCCACGACCCGAGCCGCAATAATTGCGTCCAGGTACTCGGTGTACCAATCATCCTCGGTAGCGGGCAACACTCGGGGATCAACCTTTTGGACGGTCGAGTCTCCCCGCACCTCACACCCGGCTTCGAGCAGATCTTTCACAATCGGCGCGAGATGCGTACTGACGCATGCCGCATCTACGAGCAGCGTCTCCGCTGCACCACAAACGCCTGTGCGCCGCATCTTGGCATTCACGGCAATGGCTCGGGCCATGCGGACATCAGCATCCCGGTCGACATAGACGTGGCAGTTGCCTTCGAGGTGTCCAATGACCGGCACCCGCGCTTCTTTCTGGACCCGTGCCACCAGGCTTTTGCCACCGCGTGGAACAATCACATCCACGTAGTCTGTCATCTCAGCCAGCATGTACCCCACGGCGGCGCGGTCGGTGGTGGGCACGAGTTGAATGCATTCAGCGGGCAATCCAACAGCTGATAATCCATCCAGCAGACAGGCATGGATGGCTGCGTTCGACAGACGGCTCTCGCTGCCGCCGCGCAGGATGACCGCGTTACCTGATTTCAGACAAAGGGCACCGGCATCCGCAGTCACGTTGGGCCGGCTCTCGTAAATGATCCCGATGACGCCCAGAGGGACGCGAACGCGTTGAATGTGCAAGCCGTTCGGCCGGTCCCACTCGGCCACGACCGTCCCCACCGGATCGGCCAGCTCGACGATTTCCTCGATACTGCCGGCAATGGCTTCGACCCGTTTCTCATCGAGGCGCAACCGGTCCAGCAGCGGACCGCCCAACTCCGCTGCGACAGCCGCGGCCATGTCTCGGGCATTGGCTTCGAGGATTTCAGCCCGCCGCGACCGAATCGCAGCCGCAGCAGCAGTGAGTGCCTCGTTCTTCGTTGTGGTTGCGACCACGGCCAGAGCCGACGCCGCCGCGACAGCCGCCTTGCCCAGACGCGTCATCAACTCGGCAATGTCGGTCGTACTCATTGTGAAACCTGCGCGGTTTCGGGCGACTCCTGCCCCATGACAACCAGGTCATCGCGGTGAATGATCTCGTCACGACCGCGGAACCCGAGGATTCCTTCAATCTCGGACGACTTGCGCCCGAGGATGCGGGCCGAATCAACATCCGAATACGCAATGATGCCGCGAGCGACCTCGACACCGTCGGGGCCGAGCACACTCACCGTATCGCCGCGCTCAAATCGGCCGCGCGCAGCTACCACACCGGCCGGCAACAAACTCTTCCCCTCGTGCAGGGCTTTGAGGGCGCCGGTATCAATTGTTATGGCACCCGCGGGTTTCAAAGTGCCCGCAATCCACTGTTTACGAGCCGTCACCGGCGTTGCATGGGGCACGAACCAGGTACAGCGCGCACCCTCCTCCAAACGGCTCACCGGGTGTTTGGTGTGGCCGGAAGCGATGCACATGTGGCAGCCCGCCGCGACGGCGATCTTCGCGGCCATGATCTTGGTCGTCATCCCACCCGATCCAACTGCTGATGCGGAGGACCCGGCCATCGCCTCGATCTGCGGCGTGATCTGCCGCACCTGTTGAACGAACTGTGCCTTGGGGTCTTTGTTGGGATCGGACGTGAACAAGCCCTCCACATCCGACAGCAGCACCAGGCAATCCGCGCCCGCCATCTGCGCGACCCGGGCGGCGAGGCGATCGTTGTCCCCGTAGCGGATTTCAGCCGTTGCGACGGTATCGTTCTCGTTGATGACCGGGAGAGCGCCGAGGGCGAGGAGCGACTCGAGTGTTGCGCGCGCGTTGAGGTAGCGGCGGCGGCGCTCGCTGTCCTCGAGTGTCAGCAACACCTGTGCAACTGTTACATTGCTCGCCTCCAGCAGCTCCTTGTAGGCGTGCGCAAGCCGGATCTGGCCGACCGCGGCGGCGGCCTGGCTCTCGTCCAGCCGCAGGCTGCCCTTGGCCAGCCCGAGCTGGCGCCTTCCGAGCGCAATGGCTCCGGAGGACACGAGGATGATTTGCTGACCCCGCTTGCGCATGCGCAATAAATCCTCGATCAGCGTCTCGAGCCAGGTTCGGTTGAGTCGTCCGGTGTCCTGATCAACGAGTAACGCTGAGCCCACCTTCACGACAACGCGCCGTGCCTGCAGGAGTGGCGAAGCAAGAATGGAAGCTCTTGGGGGCATTGGAAAACTATACGCAAGTGGTAATACACTTAGTATGAAGTGACGACGGCCTCGAGGGTGAGAACGGTGAGCAGAGATTACGAGCCGGTACCAGGGCAGTGGTACGAGAACCTGGAAGAAGAAGAGCCGTTCCGGGTCCTGTCCATGGACGAAGACTCCGAGCTCGTCGAGATCGAATACCTGGATGGCGACATCGAGGAGATCGACCTGGAGACCTGGCACGAAATGGACCTGGAGCTCACTCAGGAGCCCGAGGGCTGGTCCGAATCCCAGGACGAGGATGACGACGAAGACGAGGACGACGACGACTGGGACGACGAGGACGACGAAGATGACGACGACCTCGACGATGATGAAGACGAGGACGAGTCTGAGGATCGGGAACAGTACTGAGTTGCGAATTACAATCGGGGGCTCGGCGGCATGACGGCCCTCGATAACTGGTATCACGAAAAAGAATCCGCCTGGCTGTATCTGCACGTCGCCGCAGTAGAGCCGGACCCCCGCAAAAGCCGATTGTTCCTGCAACTGGCCGCCGCCGCTGAAGACCAGGCGGCGAAATGGGTCGCTTCCTCGGGTAGCGCGGCCGACCGGATCTTCCTTCCCACGCTCCGAGCCAGAATTGTCGCGCGGCTGATTCGACGCTTTGGACCCCGTTCGTTGAGGCCGGTGCTGGCCGCCATGAAGTTGCGCGGGTTGTCTGTCTACAGTGCACCATCGGCAGGATCAGCCCCGCTGGGGCACGCGATGCCAACGTCGCTGTCGGAAGTGGGCGCGCGCCACCGGAGCAGCCTTGGAGGGATTCTTCGAGCTTCTGTTTTCGGCATGAATGACGGACTGCTCTCAAACGCAAGCTTGGTGCTCGGTGTTGCGGGCGCTGGGGCAGCCAATGGCTACGTCCTAATGACCGGTGCTGCTGGATTGCTGGCCGGCGCCTTATCGATGGCGGCTGGTGAATACGTCTCGGTGCGGACGCAGCGCGAGATGTACGAATATCAAATCGCCCTCGAACGTGACGAAGTGGCGGAGTACCCCGAGGAGGAAGCGGAAGAGCTTGCCCTGATATATGAGGCACGCGGAGTCGACATCGAGCAGGCTCGCGAGGTAAGCCGCTCACTGCTGTCCCGCCCGGAGCAGGCACTCGACGTTCTTGCCAGAGAGGAGCTCGGGCTGAACCCGGACGACCTTGGCTCGCCATGGCAGGCAGCCATCGCATCCTTCCTGGCGTTCGCGTGCGGTGCGATCATCCCGATAGTGCCGTTTCTGGTGCGGGTCCCAGCCAGCTACACACTCACGGCCACGATCACGCTAACAGGTCTCGCCCTCTTCACCATCGGCATGGTACTCAGCTTGTTCACCGGAAGGGATGCTTTGCGCAGCGCCTTCAGGATGGTCCTGATCGGCGGCGGCGCCGGCACGGTGACCTTCCTAGTCGGCAAGCTCCTCGGAGCGGCCACCGGTGGCCCCTGAACCTTTTCCCCTGCTGCGGGTCCATTTCTTAAGATGATCTTAAGATTTCTCCTTTCGCCCCCGTCTAACCCCTTGAAAGCGCCGGCTCAATCCCAAGCCTGACTACCATGAAACGCATCCTTCTCTTCGTTGCTACCAACCTCGCAATCGTCGTCGTCCTGTCCGTGGTGGCTCACCTCCTCGGCATCGACCAGTATCTCGACGCGCGGGGCGGCAGCCTCGGCGGCTTGCTGATATTCGCCGCCCTGTTCGGATTTGGCGGCTCGCTCATCTCCCTGGCCATTTCGAAATGGATGGCTAAGAAGGCGATGGGCGTTGAGGTCATCACCCAGCCCCGCAATGCCACCGAAACCTGGCTGCTCAATGCCGTGGGCACCCACGCCCGAAATGCCGGCATCGGGATGCCCGAAGTCGGGATATTTGAGTCCCCGGATCCGAATGCATTTGCGACGGGTGCCAGCCGTAACAATGCGCTGGTTGCAGTCAGCACTGGACTGCTACAGCGAATGAACGAGCACGAAGTGGACGCTGTGCTGGGTCACGAGATCAGCCACGTCGCCAACGGCGACATGGTTACGCTGGCGTTGATCCAAGGCGTGGTCAACACGTTCGTGATCTTCCTGTCACGCATCATCGGCAACATTGTTGACCGCAACTTCTTCCGTTCAGAAGACGGACGCGGTCCCGCTTACTTCATATCGGTAATCGTCTCGGAGATCGTGCTCGGCATCCTCGCCAGCCTGATCGTGCTCTGGTTCTCCCGCTGGCGTGAGTTCCGCGCGGATCGTGGCGGCGCGAAGCTCGCTGGCCGAGGCAACATGATCGCAGCATTGGAGAAGCTCAAGGCGACACACGAGGCCCTGCCACAACAGTTCGCAGCATTCGGCATTGCCGATGGCAAAGTCGCGAGCGGTTTTGCGAGGTTGCGGATGAGTCATCCGCCGTTGGAAGAGCGCATCGCCGCCCTGCGCGCACTCCCCGCAGAAGTTCGATAGCTGCCTGCGCCGGCGGTGAATCGCGTGGCTAACACTGTGGCCGAAATCCTCGGCCCCGATGGCGTCCTCACCGACGCCACCGACATCGAGCCGTACCTAACGGACCACCGCCATCTCTACCAAGGGCGCGCTCTGACGGTCGCCCTCCCCCGTACTGTAGACCAAGTATCCCGCCTGCTCGCCTACTGCAACGACAACCGAATCGGCGTCGTCCCACACGCCGGCAACACGAGCTATTGTGGCGGCGCCACGCCGGATGAATCCGGACAGCAGATCGTTCTCTCGCTGAAGCGCCTCAACCAAATCCGCAGCGTCGACCCGCTGAACTATTCACTCGTTGCCGAAGCCGGCTGCATCCTTGCAGATGTACAGCGTGCCGCAGACGACGCCGAGCGCCTGTTCCCTCTGAGCCTCGGTTCTGAAGGCACGTGTCAGATAGGGGGCAATCTCTCCACTAACGCCGGCGGCACGAGCGTACTGCGCTACGGGATGATGCGCGACCTGGTGCTCGGCCTCGAAGTTGTGTTGGCCGATGGACGCATCCTCTCGACGTTGGGAGCATTGCGCAAAGACAACACCGGTTATGACATCAAGTCGTTGTTCCTGGGTGCAGAAGGGACCTTGGGTGTCATCACAGCCGCTGCGTTGAAAGTGTTCTCAAAGGTGCGCAGTGCCGCGACTGCCTTCGTCGCTGTTCAAAGCGTACAGGCGGCCGTCGAACTACTCGCTCATCTGCGAGAAGTCAGCGGCGACCGCATCAGCTCTTTCGAGTTGATACCTCGAATCGGCATCGATCTCACCACGCGACACATCCCTGGCGTCAGAGACCCTCTCAAAGAGAGGTATGAATGGCATGTGTTGTGTGAGGTGACTTCATCACGCGCGACCGAAAATCTGAACGATCTGCTGACCGAGGCGCTCGCGGCTGCGTTCGAATCCAATTTGGTGCTGGATGCGGTCGTGGCTCAAAACGAGCGTGAACGTGAGTCCCTTTGGAAGGTACGGGAGACGATTCCCGAAGCCCAACGCATCGATGGAGCGAGCCTGAAGCACGACATCTCGCTTCCCATCACGTCGCTGTCGAAATTCGTGGCAACGGCGGGGGAGTGGCTGCGGGTGAACGTTCCGGAGGGGCAGTTGGTTGCGTATGGACACGTTGGCGACGGGAACCTGCATTTCAATTTGAACCAGGCTGCTGGGTCGTCACGTGAAACATTCCTTTCGCGCGAAGCGTCGATAAAACGGACCATCCACGACATGGTCCGCGACTTCGGTGGCAGCTTCAGCGCCGAACACGGAATCGGACGCCTCAAAGTCGGCGAGCTCGAGCGATACGCCTCACCGGTGGAGCTGGACCTAATGCGATCCGTCAAGCACGCCTTCGACCCAAACGGCATCCTGAATCCCGGCAAAGTCCTGCGCTCCTGATCACGCCCGATTTTCCCGCCACGCGGTTATCATGCAGCCCGCTTACGGGCCGCACTCACGGGTGCGGCGCATGCGCAAACGGAGACCTTCATGACCCATGGCCGGTTGATTACCCTCGCAGCTCTCGCCGCGCTCGCCATTTCCGCCTGCAGCAAAAATAGCGAGCCCAGCGCTACAGCCGTGTCGGCTCCAACCGACACGGCCGCATCAACAACGACTGCACCAACGAAGGTCCCCAACGGTTCACCACAGCTCGCCACTGAACCCGACGGTGTGCACATTGAGTACCGCGTTTATGGCAAAGGCGATCCCGCAATCGTCCTCATACACGGCTGGGCCACCGACGCCAACTATTGGAACGCGCAGATCGATCCCTTGAAGGCGAAGTACACCGTGGTTACGGTCGATCTGGCCGGTCACGGCGCCTCGGGAAAGAACCGCGCCGATTGGTCCATGGGCAACTACGGCGAGGACGTCGCGACCGTCGTACGCGGGATTCCAAACCAGCAAGTCATTCTGGTCGGCCACTCAATGGGCGGAACTGTCGCGCTGGAAGCGACCCCGCGCATCGGCGATCGTGTCATCGGCATCATCGTAGTTGACGCCCTGAAATCCGTCGGCCTGCCACCGTTGCCGATGGCTGAGATACAAAAGCGCGTTGCTCCCTTCCGTACCGACTTCATCGGCGCCGTGCGCAAGTACGCGACTGAAGAGCTGTTTGAAAAGGGAGCTGACCCGCTGTTTGTACAGAAGGTCGCCTACGACATGTCGCTGGAACCACCGGAAGTGGCTGTTCCCTCGTTGGAAGCGTTGCTCAGCATGGACTTCAAGACGGTGCTCCCGCAGGTCAGGATTCCGGTGCTGGCCATCAACTCCGACCTCGGCGCCACCGACGAAGCGCGCATCCGCAAGTCGCTGCCCACCTTCAAGGCCGAGATCATTCCGCACACCAGTCACTTCCTGATGATGGAAGTGCCCGACAAGTTCAATCCCCTGTTGTTTCGCGACATCGACACCCTGGTGCGGGATGCGAAGCACTGAGCCGGGGCCGGCCGCATCCGCTCCTAGCGAGTCGCAACCAGTTCGTCCGTCTCCGGCACCAGCGAGCCGCACGTGATGTGCAGCCAGCCGAGATTGATGGCGATGTCGTCTGAATCGATCTCGGTCCACGCGGAGGCCAGTGGCACGTTCTGCACCTGATCCTGCAACAGCAGGATCAATGCATCCCGATCCGCCATGAAAGGCCAATCCTGGCTGTGCAGCGTCAACTCCAGCTTGCGTCCGTCGGGGGTCACAAAGCGCGCCTTGCCACCCTGGTCGTGCAGCTCCAACTTCGCCAACAGCCGCAGGTCCGACTTCCGGCCGGATGACGACCAGTCGACCCGGCAGGCGAACAGCCGCGCGTCGTTCAACTCAAAGAAGTTGAACCCGAATACTTCCTCCTGCAGATCGTTGGCCTTGCGCAGCAGCACCCGGCGCCGATACCAGTAGAGGTCCTCGCCGACCACCAACCGATATTCCACATAGCGCGCGCCACCATCCCGGATATCGATGCAGCCGCGTCCCACAGTGCCGCCGGTGAACTGATCTCCCTCTTTCTTCAGCAGCAGATCGCACCCTTCCGCCTTCACCACCTCGGCGCGATGCAGATTGGTGAGCAGCTTCGGCCGGCGGTTCAGATGGATCCAGCGCTGCGGCTCTTTGAATGAGTACACGCGAACACGGACACCCACCGCAGGGGGCTCGGCAGGTTGCAGCTCCAACAACAACTGGCGCCGGATACTGTCGGGGTCGTCGTGGAGGAACTCTTCCAGATAAAGCACATGTTGTCCCAGCCAGGATGCCTCCACAGGTGCGACAACCGTCCGCACGCGTTTCTCGGCACCCTCCCCCCAGGCAGTCACGCTGGGATCTGAGCTGACAAACACTTCTTCAGTGGAATCCCGGACGCCGGGCCACACCTTTTCGAGTGAATCAACATCGCTGGAGAGGATGGGACCAGCGGTCACGACCGCAGCAACGCTCGCTAGCAGTAGCATGTGCGTTGCGGAGCCTATTTGCCTCGCTTGATCCGCACGAGGCCTTCCTGCGCAATCGTGGCGACGAGCCGGCCATCTCGGGAAAACACGCCCGCCTGCGCAAAACCCCTGGCGCCTGAGGCGCTCGGACTCTCCATGGCATACAGCAGCCAGTCATCCACCCGCAACGACCGATGGAACCACATGGCGTGATCCAGGCTCGCCATCACCAGCCGGCCTTCAAACTCCGAGATGCCGTGCGGCAACATTGAGGTGCCGAGCAGAAAGAAGTCGGATGCGTAGGCCAACAGGTTGCGATGCAACCGCTCGTCATCGGGCAGCCTGCCCACCGCCTTGAACCAGACCTGCCGCGCGGGCTCTGTCTTGCCCGCCTTCTTCTCGGCCCCCGCCTCCTGCACCAGCCGGAAGGTGAATGGCCGCGGCTGGGCGAAAAAATGCTTCAACCGCTCGGGCATGTGCTTGACCATCTCCGGTGGCAGCGTGCTCTGGTCAGGAAGTGCCTCGGGAGCGGGGACGGGCGGCATGTCGATCTGGTGATCGAGGCCCTCTTCCACCACCTGGAAGGAAGCGGCCATGTTGAATATCTGCTCGCCGTGCTGAATGGCCACCACCCGCCGGTTGGCAAAGCTGTGGCCGTCCAGGCTGCGATCCACCTGGTACACAATCGGCGCGTTGAAATCGCCGCGGCGCAGGAAATAGGCGTGCAGCGAATGCACCACCCGGCCCGCCACGGTCGCGGAAGCGGCGGTCAGGGCCTGTCCCAGCACCTGACCGCCAAACACCTGCGGACTGCCGACATCACGGCTTTCGCCGCGAAACAAGTTGACCTCCAGCTGCTCGAGCTCGAGGAGATTCAGCAGATCGGCAATCTCAGCTTCCATACGTTTTCGTTCTATGGCTCAACCAAACTTCAGCACGCCGTGCATGACCGAGTTGTGACCCGGCACTGTGCACTCGTACGAGTAGGCGCCGCCCTTCTTGAGGACCGAGGTGGGGAAAGTGACCGTCGCGCTCTCACCACCGCCAACGAGCTTGGTGCTGGCGAGCACCTTCTTGTCGCTCTTGTCGATGTAGTTGTTGGCAATGCCCGCAGTCATACCGGAGCTCGCTACAGCGCTGAGGTCGGGCGTGCTGGCCAGCACCCAATTGTGTCCCATCGCTTCCTTCGGCAACTTGCCCGTGTGGGTCAGGGTCAGCTCCACCGAAGTGCAGTCGGCAGCGACAACCAGCTCCTGTTTGTCGTACTGCATCAAGTCATTGCCTGTAATGGCGAGCTTGCAGACCTTGTCAGCCGCATTCGCGGCCGTGGGTAGAACAACAGCGGCACCGATCAACGCCGCAGCCGCAAGCACCTGTCGAATCAATCGCATCATCGTCTCCTTTTGCGCAGGCACTGCCTGCTCATCGTCGAACCGGGGTGCTCGCTCTCGCGATCACCCGTGCAACGCATGCGTTGCACCCTTGGGGATCCCAGTCAGATCCGGGATAATCAATCCGGAACGCCGAGCCGCTGATGCATGATCGGGCTCGTCGTCGTGTACTGCAGAAACTGTTTCTTTTGCGGAAACAGGTGGTGCTGGATGGCGAACGCCGCCAGCGCGGCCTCGTGGAAGCCGGACAGGATCAGCTTCTTCTTGCCCGGGTAGGTATTGATATCGCCAATGGCGAACACCCCCGGCAGGCTGGTCTGGAATTTCTCGGTATCCACCCTCAAGGCCTTCTTCTCCAGCTCCAGCCCCCAGTGCGCAATCGGGCCGAGCTTCGGCGAGAGGCCGAAGAAGACGAGCACGTGATCGGCATCGAGCGCATGGGTCTCGCCGCCCTTCAGCTTGATGTGCACACCTTGGAGCACATCGCCCTCGCTGATGAGCGCATGCGGCAGGCCTTCGAAGTGCTTCATCTGACCGGCGCCCACCAGCTCGCGCATTTTCACGACTGAAGCCGGAGCTGCGCGGAATTCGGGTCGGCGATGGACCAGAGTCACGCTGTGGGCCTTCGGAGCCAGCTCCAGCACCCAGTCCAGTGCAGAGTCGCCGCCGCCAAAAACCACCAGGCGCTTGCCGTGGAAATGGCTGGAGCTCTTCACCTTGTAGTGAATTCCAGTGCCCTCGAATACATCGGCTCCCTCGATGCCGATGCGGCGGGGCTGAAACGATCCCACGCCCGCCGCAATGACCACGGTGCCCGCGTTGAAAACCGTTCCGGCGGTCGTGCCGACCTTGAAACGGCCGTCCTCGCGGCGCGCAAACTCGACCACTTCCTCGCCGAGATGGAACGTCGGCTTGAACGGCTCGATCTGCTTCATGAGCCGGTCAACCAGCTCCTGGGCACCGCAGACCGGTAGCGCGGGAATGTCGTAGATGGGCTTCTCGGGATACAGCTCCGCGCACTGCCCGCCCGGAATCGGCAGGGAGTCGACGAGATGGGCACTGATACCGAGCAGGCCAAGCTCAAATACCTGGAACAGGCCGCAGGGACCCGCACCGATGATGACGGCGTCGGTCGTAATGTCGCTCAAAACGTCTCTTCCACGTTGGGCAAACCCTCATTGTAGAGGGTCCTGGGGGGGCTACAATATTCCATTGGGTTTTGGTCCCTTGAAGATGGGTCAACCAGATTCTGGCCCAGGAGATCTCCTTGTCGAACTCGAATTCAGATTTGCAAGAGCGCCGCCTGAAGGCCATTCCCCGGGGTGTCGCGAACTCGCTGGCCATCTATGCCGAGCGGGCCTCGAACTCGGAAGTGTGGGATGTCGAAGGCAAGCGCTACATCGACTTCGGGACCGGCATTGCCGTCCTCAACACGGGGCACTTGCATCCGAAGGTGAAGGCGGCAGTCGCTGCGCAGCTCGAGAAGTTCACGCATACCTGCTTCCAGGTCACCCCGTACGAAAGCTACGTGGAGCTCGCGGAGCAGCTCAATGCGATCGCTCCCGGCAAAACCCCCAAGAAAACAATCTTCCTGACAACAGGCGCCGAGGCGATCGAAAATGCCGTGAAGATCGCGCGCTATCACACGAAGCGCGCGGCGATCATCACCTTCTCCGGCGGCTTCCACGGCCGTACCTACCTGGGCATCAGCCTGACCGGCAAGGTCCAGCCCTACAAAGCCGGTTTCGGACCGATGATGCCCGAGGTCTACCACGTACCGTTTCCGATGGCCTACCACGGAATCACCGTGGAAGACTCGCTGGAGGCGCTGTATGGATTGTTCAAAGCCGATGTTGATCCGGCGCGAGTGGCCGCCATCGTCATCGAGCCGGTCCTGGGAGAAGGCGGCTTCTACCAGGCACCCGTCGAGCTGCTGCGCAAGCTGCGAGGTTTGTGCGACCAACACGGCATCCTGCTGATTGTTGATGAGATCCAGACCGGGTTCGGCCGCACGGGCCGGATGTTCGCTGTTGAGTACTCGGCAGTTGAGCCGGACCTCATGACCATCGCCAAGAGCGTCTCGGGCGGTATCCCGTTGTCAGCCGTGATTGGCAAAGCCGACATCATGGACTCACCGTTGCCGGGAGGACTCGGCGGGACGTTCGCGGGTTCGCCGCTGGCGTGCGCTGCCGGCCTCGCAGTACTCAACGTGATCAAGGAAGAGCAGTTGCTCCAGCGCTCCAATCACATCGGCAAGTTCATGACATCGCGCCTCAGCGGCCTGCAGGTCAGGTTTCCCAGCATCGGGGAAGTGCGCGGCGTAGGCGCGATGGTGGCCATTGAGCTCGTCAAGAACTGCAGCGCCGATCAGCCGGATGCGGAGTTGACCAAGCAGTTGGTCCAGGCCGCCGCGAGGAAGGGGCTGATCCTGCTCTCCTGCGGCATCTACGGAAATGTCATTCGCTTCCTCGCGCCCCTGACAATTTCAGACGCACTGTTGAAGGAAGGATTCAACCTGTTTGAGCAGGCGCTGCAGGAAGTCGCAAGTACCACCAGTATCGCCACAACCGCTGCAGCGGCCGTTTAGGCAGTACTACTCCTCATGGGCTGCGCCCAACTGTCCTGCCGGTCGAAGCGACCGGCAACATATAGCGGCGCTACGCGCCGGAGGAAAAACTACGCTCGGCCCGCATTAGCATCCGTTGGCGTGTGGAAATACTCGCTTTCAGCCGCGAGTTGCTCCATCAGGCGTTTGAGCTCCGCCATGCGGCCTTCCGCCGTACTGATGGGCATACAGTCCTGGCAACGCGGATCGCCGCAGGGTTGGCGCGAGTACAGCCAATACTGCAGGGCGCCGGCCAGCAGGCCGTCCGCAATGTCCCAGAGGTCGGCATCCTTGTCCTTATCGGCCAGCCGATTCCCGAGGTCGACAGCTTTTGTAAAAGCCGAGTCGAAAGTGTCAGCGATCTCGGTCATGGTCCCCTCATCTTCATGACGGCATTATAAATCAACTGTGAAATAGTTCTGTGCCCATTGAGATGCGGCCGGTTGGGACTGTGAAACGGCTGTACAGGTCCGGTTACCGTTGTACTTTCTGCGATGGCTTGCACGGAAGTGGCAGCCATGTTCCCCGCATGATGCTTTGACACTCAAAACCGCTCGGGGCAAGCAGGCACTTCGCAGTGCCGTGGCTTATGTCTCATGCAAGAAATACCCCTTGAAACGGCCGATTCCATCGCGGCCGCCCGAGCGGCTGTGACACCCCGGGCACTGCCGGGCGGGGACAATCGATTCCGGCTGCGGCTCGGGATCGGGGGCCGCCTGGCCCTCGGCCTCGCCGCCGTTTCCGCAGTCATCGTCTGGGGTCACATCCTGGCCAGCCGGACAACCCGCGTCGCCGTCGAGTCGGTCCGGAGCATGCAGACCGAGCACGAGCCTCTGGCACAAAGGGCGGGTGACGTTGGCGCCGACCTGATGGCCTACGACCGGGCTGTCATCGAATATCTGCAGAGCGGCCGCAGCTCAGGGCTCGGCAGCATCACGACTGCCGGCGACGCGCTCGATGCTGCGGTTCTCACCTACTTTCAACGGCCCGCAAATCAATCGGCGGCCGCTACGCCACCGGGTGCTCAGTTGCTTCCGCAACTGACCAGTCACATGGAGCATGGCCGTGATCTGGCCAAACATGCATCCCAACGGGCCGAATGGCTCGAGCAGCGCTACGCCGCGCTCGATCGGGTCCAACAGCGAATCAACTCCGCGGGCGGTGCGGGACTGGCGATCAACGGCAGCCAGGTTGTGGCCACCCGCTCGCTCTCGGAGCTCGCATCCGCCATCAATGCGGTTCGGGGCAACTTCGCGGCGTCACCGGTCATCGCACAGCGCGAGCACGAGTTTGTCGCGGCGTTGGAAGCCCACAACACCGAGCTCCAGCGCTCACCCGGGCGCAACTGGCTGGATCTCGAGAAACAGGACTTCGCACAGGCCATCAAACTGCGCCAGGTCATCGACAAATTCGATGCAACCAACGACGCCGCGCGGCGTCAGTTTCTGGAAGAGAGCGCGGCTCTCACCGCCGGAGTGCAGCAATACCTCCAGGAGCCTGCGCGGCGCGGGCTGATGGACGCAGCTGCCCGAGCCGCGACTTCCGCTGAAGTGGCGCAGCAGACGCTGACCAAGACAGACGTTGCCGTATTGGGTGTCGTTCTCATAGTGTCAGTACTGTTAGTCATGAGCATCAGCGTGCCCGTCCGACGGTTGACTGCCGCAACCAAACTGCAGGCCGCCGGGAACCGCGGTGCCCGCGCACCCCGCGGCGGATCGGCAGAGATCGACGCGCTGGCCGAATCCTTCAACACGATGGCGGCACAAATCTCCCGCGCCGAAGCCGAGCTGCGCGCTCACCAGGCCGAGCTCGAACGGCACGTGGCAGAGCGCACCCGACAACTGCACCACCTCGCGCATCACGATCCGCTGACACAGTTGCCCAACCGGCGCCAGTTATCGGCACGACTGGGTGGCGCGTTGGCGCGGGCGACAGCGACCGGTCAAAAGCTCGGGCTGCTGTTCGTAGACGTGGACAATTTCAAGTCGATCAATGACACGCTCGGCCACAACTACGGTGACCGTGTGTTGCAGGGAATCGCCGAGCGACTGCGCGAGGCTGCCAAGGGACGCGGCCTCCTCGCTCGCCTGGGCGGCGACGAGTTCACCATCCTGCTCGAAGACATCAAGTCTGTTGATGAAGTCGAAGCCCGCGCAGCCGACATCGTGACGACTCTCCAACAGCCGTTGACCATTGACGGCCGCCTGTTGGCAACCAGCGCGAGTGTCGGCGCCAGCATGTACCCGGATCACGCCGACGACGCAGAGCAGCTACTTCGAGCGGCTGACGTCGCTCTGTTCCGGGCAAAGGAGCTCGGCAGAAATCGTTACGCCCTGTACAAGCCGGCACTGTATGACGCTGCCGCACAGCGCTTCCGCCTGGAACAGTCATTGCGTCGCGCCGTTGAGGCCGGCGACCTCATGCTCATGTTCCAACCGCAGATCGCTTTGCATACTTTCGAGGTCACCGGTCTCGAGGCCCTGCTTCGCTGGCGCAAGCCCGACGGCCGGGTCGCGACCGCCACCGAATTCATTCACATCGCCGAAAAGACCGGCTTGATACACGAGCTGACGGACTGGGTGCTGCGCTCGGCCACTTCGACCGTGGCCGCCTGGCGTGCCCAGGGCTGGCATCGCGCCAGTGTCGCAATCAACATCTCCGCCCCCCAGTTCTTCGAAAGCGACTTCTGTGAGCACATCGCGCGCGCGCTCGAAGTCACAGGCCTGCCCGCCAGCGCGTTGGAGCTGGAGCTGACGGAAACCGTGTTTCAAACGGGGCCTACGACCGTGGATTCGCTGCGGCGCCTGCGCGAGCTGGGTGTTTCAATCGCCCTGGACGACTTCGGCATCGGCTATTCGTCCCTGACCTCCCTGGAGCAGTTGCCCATCACCCGCGTCAAACTGGACCGGATGCTGGTCGAGGGTGTCGACTCGAACCCGCGCTCCGCCGCCATCGTGCGCTCCATCGTCGCCTTGTGCCACGGGCTCGGACTGCAGGTCATTGCTGAAGGAGTCGAGCGGCCCGCGCAGTTGGAATTCCTCTCGCATTGCGGCCCCATCGGTGTACAGGGCTATCTGCTTGCCTACCCGGTGGAGACTCAGGACGCGGAGAAAGAAGCTCATGCAGCCGCCGCCCGGGCACGCAGCATTCTCGAGACCACTGCCAGAAATGCCGTCGGGGAAGCCGCCGCCGGATCGCTGGTGTTTGTGGGCAGCGGCCGCCGCCGCACTACGAATTAATTCAGCGCGCCGGTGAGCGCGACATTGACCAGGCGCGCGCCAACGCGACCGACATTAATCTCCCAGTCGCCGTTTCAACTCATCCAACTCGGCGCGCAAAGCCGCAACCTCCCGCTCCACCCTGGCGAGCCGGTCATCGTTGCGCACGGCGGGAAAATCAACTTCAGCAGGCGCAGCCGCCCCCTCATCCGACTGGGACGCGGACCGGGTCGCCTCGCCAACGGGAGCGGCATCCGCAACCGGCCCACTGAACAAGTGCGCCCACCGCGAATCCCGCCGATTCGGCTCACGCGCCAACTGCACGACGAACGGCCCGTCGGCACGATCCCGGAGCCGCGTCAGCGCCGACTCAACTTCGGAGGTCTCACCAAAAGGCGCCATACGACTTGCCCGGGTCCGCAACTCTCCCGGTGTCTGCGGGCCCCGCACGAGCAGCTCACAGACGATGGCCAACTCCTGCGGGTCGAGCTTCAGAGTGCCGAACTCCGTGTTGCAGAAGCGATGCTGATACTTCGGCACCCGGCTGCCGAAGCCGGACTTCTCCATCACGAAATGCTTCTTTGAAAGCGCATCCACCGTCTGTTGGACCGTTGACTCGCTCAGGTCCATCACCGGCTCACGGTTGCTCTTCTGATTGCAGGCGTTGACCAGCGCGTTCAGGGACAGCGGATACTGGTCCGGTGTGGTAATCGCCTTTTCAATCAAACACCCGATGACCCGCGCCTCCAGTGCCGTCAGCTCAATTTTCAGGCTCATACAAAGGCATCCCGCGCCTTGGCGCCGTAGTCGGCATGGTCGGTGAAAAACCCATCCAGCCCGGCATTCAGGTAAACCTTCAGCTCACTTTGCAGATCGCCCAGGTGATGCGGATCCGCATCGGAGCGTAGATCCTTCGGCAGAAACTGGTTTTCGGCTCGAAAGGTGTAGGCATGCACTCCGAGTCCCGCCGCGTGAGCAGCGTGAATCAGCGGCAAGGGGTCGTCGAGCGTACCGTCAGCCTTCAGCGGAATGAGCATCAACTTGTGCGGCCCGATGGCCGTTGCATAGGTGGCAACCTCGGCCAACCCTGACGGTGTAGTCATTTCGCGATACGTCCGTTTGACACCTTTGGCTACGAAGTCATACGGACCGCCTTCAGCCTCCATCAGCTGCACGATGGGCAACTCCGTCATCCGGCGCATGGCTTTGAGATTCGCGACCTCGAAGCATTGGATGATGGCGAGGCCATCCCGACCTTTGTAGCCGTGGTGATCAAGTGTCTTCACCAGCAGCTCTTCCATGGGCAGTCCGATGCCCTGGAAATACGTTGGATGCTTGGTCTCCGGATAGACCCCGATGCGCTTCGGCGCCGGGTTTCCGAGTTGCTTCGCGTTCATTTCGCGCTGCTTGTGCACACCGTCGACCAACGCCAGAATTTCCTCAAATGTCGGAACCTGAAACTGACCGTCGAAACGGGTATTGCCTGGCCGGATCTCCGGAATCCGCTCCCGCGCACGCAATGTTTTCAACTCGGCGAGCGTGAAGTCTTCCGTGAACCAGCCGTCGTGGACGACGCCGTCGATGGTCTTCTTGGCGCGGCGCTCCGCAAATTCCGGCCGCTGAGCAACATCCGTCGTGCCACCAATCTCGTTCTCGTGTCGCGCCACGAGGACACCGTCCTTAGTCATGACGAGGTCCGGCTCGACATAGTCGACGCCGTCCTGCATTGCGATGAAATACGAGGTGAGCGTGTGCTCGGGCACATAACCACAGGCGCCGCGGTGGCCAATCACGACCGGAGCGGTTTTTGGAGGTGCAGTGGGCTTTTGCATGAAAGTCGGCATGTAAATCGTCATTCTTAGATGTTTCGAAGCCCAATGTGGGCCTGGGTAGGCATGGGTCTTGCTAAACTCTACCTGTGCTAACGGAACAAGACATCTATCTCTTCCGCGAAGGCACGCATTACCGCTCATACGAGAAGCTGGGTGCCCATCCGACCGCTGTAGGAGCGGCTGGAGAACAAGGCACCGAGTTCGCCGTCTGGGCCCCTAATGCGGCCTACGTTTCCGTGGTTGGAGATTTCAACGGTTGGAACCCTCAGTCGAATCCTCTCGAAGCCCGAGCCGATTCGTCCGGCATCTGGTCAGGGCTCCTGCGTGGCGTCCGCCCCGGCGCTTTGTACAAGTATCACATCGTATCGAAGAACCAGGGTTACACGGTCAATAAGAGTGACCCCTTTGCGTTCCGCTGCGAAGTGCCCCCACGGACCGCATCCGTGGTCTGGGATCTCTCCTATGAATGGGGAGACCAGGAATGGATGCAAACCAGGGCCCGGAAGAATGCTCTGGACGGCCCACAATCGGTGTATGAGCTGCACGTCGGCTCGTGGCGACGCATACCGGAAGAGCACAACCGCTCGCTGAACTATCGCGAGCTGGCGCATGCCGTCAGTGACTATGTCGTCGAAATGGGCTTCACCCACGTCGAGCTGATGCCCATCATGGAGCATCCGTTCTATGGTTCCTGGGGCTACCAGGTCACCGGCTACTTTGCGCCCACCTCGCGCTACGGCACGCCGCAGGATTTCATGTACTTCGTGGATTACCTCCACCGCCGCGGCATCGGTGTAATTCTCGACTGGGTCCCGTCACATTTTCCATCGGATGAGCACGGCCTCGCTTACTTCGACGGCACGCATCTCTATGAGCATGCCGATCCGCGCCAAGGCTTCCACCCGGAGTGGAACAGCTCGATTTTCAACTATGGTCGCGCCGAGGTCCGCGATTTCTTGGGCAGCAGCGCCCTGTTCTGGCTCGAGAAGTATCACATCGACGGCCTGCGCGTGGATGCGGTTGCGTCCATGTTGTATCTGGACTATGCGCGCAAGGAAGGCGAGTGGGTCCCCAATCAGTTCGGGGGCCGCGAGAACCTGGCGGCGGTCGATTTCCTGAAGCAGCTCAACCTGGCCGTCTACCGCGACTACGGCGGCACCCAGACCATTGCCGAAGAGTCCACCGCGTGGCCCATGGTCTCCCGACCCACTTATCTGGGCGGCCTGGGCTTCGGCGAAAAATGGAACATGGGCTGGATGCACGACACGCTGAAGTACTTCCAGACGGAGCCGCTGTTCAGGAAATACCAACACGGCACGCTCACCTTCAGCATCTGGTACGCATTCACCGAGAACTTCGTGCTGCCGATCTCACACGATGAGGTCGTGCACGGCAAAGGCTCGCTGATCGGCAAGATGAGCGGCGATGAGTGGCAGCGGTTTGCCAATCTGCGCCTGCTGTTGGGTTACATGTGGACCCATCCCGGCAAGAAGCTGCTGTTCATGGGCTGCGAGTTCGGCCAGGTGCGCGAATGGACCCACGACTCCAGCCTCGAATGGCACGTGTTGCAATATCCACAGCACGCGGGCGTGCAACACTGGATGCGCGACCTGAACCACTTCTACAAGGACACTCCGTCATTGTGGGAGTTGGATTTCTCCGCCGATGGCTTCCAGTGGATCGACTGCAACAACGGGGACATGAGTGTCCTGATCTACCTGCGCAAGGGCAAGAGGCCCGGCGATGTCACGCTGGTTGCGTTGAACTTCACACCGGTATCGCGGGACAACTACCAGATCGGCGTCCCGCGCGGCGGCAAGTGGCGCGAGCGGCTCAACAGCGATGCCAAGGACTACTGGGGTGGCGGCATCGGAAATTTCGGTGTCATCGAGTCGTCCCCGTTGCCGTCGCATGGGCATTTCCATTCGCTGAACCTGCGCCTGCCACCGCTGGGGGTGCTGATACTCACGCCAGAGTGAGTGTGCCGGACCGTGAGTGCCTCCAAGGTTCGAGTTGTCATCGAGAATGTCACGCCGCGGATCGACTGTGGGCGGTTTCCCATCAAGCGCACGACCGGCGAGACCGTTGTAGTCGAAGCTGACGTCTTCACGGACGGTCACGATCAAGTGACCGCAATGCTGATGTACCGGCATGACAGCGCCACCGAGTGGCACAAGCTCCCCATGAAGCCCCTCGGCAACGATCGCTTTCGGGCCGAATTCACAGTGCAGCAGCTCGGCAGCTACCTGTACTCAGTGTCCGCCTGGGTTGATCACCTCGAATCCTGGCGCCGGGGACTGCTGAAAAAGTATGAAGCCCGGCAGGACATCCAACTCGATTTGAAAACGGGCGCCCAGCTCGCCGAAAGCATGGCGGAGCGCGCGCACGGCACGGACTCCCAGCGCTTACGCGAATGGGCGGCCGCGATCATCGATACCCGGCGTGACATTGAAGCCCGGGTCGCGCTGTCACAGACAGAATCGACTCGCGAGCTGGAGCGCCGCTATCCGGATCCGGACATCGTCCTGAACTGGGACACACCGCTCGAAGTTGAGGTCGACCGCGAACGTGCACGGTATTCAACCTGGTATGAGATGTTTCCCCGCTCAGCCGCCACGGAGCCCGGGAAACATGGCACGTTTGCGGACGTTCAGAAGTTGTTGCCGTACGTCGCGTCGATGGGCTTCGATGTTCTGTACATGCCTCCCATTCATCCCATCGGGATCACCGAGCGCAAAGGCCCCAACAACAATCCGAAGTCGGCCAAGGGGGATCCCGGCAGTCCCTGGGCCATCGGCGGCACCGAGGGGGGCCACAAGGCGATCCATCCAGAGTTGGGCACGTTGGAGGATTTCAAACGGTTGATCGCCAATGCCGGCGAGCACGGGATCGAGATCGCGCTGGACATCGCTTTCCAGACCTCACCGGACCATCCCTATGTCCGCGAGCATCCGGAGTGGTTTCTCAAGCGGCCCGACGGCTCCATTCAGTACGCGGAGAATCCGCCGAAGAAGTATCAGGACATCTACCCGTTTCATTTCGAGTCGGAAGCCGGCAAGGCGCTGAGCACCGAGCTGCGCACGGTCATCGAATATTGGATCTCGCAGGGTATCCGGATTTTCCGCGTGGACAATCCGCACACCAAGCCCTTTCCATTCTGGGAAGGACTGATCGGGGAGATCCGCCGGCTGCGCCCCGATGTCATCTTCCTGGCGGAGGCCTTTACCCGCCCCAAGGTGATGTACCGGCTGGCCAAGCTGGGTTTCACGCAGTCGTACAACTACTTCCCCTGGCGGAACTCGAAGTACGAGCTGATGGAGTACTTCACCGAGCTGAGCCAGCCGCCAGTCAGCGACTTCTTTCGCGCCAACCTGTGGCCCAACACGCCAGACATTCTCCCGGAGTACCTGCAGTTCGGCGGTCGTGCCGGATTCATGGTTCGCCTGGTGCTGGCTGCCACGCTCGGCGCCAGCTACGGCATCTACGGACCGGCTTTCGAGCTCATGGATGCGCGCGCGCGGGAGCCGGGCAGCGAGGAATACCTCGACTCGGAGAAGTACCAGATCCGTCAGTGGAACCTGGACGACCCGGCCAGCCTGCGTGACTTCATCGCCCTCGTGAATCGCATCCGCCGCGAAAACGCACCGTTACAGAGCGACCGCGGCCTGAAGTTTCATGTCACGGACAATGACACTCTGATCGCCTACAGCAAAACCAAGGAAGGCGGCGACTCAGTTCTCGTAGTTGCGAACGTCGATCCCCACCACACCCAGGCCGGTTGGTTGCAACTCGATCTGCAGACGCTGGGCCTGCCCGATACCGGACCCTTCCAAGTCCACGACCTGCTGTCGGGCGCACGCTTCCTATGGCAAGGACCCCGAAACTTCGTGTCTTTGGACCCGGCCCGTTCCCCGGCACATATCTTCCGAATCCGCCGCCGAGTCAGGTCCGAGAAAGACTTCGACTACTTTCTATAGCGCTACGCGACCGCACCGCAGGATCACCCGGATGGGCACAGTCCTTGCTTTGTCCCGCGGGTGCTGTGCGACAAGCACCGGAGCAGCAGGCCTAGGCGGCCCCACAAAAACCGGCGTTTTTTGCCCGGCCCGCGTAGGGTGCGGGCGACTGGCAATGTCTGCGGAAATAACCGAAGGTTATTTGCGCCAAATTAATGAGAGAGCTTGATGAACGCACAGGTAGAAGATCGGCCTGCGGTCGACCCTCTTTGGTACAAAGACGCCGTCATATACGAGGTTCACGTCCGCGCGTTCTTCGACGGCAACGAGGATGGCGTAGGCGATTTCGTGGGCCTCACCCGAAAGCTGGACTACATCCAGGACCTCGGGGTGAACACTATTTGGCTGCTGCCGTTCTACCCGTCCCCCGGGAAGGATGACGGCTATGACATTGCTGACTACCACAATATCCATACGCAGTACGGCACGCGCGAGGACTTCAAGAATTTCGTAACCGAGGCGCACCGCCGCGGTTTGCGCGTCATCACGGAGCTGGTGATCAATCACACATCGGACGCTCATCCGTGGTTCCAGATCTCACGTCGATCGCCCCCGGGATCTGCCAAACGCAACTACTACGTCTGGAGCGACTCACCGGATAAGTACTCGGACACGCGGATCATCTTCCGCGACACGGAGATTTCGAATTGGGCACTGGACCCGGTTGCCAAGACCTACTACTGGCATCGCTTCTTCAGTCACCAGCCCGATCTGAATTTCGACAATCCACACGTGGTGAGAGCCGTCATCCACATCATGGAATACTGGCTCAACCAGGGTGTCGACGGGCTGCGGCTAGACGCCATTCCGTACCTCATTGAACGGGACGGCACCAATAACGAAAACCTGCGCGAGACGCACGACGTCATCAAACGCATCCGCAAGGTCATCAACGATCGGTATGCCGATCGCATGCTGCTCGCGGAGGCAAACCAGTGGCCTGAAGACGTCCGTGACTACTTCGGCGACGGCGACGAATGCCACATGGCATACCACTTCCCGCTCATGCCCCGCATGTACATGGCGATCGCCCAGGAGGATCGTCACCCGATCGTCGAGATCATGGAGCAGACGCCCGATATCCCGGAAAACTGCCAATGGGCGATTTTCCTGCGCAACCACGACGAGCTCACACTCGAAATGGTCACCAGTCGCGAACGCGACTACATGTACAAGATGTACGCGGCTGATCCTCGCGCCCGTTTGAATCTGGGAATCCGCCGACGTCTCGCGCCCCTGATGGAGAACGACCCGGATCGGATCAAGCTGATGAACAGCCTGCTGCTGTCCATGCCGGGCGCGCCGATTATTTATTACGGCGACGAGATCGGGATGGGCGACAACTTCTTCCTGGGAGATCGCAACGGCGTCCGCACTCCCATGCAATGGAGTCCTGATCGTAACGCCGGCTTCTCCAGGGCAGATCCGCAGCAGCTGTTTCTGCCACCGATCATGGACCCGATCTACGGATACGAGTCGGTCAACGTCGAGGCGCAGACTCGCGACCGCTCCTCCCTGCTCAATTGGATGAAACGCATGCTGCAGGTCCGCAAGGGCTCGCAGGCATTCGGGCGCGGGACGCTCCGGTTCATTCGCCCGGGCAATCGCAAGGTCCTGGTCTACCTGCGTGAATATCAGGGCGATGTCATCCTGTGTGTGGTCAACCTGGCCCGCTCGGCCCAACCGGTTGAAGTTGACCTGGCCGAGTTCAAGGGCACCGTCCCCATCGAGCTGATAGGACGCACGCCATTCCCCCCCGTCGGCGAGCTGCCCTACCTCCTGACGCTGCAGGGCTATGGTTTCTACTGGTTCCAGCTGAGCAAGGAAGTGGCGGCGCCGTCCTGGCACGATGAGCGGCTGCAGCGGGAGGACCTGCCGTTCCTGGTCCTGTTCGATGGCTGGACCAGCTTCTTCCCGGAACGGGTTGCCAATTGGCGCATGGGACTGGCGACCAAGCTGCGCGAGCAGTTGGAAACCGTCGTGGCGCCGAAGTACATCGCCTCACAGCGTTGGTACGCCGGCAAAGGTGCGGCAATCAAACGCGCGCACCTCGGCGACAACGGCGAATGGGAAACCGAGCACGGCCGCTGGCTGGCCGGCGTGTTTGAAGTGGAGAGCAACTCCACGAAAGCACTGTATTTCCTCCCGTTCGCCATCGCCTACGAGGACACTGATGAAAGCCGCTGGCAGAAATTGCAGCAGGGTGCAATCGCTCGCGTGCGCCGGCAGGCGACCGTTGGTGTATTGGCAGATGCCACCTCGGATGAGAACTTCTGCAGATCCGTCGTCGAGGGGATTGGCAAAGGGGCCGATATCAGAACCGAACGCGGTGTCGTTCGACTGTCTGCGACGCAAATGTACTCGCAACTCAGAGGCGATCCCGCATCACCTCTGACGATCAGCCAGACGGCCGGCCAGAGCAGCAACACGACGGTGCGTGTGGGCGAAATGTTCTTCCTCAAGTTCTATCGCCGCCTGCAGTCCGGCATCAATCCGGAGCTCGAGATCGGCCGTTATCTCACCGAAGTCGTTCGCTTCCCCAACATCGTGCCGGTGGCCGGAGCAGCCGAGTATCGGCATCACGACGGCCGGATAGTGACTTTGGCGCTGCTGCAAGCCTTCGTGATGAACCAGGGCGATGGTTGGGATTACACGGTCAACTATCTCGTTCGATTTCTCGAAGAGCGCCGCACAGACGTTGCAATGGCTGAAGACGCTCACGGTGCTTATCTCGAGTTGGTCAAGACGCTGGCGACGCGGACAGCAGAGCTGCACAGGGCACTCGCAACCCCGACCTCAGACGAGGCCTTCTCACCGGAGCCGATCCGGCCGCAGGACGTCTCCGGATGGTTGCTCAATGTACGCAGCGAGGCGCAGAAGACGCTGGACATGCTGGCGGAGCGTCTTTCACAACTGCCGGCTGCGATCGTTCCGGAAGCTGAATTCCTGTTGTCGCAGCGCGAAACTCTGCTGAAGCGGATTGAGGCAGCGGTACCCGACCCGCCGCAGGGCCTCAAGACCCGCCACCATGGCGACTACCACCTCGGCCAGGTGCTGCTGAAGCGCAATGATTTCATCATCGTGGACTTCGAAGGCGAGCCCGCCCGGCCGCTGGCGGAACGCCGGGTCAAACACTCACCCCTGCGCGACGTGGCTGGAATGCTGCGTTCGTTCACTTACGCGCGCCGAACCGCCATGCAGCGTTGCAACGTGCAGTCGGCAGAGGACTGCGGAAGGTGGGATGGGCTGGTTGAAAAATGGGAGCACGAGGTCAGCAGCACGTTTGTTTCGACGTATGACTCGATAGCGCGGCCGGCCGGCATCTACCATTCGTTGGACGCGGTTTTGCCCCTGTTGAAACTGTTCGAGGTGGAAAAGGCTCTCTACGAAACCCGCTATGAGCTGGGGAATCGTCCGGACTGGACTCCCATTCCCCTGCGCGCGCTCATCGCCTTCATCCAATAGGAGCCACGCGATCGATGGACCAACAGGCCACAGTTGAGACGCGCCCCATCAGGGCGGTGTGGCCTGGACAGCCCTATCCCCGGGGAGCCACCTGGGATGGAGAAGGCGTGAACTTCTCGGTGTTTTCGGCGAACGCCGAGAAGGTCGAGTTGTGTATTTTTGACCCGAGCGGCCGGCACGAAGTCCAACGCATCCTGCTGCGCGAGCGAACGGACGAGATCTGGCACTCCTACCTCCCCGAGGCGCGCCCGGGATTGTTGTATGGTTATCGCGTTTATGGGCCTTATGACCCTGAAAGGGGCCACCGCTTCAACCCCAACAAACTGCTGATCGAGCCGTACGCCAAGCACCTCCAGGGAAACATGGTCTGGAGCGACGCTCACTTCGGCTATCGCGTAGGTCACAGCAAGGCAGACCTTTCGTTCGACAAGCGCGATAGCGCGCATGGCACCCCCAAGAGCCGCGTCATCGATCCCGCATTTACGTGGGGCGACGACCGACCGCCGCGGGTGCCGTGGCATGACACGGTTATTTACGAGGCGCACGTTCGCGGAATGACCATGCGCCATCCGCAAGTGCCGCCCCAACTGCGCGGCACCTACGCAGGGATGGCTACTGCACCGGTCATTGAGCATCTGCAGCGGCTCGGAATCACAACTCTGGAACTGATGCCGGTACACGCGTTTTTCGACGACCGGCACCTGCTCGAGAAAGGACTCCGCAACTACTGGGGCTACAACACCATCGGCTTTTTCGCGCCCGAGATGCGGTTCTCGGCAACCGGGCGCGTGAGCGAATTCAAAACGATGGTGAAGTCGCTGCATTCGGCTGGCATCGAGGTCATTCTCGATGTCGTGTACAACCACACCGCCGAAGGCAACCAGATGGGTCCAACATTGTCGTTCCGCGGAATCGACAATGCGGCCTACTACAGGCTGGTGCCGGACGATCCCCGTTACTACATGGATTTCACGGGGACGGGCAACACTCTCAACCTCCAGCACCCGCGTGTATTGCAGTTGCTCATGGACAGCTTGCGGTACTGGGTGCTCGAGATGCACGTGGATGGCTTCCGTTTCGACCTGGCCTCAGCGCTGGCCCGGGAGTTGTTCGATGTGGACCGTCTGGGTTCTTTCTTCGACACCATTGGCCAGGACCCCGTCCTGTCGCAGGTGAAGCTCATTGCCGAGCCCTGGGACATTGGCAGCGGCGGCTACCAGGTTGGCAACTTTCCGCCCGGCTGGAATGAGTGGAACGACAAGTATCGCGACACCATGCGGGCTTATTGGAAGGGGGATGGCGGGCTCATTGGGGACTTCGCCCGCCGGTTCACGGGATCGTCCGATCTGTACGAAGCCAGCGGCCGCAAACCCCACGCCTCGATCAACTTCGTCACCGCCCACGACGGCTTCACTCTGCAGGACCTCGTCAGCTACAACGAAAAGCACAACGCGGCCAACGGGGAAGACAGCCGGGACGGCAGCAACGACAACCGCTCGTGGAACTGCGGGGTGGAAGGTCCGGCGGCCGATCCCCTCATCCGCAAGCTGCGGACCCAACAGAGACGCAATCTCATGGCGACCCTGCTGCTCTCCCAGGGTGTGCCCATGGTGTTGGCGGGAGATGAGCTGGGCCGCACCCAGAACGGCAACAACAACGCCTATTGTCAGGACAGCGAGACCTCGTGGGTGGATTGGAACCTCGACGAAGAGCAGCGCGAATTCCTGGACTTCGTGGCGCACATGATCGGCTTGCGACGCCGCCACGCCGTTTTCAGCCGCCGGCGGTTCCTGCGGGCGAATGCCATCAATGTCGAAGGACTGAAGGAAATTGTCTGGCTCACGCCTGAAGGCACCGAGATGACCGAGACGGAGTGGAATCAGCACTTTGCCCGCTGCCTGGGCGTATATCTTGCAGGTGCAGCCATTGAGCGGAGCGACAAGCGCGGCCGTCCCGTGACCGACAACAACTTTATGCTGCTATTCAATGCCCACCACGAGGAGATTCCCTTCGTGCTGCCCCAATTCATCACCGACAAGGCCTGGTGGACGGTGCTCGACACCTCCGCGGATGCTTTGCCGTTTGAGCAGCGCCGGCACGAAGCAGGCACGCTCTACCCATTGCAGGGCCGCTCACTGGCTCTCCTGAGGGAGACCGCATACAGGTGACAAAGCGACGCCATGGAATGCCCTTCGGGGCGGAGTTCACGGACGATGGCCGGGTCCGGTTCCGACTGTGGGCACCCGGTGCCCGCAGGGTCGATCTCTCGCTGGACGACGGCAAGGGTGTTGCGCAGGTTCTGCCGATGACCCGGCTGGATGACAGCTACTACGAGATCATCACCGAGAAGGCCCGAGCAGGCTCCCTGTACCGCTACCGGATCAACGGCGAAAACGAAGTGCCCGATCCGGCATCACGGCGGAACCCCGAGGATGTCCATGGCCCCAGCCAGGTCGTCGATCCAACCGATTTCAACTGGACCGACGACGGATGGCACAGCGGTCCCTGGCACGAAGCCGTTGTTTACGAGTTGCATGTCGGTACGTTCAGTCCCGAAGGGACCTTTGCCGGCGCTCAGGCCCGCCTGGATCATCTGGTCGAGTTGGGCATCAATGTCATCGAGCTGATGCCCATTGCCGACTTTCCGGGCAAGCGCGGTTGGGGCTACGACGGTGTGCTGCAGTTCGCTCCCGAGTCAGCCTACGGCACGCCGAATGAATTGAAGTCCTTCATCGCAGAGGCCCACAAACGCGGCATCGCCGTCATGCTGGACGTCGTCTACAACCATTTCGGGCCCGAGGGCAACTACCTCGGAATGTATGCGCCCCAGTTCTTCACTTCGCGCCACCACACACCCTGGGGTGAAGCAATCAACTTCGACGGCGAGCATGCCGGCCCGGTCCGCGAATTCTTCATCAACAACACGTTGTATTGGCTCGAGGAATACCACTTCGACGGACTGCGCTTTGATGCGGTTCACGCCATCATGGACGACAGCAAGAAGCACATCATGACGGAGATTGCCGAATCCGCGCGTGCCTATGCCGGCGGCGACCGCAACATCTATCTGGTGTTGGAGAATGGGGCGAATCAGGCGCGCTTCCTGGGCGCACCCGGACGCAGCAGCAAATACGATGCGCAATGGGATGACGACGTGCATCACTGTCTGCACACGATCCTGACCGGCGAAAAGGACGGCTACTATTCGGACTACGCCGAGCAGCCTCACGCGAAACTCTGCCGCAGCCTGGCGGAAGGCTTCGTCTATCAGGGCGAGCATTCCGACTACGAGAAGAAGCCGCGGGGTGAGCCGAGTGCCCATCTGCCACCGACCGCGTTCGTCATCTTTCTGCAGAATCACGACCAGATCGGCAACCGGGCGCTGGGCGAGCGGCTGGGTCACATTGTGAAGAACGAGCAGGCGCTGCGGGCCGCGACGGCGGTGTTGCTGCTTGCTCCGTCCCCACCCATGCTTTTCATGGGAGAGGAGTGGAATGCGCCGGAACCGTTCCCGTACTTCTGCGACTTCGAGCAGGAGTTGGCCACGAAGGTGCGCGAGGGGCGGAAGAAAGAATTCGCCCACTTCGAGCGGTTCCGCGATCCAGCCCATTCGGACCGCCTGCCCGACCCGACGATTGCCTCCACCATGAAGTCAGCCTGCCTCGACTGGAGCAAGCTGACCATGCCGGCCCACGAAGACTGGCTCGACCTGTACCGGCGATTGTTGATGATTCGCCAGCGTGACATCGTCCCGCTGGTGCCGCAGATCCGCTTCGGGGCCTGCAGCAAGCTCGAAGCCGGCGCCGCCTTCGCGGTCGACTGGGCGCTGTCCGAAGGCTCGGTGCTGCACCTCATAGCCAATCTCGCCGACGAGCCCGCGCGCCTCGTGGGGCGGACCGCGGGCCGCCTGATCTATGCGACCCATCCAAACATCCGCCAGACGGTAACGAAGAATGAGCTGGCGCCATGGAGTGTGACCTGGCTGTTGGAGCGAGGCACTCTTGGAGGCTGATCTGAAGCCTTCCGTGCCCGGGACTCCGGGGATGCTGGACGTACCCCCGCTGCAGGAAGCACCGGTTCTGTCGATCGTGCGCGATCCCGAGCCGGCACCCGGCGCTGAAATCCCGCGCGCCACCTACCGCGTACAGCTGAGCAAGTCATTTACGTTCAAAGACGTCACCGAAATCGTCCCATACCTCGCATCACTGGGAATCAGCCACGTCTACTGTTCGCCTTACTTCAAGGCACGGGCCGGCAGCGTGCACGGCTACGATGTCGTCGATCACAACCAACTCAACCCCGAGATCGGCGATCGCGCCGACTTCGAGAATTTTGTGGCGGCACTGCGCAGTCACCACATGGGGCACATCCTCGATATCGTGCCCAACCATGTTGGCATCATGGGCGCGGACAATGCCTGGTGGATGGACGTGCTCGAGAACGGGCAGGCTTCGAAGTATGCAGACTACTTCGACATCGAGTGGAATCCGGCCAATCCTGCCCTGAAGGGCAAGGTCCTGGTGCCGGTGCTCGGCGATCCCTACGGAGTGGTGCTCGACAAAGGCGAGCTGGTCCTGCGCTTCGAGCGCGAGCTGGGCTCATTCGCCGTGTTTTATCACGAGCATCGGCTGCCGATCGATCCGCAGACCTACCCGCTCATCATCGACCGTGTTCTGGCGACGACGTACAGCGGAGAGCTGGAGAACCTGCGCCGCGGCTTCGTATCGCTGGCGGACCGGCACGACCCGACCGACGAGCAGATCGCGCAGCGCGACGAGGCGAAGGAAAACCTGAAGCGCCGGCTCATCGTGCTGTGCAGCCAGGAGCCGCCGGTCGGCGAAGCCCTGGGAAATGTCGTGCAGAGCTTCGCCGGAACTCCCGGTGACAGCGCCACTTTTGACGCCCTCCACGAGTTGCTCGAGGTGCAGCCGTACCGGTTGGCCTCCTGGCGGGTTGCGCCGGACGAAATCAACTACCGGCGCTTCTTCGATGTAAACGACCTCGCCGGCCTGCGGGTCGAGAATCTGACGGTGTTTGAGAATACCCACCGGCTGCTGTTTGAGCTGATCGGTGCGGGCAGGATTGACGGATTGCGCGTTGATCATCCCGATGGGTTGCGGGATCCGGAGCAGTACTTCCACCGTCTGCAGGGGCGGGTAGCGGCGCTCCGGGGCACTGCACAGAGCTCTGCGGCGAGTCCGGGTGCGGTCCCCGCTTCAGACGTGACCGATCCTCCCGACTTCGGCGTGGCCGGTCAAAAGCGCAATCTGCCGATCTACCTGGTCGCGGAGAAGATCACCGCGTCCTTCGAGCACATCCCGCAGACATGGCCGGTTCACGGTGAAACCGGCTATCACTTCGCAAACGTCGTCAACCGCCTCCTGGTGGATGCGGCAACGAAAGCGCGCATGGATCGCGTCTACCATGCGTTTATAGAGCAATCCCTCGAGTGGTCGAACGTCACCTACGATGCGCAGCACATGATCCTGCGCAGATCGCTCGCATCGGAGCTCAGCGTCGTTGCCAACCAACTCACCCGGATCGCGCAGGCTGACCGACATACCCGCGACTTAACCTACAACATCCTTCGGCAGACACTGGCCGAAGTGATCGCTTGCTTCCCCGTATATCGAACGTATGTTGGCAACACCGCATCGGATACTGACAAGCGCTACATCGATTGGGCGATTGCGTCCGCGCGGCGCCGGCGCACCGCGGGCGAAGCCCCGGCCTTCGACTTTGTGCGCTCGGCCCTGCTCATGGAGCTGCCCGTAGCAACCGAATCGCTGCGGCGGCAACTGCGTAACTTCGCGATGAAGTTCCAGCAGGTGACGGCGCCCATCACCGCCAAGGGAATCGAAGATACTTCCCTGTACCGATTCAACCGGCTGACCTCGTTGAACGAGGTGGGCGGCGAGCCCGACGCCTATGGTTCGACGGTCCGGGCATTCCATGCCGATTCACAGCATCGCGCGCGTTTCTGGCCGCACGAAATGCTGGGAACGTCCACTCACGACACCAAACGGTCCGAGGACGTCCGGGCGCGCATCAATGTACTGTCCGAGATGACACAAGTCTGGCGCAAGACCATCGAGCGCTGGACGCGAATCAACCGCCTGCGCAAACGCGAGGTGGAAGGCCAACCGGCGCCTTCACTCAACGACGAGTATCTGCTCTACCAGACACTGGTTGGCAGCTGGCCGCTCGAAGAGCTCGACGAGGCAGGACTCACCGCCTATCGGGAACGCATCGAAGGCTACATGATCAAGGCTGCGCGGGAGGCAAAGTCCCGCACCAGCTGGGCCAACGTCAACGCGGAATACGAAGAGGCGTTGCTACAGTTCATACGGGTACTGCTGGAGCAACGGGATGTCAATCTGTTCCTCACGGACTTCATCGCCTTCCAGCGACGCATCAGCCGCTTCGGATTACTGAACGCGATGTCGCAAACACTCTGCAAGCTGACCGCGCCGGGCGTGCCGGACATCTACCAGGGCAACGAGGTGTGGGATTTCTCACTCGTCGATCCGGACAACCGGCGCCCCGTCGACTACCCCAAACGCCGCCGGATGCTGGCCGAGCTCGAGAGTATCGACATGGACTCCTGCGTCGACCGCGGCCTGATCGAGTCGTTGGTCACGGGTATTCGCGACGGGCGCTGCAAGTTGTTCCTGACCTGGAAGGTGTTGCAGTTCCGCCGTGATCACGAATCACTGTTCCGCGACGGCGAGTATCTTCCCTTGCGTGTCAGCGGCGAGTACGCGCCGAACGTCTGCGCTTTCGCTCGTCGACACGAGGGTAAGCTTGCTGTGACGATTGCACCTCGGTTATATCTGCGGCTGCTGGGACCGGAGCGTGAGGAGCCGCCCCTCGGCGAAAGTGCCTGGGGTGATACGGTGATTGAATTGCCAAAGGAATATGGTGAGTCTGTGCAGTTGAAGAATCTGCTCGATGGCCGGACCGTGGCCACCGCAAAAGCCGGTAGCCGGGTGACCGTCACACTGGCAGACGCCCTGCTGAGTTTCCCTGTTGCCTTGTTGACGTTGCCGTCATGAGCGCCTGGAAGCCCTGCATTTTGCTGGCTGTGGCGCTGCTGACTACCGCCTGCTCCGGAATCCCTCGGCGAGAGCGGGACCAGGAGCAGCTGGACCGCTACCTGCGGTACGCCAAAGATCCCGTCGATCACATCACCTATCTGGGGCATTACGACAATTGGCAGTCGGTGTCGCGGTACAAAATCGTGCTGTGGACGAACATCAACGATGCTTACTTGATAACGGTACGCCCGCCGTGCGAGGACCTGCAGTTTGCGCAGCGGATCGGCATCACTCAGACGGCGAGCTCGATCAGCGCGCGGTTTGATGCCGTCCTGGTGAAGCACTGGCGCTGCCAGATCAGCGAGATCCGGCCGATTGACT